>JAMCQN010000151.1 GCA_023382055.1 Chloroflexota bacterium
TGTCGCCAAACTCGATGCCGACCGCATTCAGAAAGTTCGTCAACTCGTCCAGTGGTTCTTCTGGCGCATGCGCCTGTCGTTTCGACTTGCCCATGCTATTAGTCTAATCTGTGACAAAGTAGTACTAGTCAGTAAACACCTCATCTGTCATTATTTGATTGTCGCCATCCAATTCGACAGTATCCGGTGACGCCCATTCTGCTTCCATTGGCGGCGCCTTCTCGATTGTGATATCGCCGAATGCCTGTTCCTGCCACGCGATGACCACGTTGCGTTTGAGTAACTCAAGCAACGCCAGCAGGTTGATGACGATTTCAACGCGCAGATCTACTCCCAAGAGCACATCTGTAAACGTGATGCGCGGTTTTTGCGAGATGGCGGTTTCGATTCGCATGATGCAATCATTAACGGTAAACGGCAGCCGGGAAACTACGCCATCGACTGGCGGCGGCGGGAGCCACCGATCGACGACCCGTTGCATGGCGCGCGCCAGGATATCCAGTGTCACGTCATCCAGCGGCAACTGGCGCGACTGGGGGCGTTCAAGCGGAGGCGGCTGTACCGGGAATGCGCGTATTCCCGCGATCTCTCGAGCCAGCAGCCAGCGCGCAGTGCGCTTGTAGAGCTGGTATGCCCGTAGCTGAGAGACGAGATCGTCCTCATTCTGGTCGGATTCGTCCGCGTCATCGATGCGGTTGAACTGCGGCAATAGGGCCCGGCTTTTCAAGACGATCAAGCGGGCGGCAACGGCGACGAAATTGCTCAGCGTCTTGGGATCTCGACTCTGCATGGCGCTCATGTATCCAAGGAACTGGTCTGCCACGCTCGCGATAGAGACAGCCGTAATCTCAAGGCGGCGCTCCTCAATCAGGTGAAGCAGCACGTCGAGCGGCCCTTCGTAATTCGGCAGCCGTAAGGTGAAGTCCTCAGTCATTATTTTCCATTTGGATAGAGCACTTGATAATCAAAGCCATTCATATGCACAGCCCGCACCCAATGATAGTTCTGACCGAACGCGATCATCACATCCTGTGGGTAAAACTGCGCCCTGAAAATCGCCGCTCCAAAGGCTTTCTGTCTGATCATCGCTATCATCTTCGTCGTGTCAAGCATATCGTTCTTGGAGAGGTTCAGCAGTTGTGTTGGGTTGGTGACAACATCCTTGCCCGCGTTCAATGTCAGCATAGCCTCTTCGCTCCAGACCGGACCATTCACACTGCGGGCGATCTGAACCAGATCCCAGCCATTCTGGATATCCGCGGGATCGAGTAGATGTCCCAGTTGGGTATAACCGATCGAGTCGTAATAAGGGTATGGCGGATAGGATGATCGACCTGCCACACCGATGACATCAGCAACCTTCCCCAGCAGTCTGCCGCTGGTCGGCAGATGAATGTTGAGTGCAGCCTGCCACACAAACACACCGGCGCACAATATGGCCATAACGTTTGCGGCGAATCGCGCATTCTGTCTGTTTGTTTCCCCTCTCGCAGACGCTTTTTCGGCGAGTAGATCAGCGGTGCGTCGGACAAGACCGACTGTACATATACAGGAGGCGGCAATCGCCGCGATCAGGTAGGTTGGGCCGGCGCCCCACTTGCCTGTGAGCATACCCATCGCCGATCCAGAGAGGAAATAAAGCGACCAGGCTGTAATCTCGTTGAATGAACGCGCTCGGATGGCTCTAGCCGCATCCCACACAACGTAAGCGGCGCTACAGACGATCAGCACGCCCTGCAACTGAAACCACTGGCCGTAGTAAAACCAGGTGCGTTGTATATCGTACTCATTGACATTAGCCAGCACCACGTTCAACCAGAAGTTTCCACCGGTCGCGGCGTTAAGCAATACGACTGCCAACAACGAAACCGCAGCGCTGGCTGCCAGTGCGATAAGAAACCAGCGCGGCTTGCGCAAGAGTAGAAACAGGAAACCTGCCGCAAGCGCATCGACTGCCTGTAGCTTCGTAAATCCGGCGACGATTAGAAACGTAATGCCGGCCATGACATACCTGCGGGAATGTGGCGAATAATCGACAACGCGCTCGCCACTTGGTGGATCAAATGCGCGGTCGAGCAGATAAATCCCCGCGAATGCGAACATCACCATCGGCATGTGAGCGCGCGCCAGCGGAGCAATTTCGTACACGTAATTCGCGGCGAAGAATGCCAGCGCAGCGATTAACGGGACGACGACACCGATAATTCGCACGACACTAAACTGGCGATCCGACGCGTCAGCCCTGCGCATCTGGCGGCGCGCGGCCATGTAGATGAATACGCCTGTTATCAACGTCATGGCGAAGGCCACCACGCGCCCGACCCACAAATGAGGACCAAACAACCAGATCAAAGGGACGAGGATCAGCCGGTATACGGGCGGATAGTTGGATGAATAAAAAGGGAACGCAGCATTATCAAGATAGATGCTCTGCCCGCGCGCCAGGCGAATGGCATCGTATAACTCAAATCCTTCGCCCTGATCGTAGTCGAACGGGAACCTGAACAATGACTGGCCATACGCCAGCAGCACCGCGAAATAACCCAGAAAGAGAGCCAGTACAAATAGCAGCGGTATTAATGAGAGCAGCTCATCAATGCCGACTCTTCCAGTCACGTGCCTTGCGCCGGACTGATGCATGGAATCTTCGTTTGTGCCAGGGATCGTCATCGAGCCTTGACTTTACCACGTGCTCGCGCTTTCTGTGTTGCTTCGCCCCATGACAGCCGTGACTCAGTCATCATCGGGCGCATTTCTTTGAAGGAGACACACCCAGTCTTGCAGCAATGCCTATATCGATACGAACGCAGCCGCCACTTACCGTTGCTGGCTACTCTTCTGAAATCTGGCCGCCATCGATTACTACGGCGTCACCGGTGATGAAGGATGCTTCGTCGGATGCCAGGTAGGCGAACAGGTTTGCCACTTCATCGGGCGCGCCGTGGCGCCGCATGGGTATTTTTTGTAGATAGGCCTGCACGAATGACTCGTCAACACCGCCTTCAATCGCCATATCCGTCCGAATCGAACCTGGCGCGACGCTATTGACTCGAATGTTGTATGGCGCGAGCTCGATTGCCATGGTTTTTGTCAGCAGAACCACAGCGCCTTTGGATGCGTTATACGCAACAAGGTCGCGTTCGCCGAGCAGCCCATTGGTCGATGCCATATTTATGATCGCGCCGCCCTGTCCGTGCTCGATCATGACGCGTGCGACGCGCTGACCCAGCAGGAACATCGACTTCACGTTGACAGCCATCGTACGATCCCAGTCCGCTTCCGTCTGCTGAAGAAACGGCGCGAACAAAGCAATGCCGGCGTTATTCGCCAGGACATTAACCGTACCGAGTACGCTTGTCGCATACTGAACCAGTTGATCGCAAAACGATGCCTGGCTCACATCCCCGGCCAGGGCATACACATCACCCAACTCGCCCAACTCAGATGCTGCGGTTTCGAGCCGATCCCGGGCGATGTCGCACACCACGATGCGCGCGCCTTCGAGCAGGAACTTGCGGGCGATGGCTTTCCCGATGCCGCGTCCCGCCCCGGTGATGATCGCGTGTTTGCCCTGCAACCTGAGCGTCATTGAGCACCTTCTGCGCTATGTGGCGCCAAGTGAGTATGCCCTTTCACTTGAACCACTCTCCTGTGATTCAATGCATCTCCGCTTCCACACGGCCAAGTCCCTTGCGATAATAATGGAAATGGACGTTGGGGTGGTCTGCCAGCAGCGACATCGGAACCGCAGCATCCGGTACTCTCCTGGAAATCATCAGGGCGGTAAGGCGCATACCGAATGGATTGTCATGCATGCCCGCCTGCCAGATGGATACCTTTTCCGCCTTCCACGTCTCTACAGGACCTACCGAGGCTGCCTGCAGCGGCACCATAGACACATTGCCGCCGCCGGACGTGCGCGCGTTCTGGATCACGGTCATGGGGTGCAGATCGACGATCCGTGTTTTCAGGCTTCGATATTCAGCCGGAGACGGCGGCGCTTCCTGATAAGGCCCTTTGCGCTGCGGCGGATCGTTGAATGCCCAGTGCTTCACCTCGCCTTGCCCACCCTGCATGACCATACAGCGGACGGCATCGTAACTCCTGCTGTACGCATCCAGATCGCCCGTCGGGAAGTGCAGGTTGGAGGCCGGCATGCGTAAAGCCGGCTCGATACGGTTGAAACACATTTCGAGATCGGCGCGCGCGAAGGACAGTGGATGTGTTATTGGCACGGGCTGGCCATGCTCCACCCACTCATCCATGCCCCAGAAATGGGCATTCCGCAGGTCCAGTTCAAGCGCGTTTACGATACGCGCAACCAGCGGCAGTTGCTCAGTCGGCCCGATCGGTCCGCAGATTCCGGCTGGCCGGCTGGGCGTGGCTTGTTTCCAGGCCTGGATATACTCCAATGCTTCTGCCAGGTAGAAATCTTCCAGAGACTCGTAGAACGAAACCTGGAAACCGGGGCGCGCCAGTTGCATGAGATCGTGTTCATCAAGGCGTGCGGCATCGTTCAGGATAGCCGTATCCAGGGTGGTGTAGTCCCACCACCCTGGTGCGACTTTGCTGACTGTGCGAGACATCGTGTTCCTCCTGTGTCGAGATCGGGTTATGCGATGCTGTCCAATTCACGCTCGGTAGCAGAATCCACCCAACAGTCAGGGCCCAACAACAAACTCAGCGGATCCGCCTGGGCTGAGGCAAAACCGAGATGTGAATGGCGCCGCCATCCCTCCGCATACACAAAACGCTTTGACATGGCGCCTACCTGGCTCGCCATACTCTCCATTTCATACAAATACGAGTCCATGCCCTGGCTGACATCAAGCCAGTCTTTCTGCGTGCGATGCCGCCTGAGCATTTCCCGCTTATATTCCATCACAGAACGGACATTGACATACTGGCCTGGATGGATCAACCGTCTCAGTCCATCGCGCAGACCGTGCGGCATGGCGTGATAGATAACGGTTTCTCCATTCCATGGCGCAACCGGTGGATCAACGGGGTAGTTGCGCATGCCGCGCGCGAAGGCGGCTGTTACCGCCAGCCTGCACGCATTGACATGATCCTCCATATAGTCCTGCGGGGACGGAACAAGCAATATGGAGGGTCTCACCTCTCGGATGACCGAAGCGACGCGTGCGAGCAGATGCGCCTCATACAGGATGCCCAGATCGTCGACCAGCGGCGGATGAATGACAGCGCCGGCAATACGGGCAGAATCCGCAGCTTCGGCCATGCGCAGGCGGACGATTTCGTCGCGCTCATGTTCTGCAGTGCCGCAGGATCCATTGGCCAGATTCCACATATGAATCTCAGCGCCGGCGCCTTTCAACAGCAACAGAGTGCCTGCCATGGTGAACTCGATATCGTCCGGATGCGCCGCGATGGCCATGGCTACCCCTCTGTCGCCTGATCTATCCACGCGTGTGACTCCTGCGAGGCGATGTGCACCTGCGCACCGCTTGTGCTGCTATTTGTCGCCGACGTAGGCGATGACGTCGATCTCGACCATGATGCCCATCAACTGGCTTCCGACGGTGGTGCGCACCGGCTTCGGATCAGGAAAGTAGGATTCATAGACCTTGTTGAAACGACTGAATAAGCTGAGGTCGCTCAGATGGACGGTGGTTTTTACGACATCGGCCATGGAGGCGCCTGCCGCCTCAAGTATCGCTCTTACATTCAGCAGCGTTTGTGCAGTCTGTTCCTCGATGGTTTCGCCTGCCAACTTGCGTGTAACCGGGTCATTCGGACCCTGTCCGGCCACGAATACGAAGTCGCCGACGCGAAGGCCCTGTGAATAGGGACCAGCGGGAATAGGCGCCTTCTCTGTGCGTATCTGTTGTTTAGCCATTTGTTTCTCCTTATCGGTGTAAGACACTCACGAATCAACCTGATGTCATGCGAGCCCACACCACTCGATCGCTGCATGTATGAATATCTCAACGAGCTGCAGGTAGTCTTTGATCTTGATATATTCGTCCGGCGAATGCGGCTGCCCGCCGCTGGGACCCAGCAGAATCATCGGTGTAGGGCTGAATAGATTGAAGATATGCCCATCGCATGCGAACAACGCGCCCTGCACAGTGGCCGGTCGGCGGCACACATCGGTTGTCAAGCGTATAAGCAGTTCGATACCTGGATGGCCGTCGGCGATATGGCTGCCGTCCAGCCAACGCACGGGCTGCCAGACCGGTTCAAATGCCGCCAGCACAGGATCATTCGCTTGCGCCTGGCGATAGTACGCCTGTATATCACGCAGCACGGCGTCTTCTGCCATACCCGGGTAGGTCTCCAGCCACACCGTTAACCAGGCCTGTGCCGGAACACGGTCGCCGAAGAATGGCAGTGTCACATCGCCGGCCTTCACCTGGTTGACCAGGATCGGCAACGTTGGATTGTCTTGATAGATCCCGGGTACGCTGCTGGCTTGCTGTCGATGCAATGCATAGTCATTCAACATAGAGATGAAACGCGCCACAGCGATGACCGGATCGATTGGTCGATCGGGGCTGAAGCCCCAACCCGGTTTGCCGACAAACGTCACGCGCAGCATGAGACCGCCATGATGGGCCGGGCATACCGCCATATTGGTCGGTTCCGGCACAATCGCCAGATCGGCGTTGTACTTCAGACGGCCGGCAATCGTTCCGTTACAGCCTCCATATTCTTCGTCAACAACGCTCTCAACCAGCAGGTCGCCCTGCAACCGGATGCCAAGATCGTTCAGCGCCTTGACGGCCATGATCGAGGCGACCAGCCCTCCTTTCATATCATAAGCGCCCAATCCATACAAACGTCCATCTGCTATCTCCCCACCCCACGGATCGTGCTGCCAGATATCCGGACCAACCGGCACCGTATCCATGTGACTGGAGAACAACAGCGAACGGCCCTTCCCAAGGCCGCGCCGGATCGCCATGACATTGGGCCGTCCCGTACACGGTCTGGCCGGCCAGTAGCGAGGGTGTTGGGCCAGGCCAGGCGCTGAACTAACGTCGTACACATCGACTTCGCACCCGAGCATGCGGAGCATGGCCGCGACCGCGAGCTGACCTTCGGTCTCATTGCCGCCAGGCGCCAGGTTCTCGGTGTTGATCGCAACGATGTACCTGAGGCTATCCAGCATGGTCTGCCTTTCGCGCTGTATCCATTCGCGTATCTGCTCATGCAACTGCATCAGTCAACCTCAGGTTCGTTTCCCGCGTGCAAGAATGGGCCAGACTGTCGCAACACGCCCATTGCGCACGCCGATTAATTCATCCGCAAGGTTTACGGTCGTACAGACATGGATGGGATAGAAGGCTACTTTATCGCCGATGCTGTAGCTCACGTCCGGACCCAGTTCTACAACGCCGTGTTCCTCGGACATGCTGACCACATAGGCATCCTGGCCGACGGCGCGTGCGTAACCTTTCAGATTCAACCGGGCGGGATTGCTGTCGCCGCAGAATGTTTTTGATCCGCCGTCGACGGTGGCCTTATTTCCAGCCGGGCGACTTACAACAGTGCACAGTATCGATAATGCGATGTCTTCGTATCGGATCGCGCCAATCTCGGCCATCATGTAGTCGCCGAAAATGTACGTGCCCGGCCTGACCTCGGTGACTCCCGGCGCCGCGGCCGCATAACGCGCCGTTGGGGTTGAGCCTACACTGATGTTGTCGATCGCAATACCGGCAGCGCGTAACTGATCTGCAACCGCAACATAGAACTGGCCCTCTTCCCTGCCGAGTTCGGATGCCGGTCGTCCGCCTGCGCCGGCATAGAAGACACTGCGGAATCCAAAAATCCCGTCCAGCTTCAATCCCGGCAGTTGGGCGACCAGGCGGCATAGCGATTCCGCACGGTCAACAGGTACGCCCGACCGGTTCAGCCCGCCGTCGATCTCAATGCGTACACCCAGCGTTGTGCCCGCCGCAACCGCAGCTTCGCTGAGTCCGCGCGCGCCAGTCTCGCTGTCTACACCAGCAATGATCTTGCACGTCTGCGCCAGGGCTGCAGCACGCCGCCATTTCTCACTGCCGATGATGGGGTAAGCGATAAAAATATCGCGAGCGCCGCCGGCGGCAAAGACTTCAGCTTCGGACACCTTGGCGACCGTGATGCCGGTCGCGCCTGCAGCCAATTGCATCCTGGCGATGTCCGGCGCCTTATGAGTCTTCACATGCGGACGCAGTCCAACGCCATGCGCGTGGATTGCCGATTGCCAGTCGCGGATGTTGTGTTCCATGCGGTCCAGGTCGACCAGCATTGCAGGCGTGTCCAGATCTTCTACCCGTGTTCCGACAGGTACCATCGCAGTGATCCTCCTGATGGCATTGTGCCACGTTGCGGCGGGAATGCAAGAGCACTAAATCGCACTCGTTACGCCCATCAACGTTTCACTTTATCGACGACCACCCGGTCCTGGCGTGTCAGGCGAATTTGCGCGGGTGCTCGTGTCTGGAGACTTCGTCCAGTTCAACCCGTTCCTGTGACGACAGGTTCCAGCCTAACGCACCCAGGTTCTCATCGACATGCTCGGGACGATCGGGCCCAATGATGATCGAAGTGATTTCCGGATGACTCAGTATCCAGGCCATGGCAACTTGCCCCGGCGTTTTACCGCGGGTGGCTGCCAGGTAGATCAGCTTCTGAACGATCTGGTCCGCCTGCTCTGACATTGCCAGTTCGAAATCATAAGAGCGAGACCCGCCCGCCCAGGGAGTGCCAGCCGGCGGAGGTTGACCGCGCCGGAAAAGCCCGGTTAACAATCCGATTGCCAACGGGCTGTAGGTCATCATCCCCAGGCCGTATTTCCTGCACAGCGGCATAAGCTCCGGTTCAACCTCGGCGCGGTTCAGCAGGTTGTATTGCGGCTGGATTCCGATGAATGAATCCAGACCCCAGGCTTCACACTTCCAGAGAGCCTCGCATACCTGCCAGGCGTTGAAGTTGCAAGCGCCAAAGTAACGGATTTTGCCCTGCCGCGCCAGGTCGTCCATCGCTCGCACGGTTTCTTCAATGGGCGTCGTTTCATCGAACCCGTGCAGCAGGTAGATGTCAATATGGTCCACCTCAAGCCGTTTCAGGCTGCGCTCCGCTTCGCGCATGATGTGATACCGCGATGAACTGCGGTCATTCGGACCGGGCCCGATGCGGCTGTGCACCTTTGTAGTTAACACGATGTCGTCGCGTTTGCCTTTCAACGCTTTGGCGACAATCGATTCCGTGCCGTACACATTCGCGCAGTCGATAAAGTTAATGCCCTGTTCAATGGCTCGTTCGATTGTTCGAATGCACAACCCCTCGTCATTACGGCTGCCACGGAAGGCTGTGCCCAGACAGACAGGTGATACCTTCACACCGGCTTTACCTAAATTCCTGTACTCCATACAACTCCCCGCTTATGTCGGTATCGGTTCGCAATTGCATTCAACCTGTCGCGCCCTTGACGCTCCACACAGAACCGGTTGTATAAGTATTGCGCTCCGAAGTGAGTATTTCGACAACTTCCGCAACCTCTTCCGGGTCAGAGTACCTTCCCAATGGCACGGGCGGATTGGCGATGTGTTCTGCGGAAAAACGCGGAACCACCATCTGCGTCAGCGCCCGGCCTGGTTCAACGCCATTCACGAAGATGCCCTGCTTGGAGTAGGCGTTGCCCAGTGAAGAAACGATGGACGTCACGGCGCCTTTCGAGGTGCTGTAGGGAACCTGGTTGGGAGAACCGAAGCGCGCGCCCGACGTGATGGTCACACAGCGGCCCCAGCCGCGCTCCAGCATATAGGGAATGGCCGCATGATGGGCATAAAACACGCCATAGACATTGATTTTCAGCACGCGGTCAAAAAGCTCCGAAGTTTGCTCCAGGAAGGACAACTCCTTGCCCAGGATGCCCGCACAGCACACCAGGATATCCAGGCGCCCGAAGGTCTCAACAGCCTTTGCCATCAACGCATTGACCGCAGATTCATCGGTCACATCCGTGTTCACGAAGATGGCCTTCTGGCCCAGCGCCTCAACTTCCTTGACAACATCATGACCGATATCCAGAACATCGGCGATTACGATATCGCGTCCTGCTTCGGCAATCCGTAATGCGCAGGCGCGCCCCAACCCGCGCGCTCCGCCGGTAACAACTGCGACACGCCGCTCTTTGGGCGCGGCAAAACGTAGATTTGGCATGGTTATCCTGCTTTTGTTTAGTTTTCCAGCAACTTAATGCCCAACTCGTCAGCCACTGTGTGAAACAGGGCGCTCACCTGCGGAAGCTCGTCGGTCGTGTTTCCTTCGGCAATGACCGGGTAGGAGGAATCCAAAGCCTCCATCCTCCGGAATAGCGTTCGGAAATCCATCAAGCCTTTGCCCGGGCAACCATCATGCAGATGCAGGGCGAGACGGTTCTCGATCCAGATATCTTTTGCATGGCAACTGACGATATATTTACCCAACACATCGAAATGATGGTTGACAGCCGCGCCGGTGTTATACACGGTTTCTCGCGTGATCCAGTTTGCGGAGTCATAGTCGCTGCGTACCCATGGAGAGTTGACTTCAGCGAGGATGTCCCGCGTCACCTCAGCCGACTCGAGTACGACCAACTGATGGCCCTCCAGACTCAAGTAGACGCCGGAATCTTCCGCAGCGTGGGCGCACTCTTTCAGGCTCTTAACAAGTTGCGCGCGGCTGACGGTCGTCCAGTTATCCGGATGAGGGAACCACGGGCCGGCGGTATTCATCGATCCCGGTCCGGTGTCGATCCCGCGCGCGCCCATCCAGCCCGCCAGTCTCAACGCAGCCTGAACGGTCTTAACGCCCTCGCGGCGCAATGTTTCATCGGGCGTAACCAGGTTCTGCCAGAAGCCGGTTGCCTGATACAACCGTACTCCATTATCGGCCAGGACCTGGCGCAGCCGGTCAGCCTTCGCCTTCGGCGTGTCATTCGGGTTATTCCTGCGGAAACGAGTAAAGATTCCGCTGAAACCCAGTTGCCTGACGCGACCGCACATTTCCGGCGTCACAGCGTCCATATCATCAGGCAGAAAACAACCGCTCATACCTAAACGCATATCGACCTCCTGAGACTGCTCAGTATAGGATGAAGAAGACGACGTAAGTATATGGATGCATCGAGAATGATGCAATCGGTTGTCATTAGCGCAACAGCAATGTTTCCAGACCCAAGCACAAACGTGTTGCCGGGTGCTAGAATTTCTGCATTCCACCGGCGGAACTCATGTAGTGCGCATACATTATTATGCCGAGTCACAAGGCAAAAGCACATAAACTATTGCCTTGCAGGATCATTAACAGGAGACACATCCTATGCCAATCGAAGCACCCTACCCTGAGCTGGACGAGTTAATGGAGTTGATCGGACTCGCTGGACGTCGGCTTTCTGAGATTGAGGCAAGCGAAGGCGCGGCTGGTAATATTTCGGTCTATATCGGCTGGCCAGTAGACCCACGCCGTAAGTTCCCCAACATCGAGGTCATTCCCCTTCCCGACTCATACCCGGAAATAGCGGGGGCATCTTTTCTGGTGAGTGGTTCCGGCCGGCGACTGCGCGAGATCATCGATGATCCTGGCGCAAACCTGGGATACGTCACAGTTAATCCTGACGGAAAGACCGCAAATCTGTATACATCCGGCCGGCGGTTATTCGCACATGTGACGAGTGAATTCAACTCTCATCTAGCCGTACATCGCGATCAGATCATCAGAACAGGGACCAATTTTCATGCCGTCATCCATGCACAGCCGTTGCATTTAACTTACCTCAGCCATATTGCCCGCTATAGAGATGAGAGCTATCTCAATCGCCACATCCTGCGCTGGCAACCGGAGACTATCGTCAACCTGCCTGAAGGTGTTGGACTCTTGCCGTTTATCCTTCCGGGTTCGCCCGAGTTGATGGCGGGCACAGTCGAAAAACTGCGCCGTCACCGCGTCGTCGTATGGTCCAAACACGGTGTCATGTCGCGCTCGGACAATTCGGTAAAGCGCGCTGGTGACCGCATCGAGTATGCCGAAACCGGCGCACGTTACGAATACTTGAACCTGGCGAACAACGAACAAGGCGAAGGTTTGAGTGTTGAGGATATCCAATCAATCTGTATGGCTTTCAGCATCGATCAGAGCATATTTTGATTCGTCAAAGCACGTTACTGTATAGGGCATCAATCACTTGCACTACACTTGTTGCTATGGCGAATGATTATCCATTACAATTCTTTGTGCCAGCAGTAAAACATGCAATGCCACAACCAAAGGTGGCAATGCTGTTAGATGTCAGCGAGATATCACTGGTAAATCGCCGAGAAGTCATGAGCAAACCTCTGACATAAGCAACACAGTCGTTGTACGATGGGCTAGACCTCTTACACTACCAAAAATACAATATTAAGGTATACTTCGCTCTGGCTACAAAGTCAGTTGGAATGCTAGATTGCGGCGTTATGGTAATGCGCTCAACATAACATATTCATCAATTACTGAGCGCTTTCCACGTTAAACCTACGCTCGTATGCATCTGTATACGGGTCATTCTGTATAAGGAGTATCAGTGAAAACTGCTCTGGCAAATTGGAGACGCCCAGGAGATCCCGAGTACCGCCTCACTATCCAGCGCAATGCACCAACATTGATCATCTATGTCTGTCAGACGTGCAGCGCTACCACATGCAGCCGGCACCACGATCATCTGACCGAACTCGGTTGGATTGCCGACAAACCGCCCAAAAACGCTGTTGAATTTCAACGCGTCAACGGCACTTGCCCCAAGTGTGCCCAGTTAATCAAGACCGCTTCTCCATCCAGGAGAAAGTAGCCATTTTATCAATGAGCCGCTGGCAACACCCAAAGATGATGCCAGCGGCTTTACACCCTCTTCACGCTGGCAGCCGACCCGGCAATTTTCCCTCATTTCCCCATCTCCCAGGCCGATTTCTGCTCGCCTTTTGCCTATAGCTTCCAGACTACCTTACCAGCCGACTTGACCGTTTCAGAACGGGGCGTATAACAAGACACGCAGTGATTTCGTCTCGCAGTCAATATTGCATCGATTGAAGACAAGGAGACAGCGTGGTCAATACATTCGAGGTCCAGGTCACACCGGACTGGCGTGGTTTCGTGAACTCCATCACACGAAGAAGCAAGCCGCGGCGCGTACATTTCATCGAATTGTTCCTTGACTCGGAAGTGCAGGTCGCCGTCTGCGAGCGTTTTCACCTGCTTGACGAACTGGATAATCGCGATCCCCACTTCGAACTGAAACGCCAGGTTCTTCTACAGCGTTTCCTCGGTTATGACTATGTGCGCTGCGGTCTCGATGACTTTGATATGACGCTGAACCGGCAGGCTGTTGGCGACACGGCTGCGCTTGAACGCGCCGGCGGGCGAAGCTATGTTGACGAACACGCCGGGCCGATCACGTCCTGGAAGGAATTCAAAAGCTACCCCTGGCCGGACCCACTGACTGCCGGCACGCGCTCCATTGAATGGTACGACAGCAATCTTCCCGATGACATGTGCATCATCGCCAGCGGTGGTTTCGCCCATTTCGCCGAATACTTGAACTGGCTGATGGGCTATGAGACATTGTGTTATGCCCTTCACGACCAGCGCGACCTGGTCGCTGCGATCAGCCGCAAACTGATCGATCTATATTCCGTCGTCATAAAGCGCCTGCTGCAGTTTAAGCGCGTGAAGGTGGTCTGGGGCAGCGACGACATGGGATTTCGCTCCGGCACCTTAATCAGCCCCTACGACTTGCGCGAGTTCGTGCTACCCGGGCATAAACTGATGGCGGACATCGCACACCAGGCGGGATGTCCATACCTGCTGCATTCCTGCGGCAAACTGGATGCAATCATGGACGATCTCATCGATGATGTGCACATCGATGCGCGACATTCCTTCGAGGATACGATCGAACCGGTAACACTGGCCATGAGACGATACGGCGACCGCATTGCCATGCTGGGCGGGATTGACCTTGACTTTTTGTGCCGCGCCGACGAGCAAATGGTGCGCCAGCGCGTGCGCGAAACGCTGGACACATGCTTACCGCTGGGCGGGTATTGCCTGGGCACAGGCAACAGTGTCGCGAACTATATCCCTCTCGATAATTATCTGGCAATGCTGGACGAAGGGCGGAAATATCAGGTATAGAGGAAAAACAACATGCATGAATATCGAATCGCGGTCTATCCTGGAGACGGCATCGGCATCGATGTCATTGCCGAAGGTGTCAAGGCGCTGAAAGCATCAGCCGGCCGGTTTGGGTTTTTGCTGAAGATGACGGAGTATAACTGGGGTCATCGTTATTGGCGCGAGACCGGCCAAGTCGCGCCTGACGACTTCCTGGAGATACTGAAACCGTACGACGCCATCTACCTTGGAGCGGTCGGCGACCCGCAAAATCTACCAGACCATATTACGCTTGTTCCGCTGATCAAGCTGCGTCAAACGTTCGACCAGTATGTGTGTCTTCGCCCAGTGCAACTGCTTCCCGGCGTCACCACTCCGCTCTGCGACAAGCAGCCCGGCCAGATCGACATGATGGTTGTAAGGGAAAACTCGGAAGGGGAATATATCGATGCCGGCGGAGCGTTCAAGGTGGGTCGCGACGACGAGTTGAGCATGCAGACAGCCATCCACACCCGCAAGGGGGTCGAGCGCATCCTGCGTTACTCGTTTGAACTGGCGCGCAAACGGCGCCGGCATATCACTATGGCGACTAAATCAAACGCGATGAAGTATGCCATGGTCATGTGGGATCGCATCCTCGCGGAAGTGGCGCCGGATTTTCCCGATGTGCGTTTCGACAAGTGCCATATCGACGCGCTCTCGATGAATTTCGTGCGCCAGCCCGAGCAATATGATGTTGTCGTCGGCTCTAATTTGTTCGGCGACATACTGAGCGATCTGGGCGGCGCGATCGTAGGCAGTCTGGGATTGGCGCCCAGCGCAAACATACGGCCTGATCGTCAATACCCTTCTCTATTCGAGCCGGTACACGGGTCTGCCCCCGATATTGCCGGGAAGGGGATTGCCAATCCCATTGCGGCGATACGCAGCGCGGCGATGCTGCTCGATTTTCTGGGAGAACCTGGAGCAGCGCAGGCTGTTGAGGCGGCAGTAATAGCCAACCTGGCCGAGGGCCGCGTCCGCACGCCGGATATCGGCGGCCGTCATACGACGAGTGATGTGGGCGATGACATCGCGGCACGCATTTAGAAAGTCCGGAGCCTGGACGCCGATTACGCCCAACACACATGGAGAACTCACAAGAGCTGATAACGCAGGCATGCAATGGGATTCGCCCTGCGCGCACGCCCATCTTTGACCTGTTGTTGAACGATGCGGTTATCGCGCACTTTGCAGGGAAAGCCTTTGACGGCACGGACGATGAGGATGTGTCAATCCGCGCCATCAACAGAGCACTCGACGGCAGCCGCCACATCGCCGTGCCCGACATCGCAGGGCGCACCTGGACGGATGAGCAGGGCAACGAGCACGTCGCCGATCGTTGGACAAGTTGGATCCAGCATCATGCGCTGACGACCTCCGACGAATGGGCCGCATGGATAAAGACAGACATCGATCGTCTTGAGTCGCAGAGCTGGCCGACCGGTGAGCAGCGTGAGTGCGCGAGAAAAGATCAGCAGCGTCTGAACCAGAGACTGGGCGGCGCCGCGTTCATCCATTGCACGCCGTCCACCGGCATCAACGATATGCTGTTCGGGCGGAATATCGGGCTGGCAACGTTCTCCTATCTCTGGGCGGATGAGCGTGATCTGATGTTGCGCTGGATGCGCGCTATCGAGAAAGAACAGCGCCGCTATATCGATCTGACAGCCCATCGTGATACCAGTAACCTTGCCATGATCTACTCGGATGTGGCATACAAGCAGCACGCCATGTTCAGCAAACACACATTCCGTGCCTTCGGCTTCTTCGACGATGTAGCCGGTATCTGCGCCAGTTGCCATGCCAAGGGCTTGCAGGTGATCTTTCATTCGGACGGCGACATCATGGCGATCGTCGATGACCTGGTTGCCGCCGGGATTGATGGCCTTAACCCGCTTGAGAAGGCCGCCGGCATGGATGTGTACGCGCTGCGCAGACGCTACCCGCAACTGATCCTGGTCGGCGGTGTCGATGTGACGCATCTTCTGAGCGAGGGCAGCCCGGCGGAAATTCGCAGTGAGACCCGCCGCATGATTCGCGAACTGGGCAGTGAGGGTCGTTTACTGATCGGCAGCTCGACGGAGGTCAGCGATCACGTCCCGCTGGCAAACTACCTGGCCTTTCGCGATGAAGTCATGCTTGGCTGACAGGCCAACTCCATGAACGCCAAAGAAAACTATCTCGCAGCAATCACCTTCAGGGAACCGGAGTATGTCCCGCTTGGCAACGAACCGGTCTGGCATACTTTCCAGTTCGAAGGCAATTTCCGACAAGCCACCTGGACGGATCATTGGGGTGTGGACTGGGAGGTTGGCCTTGCCGATACCGTGCCATTCCCAAGGGGAAATCCGCTACCCGGCCTGGAGCGCCTGGACGACTACCAATTCCCCGATCCGAACCAGCTTCAATATACGGACGAGATGAAAGACGCGCTGCAGGATGTGGATCATGGCGCACAACTGGTCAAGGGGGAGCTGACTTATCTGCTCTTTGAACGCGCCTGGGCCATAACGGGCATGGAAAACCTGATGATGGGTTTCGTCAGCCACCCCGCCGAGATGCACCGCTTCCTGCACGGCATCGCCGGTTACGCGCGGGCTGTATTTGACCGCTACCTGGGCCTCGGCGTCGACGCCATCGGATTCTCGGAAGACCTCGGTTCACAGCGCGCGCTGATGATATCACCCGCCATGTTTCGCGAGTTCATCCTGCCGGAGTACCGCTACTGCTTCGAAAACGTATTGAAGGCGGGTAAGATCGTGCATTTCCACAGTTGCGGCTGTATCCATGCCATCGCGAAGGATCTGGCCGGTATCGGCGTCTCCATCCTCAATCCGATCCAGGCGCGCGCCAATGACCTGCCCAGGATCAAGGCAGACACGCTGGGGAAAATGGCTCTGCACGGCGGTATTGACACGGCATTGCTCGCCAGCGGCACACCGGAAGATGTGCGATCCGAAGTCGCCCGAATCATGGCGATACTCAAACCGGGCGGCGGCTATATCTGCGCGCCCGACCAGGACATTCCGGGCATACCGGAAATCAACCTGCAAACGCTGTGGCAGACGGCCAGACAGTTAGGCCGTTATTGACCCTATAATCCAGGTTGGATACCAAACGATAAGGAGTGCTAGCATGACCCAATTTCCCAGAACCATCGTCGGCGGCGTTTCGCTATCGCGCATGATCATCGGAACAAACTGGTTCCTCGGTTGGAGCCACACAACCCGCGCCAAGGACGATTTCATCAAGGAGAATATTGCAGACCGCAGGAAGATCGCCGATATCGTCGAAGTCTATCTGAAAGCCGGTGTCGATACCATCATGGGGCAGATTGCGCATCCGCCCCTGGCGGAGGGCATCAAAGAAGCCGAGGATCGCACCGGAAAGCGCGTCATCATCATATCGACGCCTGCGTTCCCGATAGTCCCGGAGACGCCATCCAAGGGCTTTGATCTTGGCGCTGTAGAAAAGATACTGGATAAGGAAGTCAAGTACGGTGCGACATTCTGCATGCCGCATCAGATGACCACCGATGCGATGGTGGACCGCTGCACGCGCAGCATCCGCCACATGGATCAGTTGTGCCGTCTGATCCGCGAGCGCGGAATGATCCCCGGCTTGAGCACGCACATGCCGGAAAGCATCATCTATGCCGATGAGACAAAGCTGGATGTCGAAACGTATATATCCATTTACAACTCCATGGGCTTCCTCATGCAGGTCGAGGTGGACTGGATCGCCAAAGTGATACGCGAAGCAAAGAAGCCGGTCATGACAATCAAGCCGATGGCAGCCGGCCAACTGCGCCCCTTCCAGGGCTTGACATTCGTCTGGAATACGCTGCGGCCGCAGGATATGGTAACCGTTGGAACGATGACACCGAAGGAAGCCGCTGAAGTGATCGAGATGTCGCTGAGTATCCTGGACAATCGTCAGGCTGAGCTGCAATTGCAGGAGACACGCTCCAAGACGTCCGTCAAGCAAAGAGTCCCGGCCTGAAACACACGCCAGTTATTGAACACGCGAAGCGCAACATTTCATTGCTGCGCTTCGCGTTTGTTTTGTGAAGCGGGAGTTGATGACATGACAGGATCGAAAATCCGCCTGGGGATTGTAAGTTGCGGGTATATCACCGGCGCGCATCTGCGCGGCCTGAAGATTCTGCGCGATAGCGGATACGGCCAGTTCGAGCTGACTGCATTGTGCTCGCGGAAAGCGGAGAACGCGGAGCGCTGGATCGAGCGCGGCAAAGGCCCTGCCCCACTGCCTCAGGTCTCGGACTGGCCGGACGATCCGTTGAACGTTCGCGATGTATGGGTGCGGGATTTCCAACCGAACACTCCGCGTGTCTACACCGATCATCGCGACATGCTGCGCGATCGCGCTGTCGATGCGATCGTCGTTCTGTCAGCGGTCTCCGCCCACTACCCGATTGCTTCAGATGCACTGGATTACGGGGTGCACGTCTTCATGGAGAAACCTTTTACCATCACCGCCCGCGCCGCAATGCGCCTGATCGAGAAAGCGGCTGCGCGCGGTCTGTCGCTGGGCGTCGCGGAGAACCTGCGTTACCAGGAAGGCACGCGTGCGAACGGATGGGTTATCCAGTCTGGTATGCTTGGCAAGTTACAGATGGTGGTCATGGGTGGTATCGGCAGTGTCTGGTCCCCAGACCATATCGTTGCGCGCACCGCGTGGCGACATCTCATGAACGAAGCCGGTGGCGGCGGCACGATGGACGTCGGCGCTCATCTATTCGATAAGCTGAGGTACGAATGCGGAGAAATTGAGGAAGTATCTGCTCTGGCGCGCACCATAGAGCCCGACCGTTATACGCGCGATGCAAATGGCCAGGTGGCGGCGCATGTGGCATGCGACGCCGACGACACCTTCTTCGCACTCCTGCAGTTTGCCAATGGCGCGATCGGCAATGTCGTGTTCTCCTGGGCCGGTCACGGCGAACACACACAATTTGACGCCGGTGGAGCCATCTATGGGCAGAAGGGCTGCCTGAAAGGGGGCCGCGTCTTCATCGCCGGCAATGATCCAAAAGACGTGCTGTCGTTGTTTCGCGATCAGGCTGACCGCTCGGTCACAAACCGATTCTTCCCTCATCAGATCAAGGATAGCTTCGCGCTGGAACTGGGCGAATTCCTGAGCGCTATCGAAGCAGGGCGCCAGCCGGAGACCAGCGGCACGGAGGGTCTAAAGGACATTGCACCTGGTCTGGCTATTCTGGAATCATCACTGCTTCATCGACCCGTACGGGTAGCCGATGTGGAAGCCTGCCGCATTGAAACTTATCAGCAGGCGATCAACGAGCGCTGGAATATCACGTGAGTTGGTGTCAACCATAAAGAAAGTGGTTATAGTAGAGTCCTCGGTCGAGTGCAATCAATGAGCCAGGAGGTATTCATGGAACCGCAGTTGATAGCTGATTATGCATGTGTGGTGGGCGAAGGCCCAATGTGGCATCCGTATGAAAAGAAAGTGTACTGGGTTGACATCGTGACTGGACGCATGTTTCGCTACGATCCAGCCACACAGCACCACGAACAGATTTACCAGGGCGACCCGATCGGGGGATACACCATCCAGGATGACGGCGCATTATTGTTATTTATGAACAAGGGCGCAGTGAAGATCTGGCGCGAAGGTGCACTCAAGACGGTCATCGACGAAATTCCCGATGAACGCGAAACGCGCTTCAATGATGTCTTTGCCGATCCGGTCGGGCGAGTGTTCTGTGGCACAATGCCCACAGCGGATCGTAAAGGGCGCCTGTACCGTCTTGACACGGATGGGAAACTGACCATCCTGCTCGAAGGCATTGGCACTTCTAACGGGATGGGCCTCACGCCCGATCGCAAACACCTGTACTATACCGACTCAGAAGCCCATTCGATCTACATCTTTGACTACGATCAAGCCAGCGGATCGATCAGCAATCAGCGCATATTCAAGCAGACACCGCCGCAAGAAGGATTGCCGGATGGCATGACCGTCGATGCAGAAGGCTGTGTGTGGTCAGCGCATTGGGATGGCGGTTTCCTGGTCCGTTTCTCCCCGGCCGGTGAGGAGCTGATGCGCATCCAGTTCCCTGCGCGCAAGGTATCCAGTGTCATATTCGGCGGCGATGATTACACGGATATGTATGTGACAACCGCCGGCGGGGATCACAAGGAAACGGATGGCCCGCTGGCCGGCAGCCTGTTCAAACTGAACCTCGGCATCCGCGGCGTTCCGGAATTCTTCTCACGCATCAAAGCATCTTAACGCGGAGGCAGAGCACAATGGCGGAAAGCACGGGGAAACTGGCCGGGAAACGGGCGCTTGTCACAGGCGCCGGGACCGGGATCGGTCGCGAGGTGGCGCTGGAATTCGCCCGACAGGGCGCCGACGTCGTGTTGCACTACGCTGCCAGCCGTAAGGGTGCAGACAGCGCTGTTGTCGAGATCAGCAGCACAGGGCGCAAGGCTTGCGCGATGCAGGCCGATCTGGGCAAGGTTGATGAGTGCTTTCGCCTGGTGGACTCAGCATATGAATTCCTGGGCGGACTCGATATCCTGGTCAATAACGCCGGCGTCACCGAGGTGTGGGACTTCATGGATGTCACGCCGCAACAGTTCGACAGCCTTTACAGCGTCAATATTCGCGGAGAGTTTTTCTGCGCCCAGCGCGCGGTGTCGCACATGTTGAAGTCGGGCGGCGGCGCCATCGTGAACCTGACCTCGGTGCACGGTTTTGCCGGTATGCCGGGACACTCCGTCTATGCAGGCACGAAAGGCGCCATCATAGCCTGGACGCGCGAGGTCGGCATTGAACTGGCTGCAAAGAATATCCGCGTCAATGCGGTAGCGCCGGGCTGGATAGAGGTCGAGAGTCACTACACCAAATACGCGGACTATGACGTGAGCGCCGCAGGACGGCAGATACCGCGAGGCCGCGTCGGCCAGCCGATTGACGTCGCGAAAGCCTGCGTCTACCTCGCTTCAGACGATGCCGACTTCGTCGTCGGCCATGTCATGCTGGTCGATGGCGGAACCATTGCGCTCATGTCGCTGGCTGCGTTGTAGCTTTTCGTTATGAGCATCTACAAGGCATGTGATATTCGTGGCAAGTACGGCGACGAATTGCGCAATGAGCACGCCGTCCGTTTAGGACTGGCGCTTGCGCAATACTGCGGAAAAGTTGACGTTTTAGTCGGCGGCGATGGACGTCTGTCAACGCCTGCGTTGCAGTCCCACCTTGTTGCAGCGCTGAGATCAGCGGGATGTCGTGCCGTCAACCTCGGCAGCGTGCCGACTCCGGCGCTTTACTTTGCCCGCAGACACCTGGGAATTCCAACGGCCGTCATGGTGACTGCTTCTCACAACCCGGCTGCCGACAATGGTTTCAAGCTCTCGCTGGGTACATTACCCATCACGCCTGAGGATATCGTCACCCTGTCACAGATCATGGAGAACCTGCCCGATTCACGCATCCATTCGGCCCAGCAGACGGTGGCTCCGGTAGGCGGCGTTCGTTCATTCAATGTACTGCCGGATTACATCGCCTTCGCGCAAAGCCAGGCGCGCGCACTGGATGACATGCGGGTCGTCGTTGATTGCGCGAATGGCGCCGCTGCGCTGGTTGCGCGCGATGTATGGCAAAACACCGGCGCACGTGTGAGTTACCTCTTCGACGCAGTGGATGGGACCTTCCCCAACCATGCTCCCGATCCCAGTAACGCCGGAAGCCTGCACGCTCTACAGAAGGAAGTTGTCGCACAACAGGCGGATCTCGGCGTCGCCTACGATGGGGACGGTGACCGGGTCGTGTTCGTCGACGAGCATGGACAGCCGCTCTCCGGCGACCGCGCCATCGTGCTGTTTGCACGAGAAGCACTGCGGGCAGGACCCGCACCCATCGTGTACGACCAGAAATGTTCGCTGATCGTGGCTGAGGCCATTCGCAACGCCGGAGGACAGCCGATTATCGAGCGCTCGGGGCACACCTTCATCAAAACTTCCTTCCTGAAACAGGGTGCGCCGTATGCGGGTGAGATCAGCGGGCATCACTTTTTCCGGCTCCTGCAGGGCGACGATGGCATCATCGCGTCCCTCTATATGGCAAACATGCTGCAGAAGTCCGGCACGAGCCTGGCGCGCCTGGCTGAATCCATCAAAACATACCCTATCACGCCCGACATCCGACTGAAGATGGACAGCGCGACGGCGAACCGCGTGCTGAACGATCTGGAGCGCGAACTAATCGGTGAAGCGCAACTGGTCAAACTGGACGGTCTGCGCGCGGAGTTTACCGATGGCTGGGGCATTGCCCGCCTGTCCGTGACGGAACCGGCTATGACATTGCGCTTCGAGGGAAAGGACACGGCCAGCTTGAATCGCGTGATGCATCGCTTCATGCAGGCCGCTCCGGACCTGGCGGGACGGCTGCCCATCGCTAATTCGGTATCCGGGTGAGTACCTCAAGCGCCGCAGCGGATTGGATACCTCATTCATAAGGATTCCTGTCAAATCCGCGTATACTTGGGACACTGTCCGTTTAGCCGCACTCCACTGCGCCCGATATGGTCTGTAATATTGGTTGATGTTGTTGTGTAACGTTTTGAGACGAGGTCATATGGCAGATAGACTGAACGACCAGCAGATGGCTTTCTACCGCGCCTTTGGTTACCTGCACTTTCCAGGATTGCTCAACGACCGCATCGAGCAGATCACAGCGGAATTTGAAGCTTTGTTTGCCAGCAAAGGCGGCGGACACTACGGTAAACCGCACGATGGGAAGGCGCGCTCATGTATCGTGCCATTCATCGATCAGAACGAATACCTCTGCAGCCTGCTCGATGACCCGCGCATCCTGGCAATCGCGTGCAGCCTGTGCGGAGATGACTTCGTCTATTCCGGCAGCGACGGGAATTACTATGTCGGCGATACCGGTTGGCATTCCGACGCCCGCTCCGCCAGATACCCCTATGTCAAAATCGCTTTCTACCTCGACCCTTTAATACGCGACACTGGAGCGCTGCGAGTTATACCGGGCAGTCATCTCATGGGTGACCGGTTCAGCGACCAACTGCAGCAGGAGATCGGTCGAAGCGATACGAACTGGGGAATAGCGGGCAAAGATGTTCCGGCTGTAGCGCTCGAAACCAGGCCGGGCGATCTGGTTTGTTTCAATCAGAACCTGAAGCACGCGTCTTTTGGCGGGGGACAATCGCGGCGCATGTTCACCATCAACCTGACTTCGCGCTTCACCGAAGAGCGCATGGATGACATGCATGCCTACATCAGTTCGTTTGCGCGCTTCTGGGTCGACCGCGTATACGGTGAGGCGATGATTCGCACGGCGACTCCGGAGCGGCTCAAGCACCTTGAACAGGTCATGGCAAACGATGGATTTCTGGCGGATCTTTCGCGCAAGGCGCGCGAGACGATGCCGGAGCCCGCGCGCGGCTGATCTATACAGCCACTGTAGTTGAGGTCGATTTCCAGCCAGGTCTCGCGATGTATTGGTCTGGATGATATAGGAGTCAGTGAGGATTAGAAAATGGCGGATGTAAATAACCTGAGCATTACCGGTCAAACGATTGAACCCGTGTCGCGCCCTGATCAACGACAGGCTGCGATAGAACGGCGCAAAGCGTACCCATACAAGTTCCCGCGCGAACGGCGGAAGATAGGCGGAAAATACAACGTCGCGGAGAATTCGCGGCGCCTGCTGCGTTGGTTCTACTTCGAGCGCCGGCTGGCGCATGGACTAGGGTCCTGGACACTCACGATCCCCGACTTTGAAGTGAAGATTGAAACCGGACGGCACATCTTCTGGCATATGGACGCGGCGCGCAGGCTGCGCGACCGTCTTCTGGAACAGGAGATGCGCAAGGCGCATGTCGACGACTTCCGCGATGCTGAGATCGATACCTTCATGGATGAACTGCTGTCAGCCAAGGACCCGCCCGAATTGCTGGTGGGGGTTCATCAGGTCATCGGCCGCGCCCTGGAGATTGCCTACCGCCATCATGTAGACGATACATGCCCGATCACGGACGCGCCGACAATCCGCATGATCCGGCAGATCCTGCTGGATTACGAGCCGATGCTGGCGTGGGCGGAACAGGCGCTCGCGGCCTATATCGATGGCGGTGTGGATGAATCGCGGCTGGAACGGTGGCGCTGGCATCTGGCCCGTTTGCTCGTCAGTATCGGCGGCGCAACCGGCGCTGATGAGCGCGGCCAGAGCCCTGCCCCTCTGCGTATCGATACGAAACCTTACGAACGCAAAACGGCGCCATGCCGCGACAGCCGTTTTGATACCTTTCGCACTACCGGCGACTACAACCTTGCGGACGGCCAACCGCGTTACGAGATCGGAAGTTATGAGGACGCTCGCCTGCGTTTCGTGCGCACCCAGCGCGATGAAGTGGATGCGATCGAGGCGTTCGGCACGTTTTTATGGGACATCCGCTTCAAGGATTTCCAGGCTGAATATGATCTGGCCCGTATCACATGGGACGAAGCGCGCCACACCGAAATCGGCCACCAAACGCTGCTGGCATTCGGTTACGATCCCTATGAACTGCCAAACCGATTGACCAGCAGCACCTGCCGCGGCCCGATGGAACCTGCCTACGCGATGGCGGAGATCAACCTGTTTGGGGAGGTCGGCGTGTTGAAGACCATCAACGATCTGGTAGACAAGGCGCGCGATCGCAACGACTCGCTCCTCTTGCATATCAGCGACTTCGTCCGCGCCGACGAGCGCACGCACGTCCGCAAAGGCCAGCATATCCTGCACGTAATGACTGATTTGGGCATGCAAGACCTGGAATTCCGCACCCGCGAACTGTTCACCGAATGCCTGGTCAACCTGGGCGTCGTAAAAACTGAAGCAAACTTCGGCATCATCACGCGCGAGGAACTCGAGCACTACATCGGCGAATGATCACACAGGAGTGAGGTGGTCAGGCTGAGCCTGAACCTCACTCCGATCCACGACGATTGTCAGCGCGTCAGCTTGCGATGCACCAGCCGGTGCGGCGTATCCGCACCCGTGCCGAGGCGCTTGCGCCGATCCGCTTCATAGTCGCTCACGTTGCCGGTGAACCATGTGACGCTGCCGTCCTCTTCGAACGCCAGCACATGCGTGCAGATGCGGTCAAGGAACCAGCGGTCATGGCTGACGATCAGCGCGCTTCCGGCAAAATCATCCAGCGCTTCTTCCAGTGCGCGCAGTGTGTTGACATCCAGGTCATTCGTCGGTTCGTCCAACAGCAGCACGTTAGCGCCGGTTTTCAGCATCTTCGCCAGATGTACCCGATTGCGCTCGCCGCCGGAGAGCGCCTTTACTTTCTTCTGCTGATCCGAACCGAGAAAGTTGAAACCTGCCACATAAGCCCGCGAGTTAACTTTGCGTGCGCCCAGCGTGATGATGTCATCCCCTCCCGATATCTCTTCCCACACATTGTGCTCGCCGTTCAACGAATCTCGGCTCTGGTCGATATAGCCGAGTTTGACTGTTTCGCCGACGCGTGTTGTCCCTGCGTCCGGCTGTTCCTGCCCGGTGATCATTTTCAACATCGTGGTCTTGCCGACCCCGTTCGGGCCGATGATACCCACCATCGCGCCGGGCGGCACGCTCATGCGGAGGTGCTCATAAAGCAACCTGTCGCCGTAAGATTTCGATACATCCTGAAACTCAATAACCACGTCGCCCAGCCGAGGTCCAGGCGGGATGTAGATCTGCATATCCTCGCGGCGCTTCTCCATCTCCTGGCTCAGCAGTTTCTCATACGCGGACACGCGCGCCTTCCCTTTGGCTTGCCTGGCGCGCGGAGACATGTGGATCCATTCCAGTTCGCGCTGCAGCGTATTGATGCGTTTTTCGTCGGCTTTCTCTTCCAGGCGCAGGCGTTCCTGTTTCTGCTCCAGCCAGGAAGAGTAATTGCCCTTCCATGGAATACCGTAACCGCGATCCAGTTCCAGTATCCAACCTGCCACGTTGTCCAGAAAGTAGCGGTCGTGGGTAACGGCGATCACGGTGCCGGGATACTCGCGCAGATGCCGTTCCAGCCAGGCCACGGATTCCGCATCGAGGTGGTTGGTCGGCTCATCCAGCAGCAGGATATCCGGTTCGGTTAATAGCAGTCGGCACAGCGCCACCCGTCGGCGTTCGCCGCCCGACAATATCGCGACAGGGGTATCGGGCGGCGGGCAGCGCAACGCATCCATCGCCAGTTCGAGTTTGCTGTCAAGCGTCCAGGCGTCGTGTTTGTCCAGTTGTTCCTGCAGGCGTCCCTGCTCCTCGATCAGCTTATCGAAATCGGCGTCGGGATCGCTGAATTTGTTGTTGATATCCTCGAATTGCTTAAGCATATCAACCAGCGGCTGCACCGCTTCTTCGACAACCTGCCTGACCGTCTTGGCTGGATCGAGCTGCGGTTCCTGTTCCAGCAGGCCGCGCGTATACCCCGGCGATAGCATAGTCTGGCCGAGATAGTCGTCGTCGACGCCGGCCATGATGCGAAGCAGTGTGCTCTTGCCCGCGCCGTTCAAGCCGAGTACGCCGATCTTGGCGCCGTAATAAAAGCCGAGCGATATATCGCGCAGGACCTGGCGGTTCGGTGGATGGACGCGCCCGACGCGAACCATCGAGTAGATGACTTGTTGTGTTTCGGTCATGGTATCAGGTGCTTTAGATTATCACAGTGAGTCCGGCGATCGATTGATCATTCATCCAGAAACGCAATGCGTTTGACGAACAGGACGCGCGTATCCAGCGTTGGTGCAAAACCGTATTCTTTGTACTGCGGCACGGCTGACCGTAAATGACCGTCGCTACCCAGTCGAACGTCCATTCCTGCAGTCGTCCCCTTCAAGGTGTTCAACACGGTTCGCAAACAGGCGAATTCCGCCGGCGTACCCCATACGCCGGAATCCAGCCACAGCGTGATAATGGGATGATCTTTCACACGTGCGCTATGCGCACAGCCGATCTCGTTACCGGACAAGCTCAAGCGCCACACCTGCCCGCCTGACGGAATCAGCACCGGCATCAGGTCGCTCAGAACCAGGGGTTGCACCCAGGCGTCTCCATCGGATACTTCCGCGCTCAACCAGTACAGGACAAGCCGCTCAGACTCACTGCCTCGCACAGCATCCAGTTGGATGTGTATCCCGCCCATAGGGATGGCTGTTCCATGTTCGCGGCGCAGGAACTGGGGGCAATAACGCCGGAAAGCGCGCTCACGAGCGCATTTGGTGGCGGCGACATTTTCTGCAGGTATCTGCATCCACAGCCACTCAATATGGCGATTCCTGGCGCGCTGCTCGGCCTCAATCAGCAGGGTGCGCGCCAGACCTTTACGCCGCATGTCCGGTGAAATTGCGAGAGCGCGTATCCGGGCGGCCGTATCACTGCGATGCAGCACCATCAAACCGGACGGTTCCAGATTATATAGACAGATGAATACCGAGTCCGATACCGGCAGCGTCGCAGCCAGCAGTTCGCGTCCCAGCGGATGGTCCATGACAGCGGCAAGGTGAGGATCGAGTTGCGACATGTCGTCTACGCTGAGATCGAGCAGCACACGTCGCAATTCGTTGACTCGCGCCGAGACTATTTGCGTTCCGAGGGTGCGCATCATGCAGATTGTACAGGCTCCCATAGTTGAGTTATAAATATGGGAGTCGGCGCATTTAGATTTGTCATCAAATCAGATTGGATTTAAGGAGAAAAGCAATGGCTAGACCCGTTACGCTCTTCACAGGACAGTGGGCAGACCTTTCTCTCGATGTTGTAGCCGAGAAGGCCAGGTCATTCGGATATGACGGCCTTGAACTGGCTTGCTGGGGCGACCATTTCGACGTGGAACGCGCCCTCAGTGATGACGGTTACTGCCAGTCGCGTTGGGACATTCTCAATAAACACGGTTTGAAGTGTTTCGCCATCAGCAACCATCTGGTTGGTCAGGCAGTCTGTGACATCATTGACGAGCGTCACAAGGGCATACTTCCATCCAGGCTATGGGGCGACGGCAAACCGGATGGCATCAACCGGCGCGCCGCAGAGGAGATGGCCAATACGGCGCGCGCAGCCAGGAAGATGGGCGTCAAGGTCGTGCCCGGTTTCACCGGCTCGAGCATATGGCGGTATGTATACTCTTTCCCGGCTGTGTCGGCGGAGATGATTGACGCTGGCTACAGAGAATTCGCCGATCGATGGAATCCGATCCTGGATGTATTTGACGAGGCCGGAGTGGTTTTTGCGCTCGAAGTGCATCCCACGGAGATTGCCTTCGATATAGCCTCTGCGCAGCGCGCACTGCAGGCTCTGAACCAGCGTTCAACGTTCGGCTTTAACTACGATCCATCGCACCTGGGCTACCAGGGAGTCGATTACGTCGGCTTTATCCGCACCTTCCGCGACCGCATCTACCACGTGCACATGAAGGATGTCGGCTGGTCCAGCGTGCCGATGCAAGCGGGCGTCTTCGGCGGCCATATCGCGTTCGGCGATTCGCGCCGTTACTGGGACTTCCGCTCGCTCGGGCACGGCAACATCCGATTCGAGGAAATCATCCGTGCGCTGAACGAGATCGGCTATCAAGGCCCGCTCTCGGTAGAGTGGGAGGATAGCGGAATGGACCGCGAACATGGCGCCACCGAAGCCGCTGCATTCGTTAAGCGCAGCGATTTCAAACCCAGCGCCGTGGCATTCGATGCAGCCTTCGAGAAGAAGTAAATATCAGGAGATACTTCCAATGAGCGATCCACAAGTTGGTTTTGTGACGATGGCCGGCCCAAAGGCCACAGGTGAAGCCCCCGAACTGGGCATAGGAATGCTCGGTTACGCCTTCATGGGCAAAGCCCATGTCAACGGCATGAAGAAGATACCCTACATGATGTACCCGCCGGCGGCTATCCCGAAACTGGTCGCTATAGCGGGACGCAACGAAGATGCCGTAAAGGAAGCTGCCAGGAGATACGGGTTTGCCAGGTCGTATACCGACTGGCGCCGATTACTGGATGATCCCGATGTTCAGGTACTCGACAATTGCGGTCCGAATAACATGCACCTTGAGCCGAACGTAGCAGCGGCCAAGGCCGGCAAGCACATCATCTCCGAAAAACCTCTGGGACGAACGGCTGCAGAGTGCAAAGAGATGTGGGATGCCGCCGTTAAGGCGGGCATCAAACATCAGGTCGCATTTAACTATCGCTTCGTGCCGGCGGTGCGACTCGTGAAGCAACTGATCGACCAGGGAAAACTGGGCAAAATCTACCACTTCCGCGCCTCCTACCTGCAGGAGTGGATCGCCGACCCCGACTTCCCGATGGTCTGGCGGTTGGATGCGTCAATCGCCGGCAGCGGTACCATCGGCGATCTCGGATCGCACATCCTGGATCTGGGCCGGTACCTTATCGGCGAACCCAGGAGCCTCATGGCGCGTACCGAAACCTTTATTCCAGAACGCAAAGGGGCAGACGGTAAGCTCGAAAAAGTTACCGTTGACGATGCATTCCAGGCCATCGTGGAATACGACAACGGCGCCGTCGGCACACTCGAGGCATCGCGCTTCTGCCCGGGTCGCAAGAACTTCAACACGTTCGAGATCAACGCCGAACACGGCAGCATCCGCTTCAACCTGGAGGAACTCAACGAACTGGAGGTGTTCTGGAAGCATGGCGCAACCGACAAGGACACGATGGGCTTCACCAAGGTGCTGGTGTCCGAGTCCTATCATCCTTTCTGGAGCAACTGGTGGCCTCAAGGACACTTCATCGGCTGGGAGCACACCTTCACGCACGAACTTGCCCACTTCTTTGATGCCATCGTGAACAACAAACCGGTCACACCGCATGCCGCCGACTTCGAGGACGGGTATAAGAACGCCGTCGTGTGCGATGCGATACTGGAGTCGGCACGCAATCGCAAGCAGGTGGACATCAAGTACTGAACCAGCGCATGGGATGATAAAATCGAAGTCAACATGATGGATGCAAAACAAATCGAGCTTGTACAGCGCACCTTTGAGCAGCGCGTGCGTCCCATTGCACAGGAAGCCGGAGAGATGATGTATCTGCGTCTCTTCGAGATGGACCCATCGCTAAAGCCACTGTTCAAGGGCGATATCAAGCTTCAGAGCGAGATGCTCATGACTGCAATCGGGTTGGCTATACACAACCTGGATAACCCGGAACAGGTGAAGATAGAAACACAGCAACTCGGGAAACGCCATGCCGGCTATGGCGTGCAGTCATCGTACTTCAATATCTTTGGCGCGGCATTGATGTGGGCGCTGGAACAGGTTATCGGCGCGGACTTCACACCGGAAGTCAAAGAGGCCTGGGGGGAAGCGTACGCATTGCTTGCCAAAGCAATGCGCGAGAACACGCACAACTGACATATATGCACCCGGGATCCATTGTGATCCCGGGTTTATTTTTCCCGCCCGCAATACAGTTATGGATACCACTCAGGCAAAGAATGACGGCGCGCCCGAGATACCCCGTCTTCAGCGAAACGAATTTATCGCCAGCCAGCTACATCCAGGACAGATTTTACTGGTGCATGTGGGCGATGAGCGTGTCGCTGTGTATAACGCCGATGGGGCATACTACGCAACACAGGACCGCTGTTCGCACACGGGCTGGCCTCTCAGCGATGGTGGCGAACTGATCGGGAATCAAGTAACCTGTCCCTTGCACGGCTGGTGTTATGACGTCACTACCGGCGCCGTTATACGCGGTGGTAAAAGCCTGAACCTGAAAACTTATCGCATTGTAGTCGAGGGAGAAATCGGCCGCGTACTGCCGTCGGATTCGATTGCGTAAGGTATAGTTAGCCTGTCCGTTGCGGGTTCGCTGCAAGTGTTGGTTATCATACGGTTGAATGTTCATTGTCTAAAACAGTCTATGGAATGGGAGGTCGGCAATGTTTATTGGCAGTAATGGAATGACTTACGAGTGGATTGAGAATTGGGCGCGCATTCCCGATACGGTTAGCGGACGCGAGAATGGACGCACACATGGCGTGGTAGTGACTGACTCCGGCAACGTCATGGTGTTTAACCAGGCTGACCCCGCTGTCCTGACCTTCGACAAACAAGGCAAATTGATTGATAGCTGGGGTGACCGCTTTGCAGGCGCCCATGGCATGACGCTGGTCAAGGAAGGCGACACCGAGTATTTATGGTTGACTGACCAGAGCTCGCGCGAGGTGGTAAAGACTACCCTGGATGGTATAGCAGTATTGAAAATCGAGCGCCCTGAAATCCCCGCGTACCAGAAGGGCAATTACTCGCCGACCTGGGTAGCCGTCAATGAAGAGCGGCATGGCGGCAACGGCGATATATGGGTTACGGATGGCTATGGTTCCAGCTATGTACATCGTTATGACCGAACCGGACGTTATCTGAACAGCATCAATGGCGAGGAAGGTAAAACTGGCGCATTTAGTTGCCCGCATGGCATCTGGGTGGATACGCGCAAAAGCGAACCCGGGTTATACGTCGCCGACCGCAGCAATCACCGCATCCAGATTTACAGTGTGGAGGGTGAATACAAACGCGCATTCGGCCAGGATATCCTCACCAGCCCGGACGGTTTCGTCACGCACGGTGAGTTCCTGCTGATTCCGGAACTGTATGCTCGCGTCACGATTCTGGACGCAAACGATCAACTGGTGTGTCACATTGGGTCAAACGAGGATGTTGTGAAGGTAAAGGGTTGGCCTAACCTGCCTCAGGATATGATCCATGCCGGCAAGTTCAACAGCCCGCACGGCCTGGCGGCTGATACCGCCGGCAATCTCTATGTGGTCGAATGGATCGTCGGCGGCCGAATCACCAAACTCGTAAAGCAATAACGCTTCAGGCCAGTGAGCAAGTTTGCCTGCGCTTACCAGGGGCAGCGCAGGCATCGACTATTAACCGCGCCTGGCGATCCGGGTCAACCAATCGATCAGCGGGCGCACGTTAGCCGGTAATGCCGCTTCGCTGGCGGTTACGGTGTGCTTGTCGCCGTTGTTTTCGATGGTCAGTGTATATTGAAAGCGGTCTGGTTGCGGTTTCTGCGGCGCGAGTTGAGCAGGCAAGCGGAAGAAATCACTGCTCTCCACCAGTTGCTCGAATCGTTTCGCGTCGTTATCTCCCAGCGTATCAGAATCTACCGTGGCTGTCAGTCGCATCCCCGCAAATCCACCGGTTCGTTCGAGTGAAGCTCGCATAGTTCACACTCTCCAGCCTCGACGCGAATAAGCATGTCGAAGGCTACATAGACACTATACCAAATCGCGCATTAAATAATGCGCGCCAGGCTGCCATTCATTGCTTTGGTCACATCGATTCGAGCTGGGAAAGCATCCTTCAGTTCATCTATATGCGTGATGACGACGATCAATTCGAACTCATTCTGGATGGATTGTATCGCCTCCACCAGCCGCTCGCGCCCCTGCGAATCCTGAGTGCCAAAGCCTTCATCGATGAACAGCGTCTGCAGCCGCGCGCCGGCGCGATTAGCCAGCAATTTACTGAGCGCAACGCGCACTGCGAAATTGATGCGGAACGCCTCGCCGCCGCTGAACAGCTCATAGGGTCGTTCGCCGAGTTCGTCGCTGATGCGCAACTCGAGTGTCTCGCTTACGTCGCCCTTCTGCGTCTGGCGCTGTGTTTCGAAACGGACCGTCATACGTTCATTGGTCATGCGGCCGAGCAGTCTCTTGGCCGTTTCCTCCAGTTCCGGCAGGATGGCTTCTATGATCATGGCCGGCACGCCGTTTTTTCCGAACGCAAGCCGCAATTCGCCCAACATCGCCTTCTGCTTATTCAGCCTGTCGATCTCGCCGATCAAGCGTTCGCGTTTGCCTTCCAGTGCGCGGCAGGATTGCACGCGCTGATTGGCCTCGCCGACCTTACGCTGGGCCGCAAAGAAGTCCAGTCGCGCGCGGTCAGCGATCGTCGCAACCTGCGCGGCGCGTTGAAGGGTTTTATCACACTCATCAAGCGCCGCGCCCAATTGCGCCAGCGATGCAGTTTCCTGCTCCTGGCGCTGCAACAAGGCGCTCTCGCGCAGCACCAGTGATTCCAACGCGCGCTGCTCAGATTCGATGCCAATCTCTGCGCGATCAAGCTGGACTTTACGATCGACAAACACCTGCAACTGTGGCATGCGCTCTTCGCGTACCCGCCGGTGCTCGGCGGCGTCATACCCCAGCAGGGACAGCTCCTGCGTCACCCGTTGCAGCGCTGTCCGTCCTTCGTGGGCGAAGTCCTGTGTGGAAAGCAGACTGTCCAGCCTTTCAAGTGTAGTGCGGACCTCCGGCAACCGTGCGGCGGCCTCACTTGACCGCGCGATACGTTCTTCCAGCGCGGCTGCTTCACGCTGCACGGCCGGCAGTCTGGCAAGCGCTTTGTCCAGCTCCACGATATGGGCTTCGATGGCAGAACGAGCATTATTGAGCGCCCGCGCCTGCTCTTCGCCGCCGCGGTATGCGTCACCCCACTGACGTCCCTGCTCATTCCAGGTTTCCAGAAGACGCTGGCGATCGACTTCAGCCAATTCGCGGCCGCACGTCGGGCAGATCGCGCCGACAGATGAGAGCGCATCGATGCGCGCCTTCAATTCCTTCATCTTGCGGCGCAGTTCGTCATTCTGAGCCTTTAGTTCTGCCTGTTTCTCGCGCGACTCCACCAGTTCGCGCGATTGATGCTCGCGGCCGCCTTGCTGGTTGAGCAGTTCTTCGTGCTGCGCCTTGACGCGGGTAAGTTGCTCAACCAGGTTGCGATCATCGGCCAATGCCTGCAATTCGGCAGACAGGCGATATGCTGCATCTCGTTCGCTCTCTATGCGCCGCCGCGCGTCCGCGATTTGATTCTCCGCGCCCGACTTGCGAGCGTTCAGCTCTACCAGGCTGGCAAGTTTGAGGTTGAACCGGTCATTCAGGTTTACAGCGTCTTTATAATCCGCTACCCCGCGCTCTATATCCTCGCGCTGCTCAAGCGCCGTCTGATAGGTACCCAGTATATTTTGATGTTTCGCGCGGTCCGCAAGTACAGCCTCGATTTCCGCCAGTATCGTTTTCAGGCGCGCCTCAGATTGACCGCGCTGCGCGCGCAGCGTTTTGGCTCGCTCGCGTGTGCGATCCATCTCTGCCATTTCGGCGTCCGCGCTTTCCAGCGCGCGCGATGCAGCCTCGGCCGATACCTGAGCCGCAGCGAGTTCCGCCTCATAAACAGGCAGACGCGAGATCTCCTCCTCGGCATTTTTAAGCTCGAAGGCGTGCAGTTCAAGAGAACGCTCGATTTCGACCTGCTGCAATTTGACCTTCTCCTCATACTCGACCCACACATTGAGGGACAGGATTTCCGCCAGTAAAGCCTTGCGCTCCGCTGGCGTCTTCAACGTGAACTCATCCGCCCTTCCCTGTTTCAGGAATGCAGAGTTCACGAAAGTATCGTAGGTGAGATTGAGGATTTCAATGATCTTTGCCTGGGTCTCCGACTGCCTCGTCTCACTCAGAGTGCGCCACGAACCGTTGTCGTCCACCAGCAGTTCGAGCGTTCCGGTAGAGGCCGGCGCCCTGGAGCGCGCCGCAGCACGGCCGATCTTGCGCGAGCGCACAACCTGGTATGTATTGCTCCCCTCGGTGAAAGTGAGACTGACGCGCATTTCCGTCTCACCCTGGCTGATCAACTCATCGTCACGTCTGGCGCGCGCCTGCCCCCACAATGCCCAGGTAACCGCATCAAGCAGCGTGCTCTTGCCAGCGCCGTTCTCACCGGTCAGGCAGACGACGTGAAGCCCGCTCAGGTCAAGAGCCGGGCCATCGCGATAGGCCATGAAGTTCTTAAGCTCTAGTCGTATAGGTATCATCTGTTCAGACGGACGGCAAATGAATCATCGAGCGGTAAATACCGCGCTCGGAGCAACCGGTTAAGCGTTGCGCAGGATAACCAGATCGGTAAATGCGGCGCCGTCATAGCTTAACCGCACACCTTCACAGTAATCGAAAGCAGCACCCCATGCAGCGTGGTCTGCATCAGGCAGGCATCCGATTGCGCCAAGCTCAAGCAACGTGCCATGCGTTATGACCAGAACTCTGCCGCCATCAGGAATACCCTCCACGATAGAATGCCACAGTTTAGCCATTCGTTTTGACTGCCTGGCGGCGGCTTTGCCTTTTCTGACCGCGCGTGCGATGCCTTGCATGTCCGGATCGCTGCTGATTTCAGCATCGACCTCATCATCGAAGCTTGCCAGTTCTTTCATCTGCTCATCAACGGCGTACCCCATGGCAATCGCCGTCTCATACGCACGCGGCGGGTCGCTGGTCACAACCCGGTCAAAAGGACCGGTTCCTTCACCGCTGCGCCGGGCCAGCACAACACCAGCCTGCGAGAGATGCTTGCCCGGTTTAACACGCACAGAATGACGGCGCACTTCTAAATATCGCATGCTTTACCTCAGTTAGTCACTGGGAATCCGTGACAACCATGTGTACTTTCTAACTGCCATCGTGGGATAACAGGTAACCCCGGTTGCGCGCGTAATCAACCACACGATAACCCCGTGTGAAATAGTAAGTAAACGCGGCGCTGGTGGCATCACGCCATGCTGCGAGCCTCTCAGGTTTCTCCAGACGAATCGCATCAATGTCATCTGGAATCTGGATAGCCATGTCAACCGTCTGCACACTCAGATCGGGTTGAGAAGGCCAGCCAGCGTCATCGCGGACCACCGTGATCGTATCGTCATTCCAGACAGGATGATTATCGTACAGCGGCTTGTCCAGGTCCCATTCGACCCACAACCGGTCAATTGACGCGCCCGCATCGCGTTCGCTGGTCGATGCAGCATAATAGCGTCGCATATAAAGGCGGCTGGTGGCTCCCAGTTTGTGAATGTTAAGGTTTGCATTGATCGAGCGCAGTGGGTCGTAAGTCCAGCACATCAAGCTGAGTTTGTACCTGCGTGCAACATCGGCCTGCTTTCGCTTCAAAGCTTCGCCGATGCCTTGACCGCGATAAGCCGATAGAACCGCCATGCGCTGCGAGCGATGATAAGGCGTGCCATCCGCCAGCAGCCCGGGATAACCCATCACGACACCGATCATCCGGGCTCCTGAAAACGCGCCAACTACGGCCCCGCCGGATGTGGCGAATGACTGCAGCAGCGCATAAGGCACGATATCCAGCGGGTCAAATCCAAGTCCGACAGCCTGGAGTTGCTCCGCCGATTTGAAGTCTTCGTATGCTGTCAGTTCGCGAATCTCAACCGTCATAGTGCGCGCCTGCTGTTGCCAGACTGTTCAGCCAACGGGAAACCACTCGAGTCCGATATTCCTGTCATTAGAAATGACCAGCCGCCCGATGCTTGGCGAGACATGTCGCACCTCGGTGTAACACACGGCGCCAGGATTGAAGTAGAGCGCGCCATCGACCCATTCAGCGCATGGTTTATGGGTGTGCCCAAAGACCACGATATCCGCGTCGCGCGGTTTGATCCTGGCCAGTCGAACGATGATGCTTTTGTTGATTTCATCCAGCGTCGGTTGTGTGCTGACGTGGACAAGCTTATCCAGCATCGTGCGCGCGAAGTTGATATGACCATGAGTCATATAGATGACATGACCGCCAACCGGCAAGGTCAGCGATGCCGGAAGATCCTGATCGTGCGAGCCCATGCTCGATTGCCAGTGCACGTTTCCGCGCACGGCATACACCGGCGCCAGCGCGCGCAATGGATCCAGCACGTGCACATCTTCCAGGTCGCCGGCATGAAGAATTACATCGCAGCCTTTCAGCAGTTCGTAGACCCGTGGAGGCATTTCCTTGAGACGATGTGGAATATGGGTATCTGAAATAACACCGATGAGAAACTGATGAGACATACAATTGCAGGAATATTATCATGCCGGCATGCTGATCAGCCAGACGGATATGCCGTTACAATGAATGCCCCAATGACACATACTGAAAGCAAGTCCTTTCTGGAAACCATTCTCCGGCGCAAGCGCGAGGAGGAAGTACCCGAGCGTAAGCGCAGGATCGGCATTGCACAGATACGATCAATGGCTGAGGCGGCTCCGGCAATTACACATGACTTTGAGACGGCGCTCAGGCGAAGCGATTCAAGAGTGGCGTTAATCGCCGAAATCAAGCGCGCTTCACCGTCGAAAGGCGATCTGGTGACCGGCGAGTTTAGGCCGCTGGACCTGGCGCAAACCTATCAGGCGAACGGCGCCTCAGCCATCAGTGTCCTGACGGATGAGCGTTTCTTCAAAGGTTCACTCGACACACTCACGCAGGTAAAACATTCCGTAAACATCCCGGTGCTTCGCAAAGATTTCATCATCGACCCCTATCAAATCTATGAAGCGCGCGCTGCCGGAGCGGATGCCGTATTGTTAATCGTTGCGGCGCTGGACAATGATTCGTTGAAAGATTACTATGTGCTCGCACGGGAGTTAGCGCTCACGCCGCTGGTTGAGGTGCACGATGAGCATGAAACAGATCGCGCCCTGCAGATCGGCGCGCGCGTCATTGGCGTTAATAACCGCGATTTGCGCACTTTTGTCACCGACATCCACACGACGATGAAGTGCGCCCGCATGACAGGCCCCGACTGCGTGTTAGTATCGGAGAGCGGAATATACACCGTAGACGATGTAAAGCGAGTCGCCGCCATGGGCGCTCAGGCGGTCCTGGTAGGCGAGTCAATCATCACATCCAGCGACAGAGCCGCCCAGGTACGCGCACTGTCGGGCGTTGCGCTCAATGACGATATGTTATGACTATTGTGAAGATCTGCGGGTTGACGAATCTGGAAGACGCATTGTGCGCAGTTGAGGCGGGCGCAGACTTGCTGGGGTTCATTTTGTACCCGCGCAGCCCCCGCTATATAGAACCACAGAACTTGTCTGCAATCGTGGCAGCAGTGCACACGGTCAAGCCTGAGATAACGACTGTCGGGGTGTTCGTGAACGAGACGCCGGAACGGATACGCGATATTCTATCGACGACCGGCCTCGCGCTGGCGCAACTCAGCGGCGACGAACCCTTGAGCCACCTGACTGCGTTGCAGGGACGCGCCTACAAAGTGGTGCGCACCCGTGAACAGGCCGATGCTGTCATCAGCGCACTCACGCCGTTACACCGTCCACCGAGGTTGCCTTGCCCTGACCTGATGCTCGACGCGGATCACCCTGCGCTCTATGGCGGCAGCGGCGCCAAAGCGGATGAATCGCTTGCCGCATCGCTGGGACGGAGTCGCCGCCTGTTGCTGGCCGGCGGCCTGACGCCGGCCAATGTTGCGCACGCTGTTCAACAGGCGCAGCCCTGGGGCGTCGATGTCTCCAGCGGCGTTGAGGCGAGCCCGGGCAGGAAAGACCACGACCGTATCCGCAGCTTCATACAGGCAGTGCGCCGCCAGGATGGGCGTTAGCCGCACCATAAAAGATCAAAGGTAATATAGACGTTGAGATGCAAAACAAATCGCATGCACCTGAACCACAGATTTCCGTTCCTGATGCCAGTGGCAAATTCGGCATATACGGCGGTCGATATGTCCCGGAGACGTTGATGCCGGCGCTCGACGATCTCATCGACGCGTACGAGGAGCTGCGCGACGATCGGACATTTCGCGCCGAGTTTGATCACCTGCTTGCCACCTATGTAGGACGCCCTACCCCAATCAGCCACGCCAAACGACTGAGCGAGCATCTGGGCGGCGCGCAGATCTACCTGAAGCGCGAAGACCTGGCGCATACTGGAGCGCATAAAATCAACAATGCCCTGGGTCAGGCGCTCCTCGCCAAGCGCATGGGCAAACACCGTATCATCGCGGAGACAGGCGCGGGACAACACGGCGTCGCCACAGCCACAGCTTGCGCATTGCTGGGACTGCAATGCGTGGTATACATGGGCGCCGTTGATATGGCGCGCCAGGAGCCAAACGTATTCCGCATGAGGTTGCTGGGCGCTGAAGTGCGCGGTGTGGATAGCGGGTCGAAGACACTGAAGGACGCGGTCAATGAAGCGATACGCGACTGGGTCGCCAATGTCGGAGATACGTATTACATCATCGGCAGCGCGCTCGGGCCGCATCCTTACCCGTTGATTTGCCGGGATTTTCAGTCGGTCATCGGTCGCGAGGCGCGCGCTCAGATCCTCGACGAAGTCGGGCGCTTGCCCGATCAAGTGATCGCCTGCGTGGGCGGCGGCAGCAATGCCATCGGCATTTTCCAGTCATTCTTCGAAGATCCCGTGCAGCTTGTCGGCGTTGAAGCCGGGGGATACGGAATCGAAACCGGCAAACACGCGGCGCGTTTGGCCGGCACAGAAGGCGGCGCCGCCGTAACGAATGCCAGCCCGGAATTGCCGCTGGCGCGAGTAGGCGTCTTCCAGGGCATGAAGACCTATGTACTGCAAAACGCCGACGGCCAGATAGCAGAAACACATTCCATTTCAGCCGGGCTGGATTATGCCGGCGTCGGACCGGAGCATGTTTATCTGCGCGAGCGAGGGCGCGTTGAGTACACCAGCGCAACCGACGAGGCCGTCCTGCAGGCATTCCACACCCTGTGCCGGTATGAGGGCATTATTCCTGCGCTGGAGTCATCCCACGCCGTTGCAGAAGCCATCCGGCGGGCGCCGTCATTGTCGCGGGACACGATACTGCTCGTGAACCTGAGCGGACGCGGCGACAAGGACCTGAACACCGTACTGAGCGCCGGAATGCCATAAAGCTCAAAACATTGCGCCACAATTGCATCTATGGAACAAGGAAGATAATCAATGCGCCCAGTGATATTCGGCGTTGCCGGCGGTACTGGATCAGGGAAGACCACCGTCGCACGCGCTATTCTGCAGCGCATAGGCCAGGAGCATATCGCCTATGTTCCCCACGATGCCTATTACCGGCATCAAAGCCACCTGACGCTTGAGGAGAGACGCAGGACCAATTACGACCATCCTGACTCGCTCGAAACGACCTTGATGATCGAGCACCTCCAGCAACTTGCAACAGGTAAAGCAGCCGAGATTCCGGTGTATGACTTTACGATCCACCTGCGAACTAACCGGACGCTCCGTGTTGAGCCTGCGCCGATCATCCTGGTGGAGGGCATCCTGATATTCGCCGAGCCGGAACTGCGCCGCCTGTTCGATATCAAGCTGTACGTGGATACCGATGTGGATATCCGGCTCATCAGGCGACTGCAGCGCGACGTTCAGCAGCGCGGTCGCACATTCGAATCGGTCATCAATCAATATCTGACCACCGTCCGGCCGATGCACATGGAATTTGTCGAACCCAGCAAGCGGTTCGCCGATGTCATCATCCCTGAAGGTGGATTCAACGAAGTCGCTATCGAAATGGTTGCGGCGCGTATCCGAGGACTCCTGGAACAACAATGACAACTGTTTTGATCAACGATAAGGACACCGCACTCATCATCGATAATGCCGGCAAGGAGCACCTGATTGCCATTCAGGCCGGCAGGAAATTCGAAACGCACCATGGCTTTATCCTGTATGACGCCATGATCGGACGTGAATGGGGCACGATCATCTATTCTTCGCTGGGACATCCCTACCTGGTTGTTCAACCGGGCACCGCCGACCTGATCCGCCACATCAAGCGCAGTTCGCAGGTGATCTTCCCGAAGGACAGCGCTTACATCCTGATGCGGCTCGATGTCAAGCCAGGCAGCCGGGTGCTGGAATCGGGCTGCGGCAGCGGGGGCTTGACCCTGGCGCTCGCGCAGGCCGTATGCCCCACCGGCATGGTCTACAGCCAGGAAATCCGCGACGACTTTATCGCGCTGGCCAGGCGGAATATGGAACGCGTCGGGCTGGCCCAGTATGTGACTTTTATCCCCGGCGATGCCACACTTGGGCTGAATGTGAGTGAGCCGGTAGACGCGGTTTTCATCGATATGCCTGCACCGCAAACGGTTCTTCAGCAGGCGCGTGCCGTGCTCAAAAACGGCGGTTTTTTCGGTTCACTGGTTCCAACGACCAACCAGGTGCAGGATATTCTGCGCGGCATGGAAGCTATGGGAGAAATGGCTTTCGGTTTGATCGAGGTGGAGGAGATCATGTTGCGCGCTTATAAACCCGTCCCTGACAGGTTGCGGCCGCGCGACCGCATGATCGCGCACACGGGATATCTGATATTCGCGCGCGCAGTCATCAGGAAGCCTAACCTGCCACAGCACACCGAGTCGCCATTGCAGAACGCAGAGCCAATTCACGAAGAAGAGATATCAGTCAGCGACAATGACCTGCAGGATGCCGAGTAGAGGTCGAACGACTTACAATCACTGAGACCAGTCGAGATTTAACCGATTGTTACTACGGAGGGATTCATGAACAAACGAGTATTGCGTTGGGGCTTGTTGAGCACGGCTCACATCAATCGTTCTGTCATACCGCCGCTGCGGATGTCGCCGCGTAACGAGCTAATCGCTGTTGCCAGTCGCGATAAAGCGCGCGCCGACGAATACGCCCGCCAGTGGGCGGTTCCACGCACCTATGGCAGTTATGAGGAGATGCTGGCTGCGCCGGATATCGACGTCATCTACAACTCGCTCCCCAATAGCTTGCATGCCCATTGGACGATCAAGGCAATGCAGGCCGGCAAGCATGTACTATGCGAGAAACCCATCGCTATATCGCCTGAGGAAGTCGATGCCATGGCTGAGGCCGCCAGAAAAGCGGGTGTCTACCTGACTGAGGCGTTCATGTACCGTCATCACCCTCAGACGCTCAAGGTAAAAGAGCTTGTCCAGAACGGGGCGATAGGCGCACTGCGCCTCGTGCGCGGCGCGTTCACATTCAGCATCGCGCGCGAGGACGACATCCGGCTAAACAAGGAATTGGTCGGAGGCAGTATCTGGGATGTAGGATGTTACCCGATCAGTTACACACGCTACGTCGTGGGAGCAGAACCCGAGGAGGTTTTTGGCTGGCAGGTAACCAGCCGGAGCGGCGTCGATGAAACATTTACCGGCGTGATGCGGTTCCCCGGTAACGTCTACGGCAGTTTTGACAGCGGATTCCGCGCGCCGTTTCGCACTCACATCGAAATCGTCGGGAGTGAGGGCATCATCACCGTGCCAAAACCATTCAAACCCGACACCGCCGGGCAATTCACTCTGACCAGAGGCGACCAGGTAGACACAATCACCAGCGATGCGCAGGAGCTGTATCTGGGCGAGGTCGAGGATATCGCCGACGCGATATTGTCGGGAAAGAGCCCGCGCATCAACCTGGTCGATAGCCGCGCCGACGTCGCAACGATCGTGGCCCTGCTGCACTCGGCGCAATCGGGTCAGCCCGTAAAACTCTAGCCCTCTAGTAACTTCCGCAACGTTCTACTCCGTTGCGCCAGGAAAGACCCTGGCGCAACGGCTGTGACTGACGATTCATCGACCAGCCCTGTTCTCAGATTCTAGAATTCGACAATTCCCTTGATCAGCCCCGCCTGAGGTTCCAGCCATGAAGGGAACAGGCCGACTATATCGGCATAGGAGGCGCGATGTGTAATCCAGGGCGCCGTATTCACCCTGCCCTCTTCCATGAGTGCGATGATGCGCGTGAAATTCGACGGCAGCGAATTCCGGCTGGCGTACAGCGTCATCTCACGGCGATGAAAGAATGGATCGTTGAAGGTGATGTCGCCCTGCATCAGTCCGACAAACACCAACCGACAGCCGTGCGCCACGTACTGGAATGCCCCCATCATTGATTCAGCGCTGCCGGTTGCGTCAAAGACGACGGTCGGCAGATCGCCGCCGGTGATCGACATGACTTTTTCCAGCGGTTTATCGTTGGCGTTCACAATGTAGTCCACGCCAAACTGACGGCGCGCAAATTCAAGGCGCTGCTCATTGATATCCAGGACAATCAACTTGACATCCGCGAGTTTCGCGAACTGGATCACCGACAAACCGATAGGGCCCGCGCCGATCACAAGGGCAAACTCGCCAGTCCCGAGCATGGCGCGATCCACCGCGTGAGAACCGATGCCGAGCGTCTCAACCAGCGCCAGTTGGTCGAGTGTCAGTTTCTCAGATTTATGCAGTTTAGTGATGGGTACCTTGATGAACTCGCGCATACCGCCATCGGTGTGGACACCCAGCACCTGCAAGTTCGTGCAGCAGTTGCTTTTGCCATGCCGGCAGGCGATGCAATGACCGCAGTTCAGATAGGGTTCGACTGAGCAACGATCGCCGGCCTTCAACCCGCGTTCATTCGCTCCGATTTCCACGATCTCAACACCCAACTCGTGCCCGATAATGCGCGGGTAACTGAAAAACGGCTGGCGCCCGCGATACGCGTGTATGTCGCTGCCGCAGATTCCGACACGGTGTACCCGCACCAGCGCCTCGCCTGCTGAGATTGCGCCCGGCTCGTCCGTATCGCCTAAAGAAAACTTAAACGGTTCATCCAGAATTACTGTTTTCATGGTTCGTATCTGTTATTGACAGGATGTCAGCACTTTGACGTATCTCACTACTGCGTCATGCAGATTCTAAGTTAACTGCCGGAAGTTCCTGACCCTGCTTGACACTCCGAGACGGATTCTGTTGGCGAATCCCATTCGGTCGTCGATGATCGCGCATAGACTCCCGGAATCTCGGAGATTCCGGGAGTCTGGGTTTTCTAGTTACATCTCGAACCTATCAGGTATATATGAACAGCCACTATATTGCGTCGCAACTGAGAGCTGAAACGCTCAAGCCGGTTTTGCCAAGAGTGCGGTAGATCATAGCAGAGTAATCATACTCAGAATAAGCGACGAGGCGCGCTTATAATCATGGCGGCCTTTATCTATCCGAGGTGGTATCGGTGAACATCCAACTGACAATCAACGGGACAGACAAAAGCGTAAGCATAGAGCCAGAGGAAACCCTGCTGCAACTGCTGCGTCGAGAAGGGTACTACAGCGTCAAACACGGTTGCGAGACCGGTGAGTGCGGGGCTTGCAGCGTGATCTACAAACCTCCAGCCTCTGAAGGCGCAGCGCCGCCGTCTCCGCGCATGGTCAACACCTGTGTCATGCTGGCGAGCCAGGCGGATGGCGCCGAGGTAACCACCGTTGAGTCGTTGGGCAACCGCACGCAGCTCAGCGCCCTGCAACAGGCTTTTATCGAGAATGGCGCCATCCAATGCGGGTACTGCACGCCGTCGCAGTTGCTGGCTGCCAAAGTGCTGCTCGATAAGAACCCCAGGCCCACGGAAGCGGAAGTGCGCGATGCGCTGAGCGGCGTGTTATGCCGTTGCACCGGCTACGTAAAACCCGTACAGGCCGTGCTGAATGCTGCTGCCATATTGCGCGGAGATGATCAGGGAAAACGTCCGGCGCTGTTCACGCGCGTGATGGCGCCAGGCGGTTCCGTCGCGCCCCCCACAACCGGCGATATACCGTGGGGCGCGAAACCTCATGACGATACGGAGGCAAAGCGGCAGGGGCAGACGCAGACCGATACACTGACGACTGCGTTACCGCCCTTTGTGCTTGCCCCGGAACCTCAGACCAGCGTGGTCGGCAAAGCGGAGAAAAAGGTTGACGCCGCCAAACTGGCGCAGGGCAAGCAGGCGTTCGTCGATGACTATCCGATGCCGGGAATGCTTTATGCCGCCATGCTGACCAGCCCGCATGCGCACGCCCGCATCAAGGATATCCGAACCGCGCGAGCCAGAGCGCTTCAAGGCGTCCATGCAGTCCTGACCTATAAGGATGTGAAACGGGTCCTGTATGCATCGGGCGGGCAATCCTATCCGAATCCGCCGCCATACGATCAGGTCAGCCTCGACAACAAAGTCCGGCATGTCGGGGACCGTGTCGCGGTCGTGGCTGCCGAGAGCATGGAGATTGCCAACCGCGCGTTGGAATTGATCGAAGTGGACTACGAACCTCTCCCGGCGGTATTCGACCCTGACGAGGCATTCAAGGTCGGCGCACCCGTCATTCACGACGAGCCTGATGCCATCGGTATAAAAGACCCCGCGCGGAATCTGGTGGCCGAAGTCCATGCGCTGGTCGGGGATATCAGAACGGGGCTGGCGGAGAGCGACGTTGTCATCGAGCGCGAGTATCGCGTGCCGCAGGCTCAGCAAGCCAGTATCGAGCCGCATATCTGCATGACGTGGTTCGACGAGGATGATCGGCTGGTCGTGCGCACCAGCACGCAGGTGCCGTTTCACGTCCGCCGTATGCTGGCTCCGTTAATCGGCCTGCCGGTCAAACGCATTCGTGTGATCAAGCCGCGCATTGGCGGCGGCTTTGGCGGCAAACAGGAGATGCTGATCGAGGATTTATGCGCGCATCTGACCCTGGCCACCGGCCGGCCGGTGCGATTTGAGTACACGCGCGAGCAGGAGTTTATCTCGGCCCGCTCGCGCCACCCGCAGCGAATGGTGTATACGGCTGGATTTACCAAAGCCGGCATCCTGCATGCGCTGCGCCTGTATGTTCTGGGCAACACCGGCGCGTATGGGACACATGGCATCACCGTGCAGACGGTCAGTGGGCTGCGCGGTTTGAGCACGTATCGTTGCCCGCACATGGAATTCGACTGCGATATCGTTTACACCAATATCCCTACGCCGGGTGCATTTCGAGGCTATGGCGCGCCACAGGCGGAGTTCGGATTGGAGTGCCTCATGGATGAGGCGGCAGAGCGATTCCACATGGACCCCGTGGAGTTCCGCCGCCGGAACTGGGTGCGCATCGGCGACAGCCTGCCATTAGCCAAAGCATTGGGAGAAGCAAAGGAAGGCTTCGACCAGGTGATCAAAACCTGCGCGCTGGAGGAATGCCACCAGCAGGGCATGGCTGCGATCGGCTGGCACAAGCGCGATCAGTTGCGTATTGATCCCAAACGCCCGACTAAACGGCGCGGCATCGGTGTTGCCACCTGTATGCATGGCACGGCCATTGCCGGGCTGGATATGGGCGCCGCCAGCATCAAGATGAACGACGACGGCTCGTTCAATGTGCTTGTCGGCGGCACGGATATTGGCACCGGCAGCGACACCGTGATCGGGCAGATCGCCGCGGAAACGCTCGGCGTTCCGCTTGAGGACATCATCGTGTATTCCTCGGATACCGACTTCACACCTTTCGACGTGGGCGCGTATGCATCGTCAACGACGTTTATCACGGGAGGCGCCGCCAAGAAAACCGCCGAACAGGTATTGCGACAGATCCAGGAAGTAGCCGCGCGAATGTTCAGCAAGGGCTATGGTCAGGCGCTGGGCGGAGCCGCCGTGTCATTAAAGCAGGGAGAGACAGTCAATCTGCAAGACATTACACTCCATGACCGCAAAGCCTGGGCGCCTGACGGTCGCAGTATCACACTGGAGCAGATTGCGCTGTTCGCTACGCATCAGGAAGATCAGCATCAAATCATGGCGACGGCTTCGCACATGAGCTACGACTCGCCGCCGCCGTTCGGCGCTCAGTTTGCCGATGTGGAAGTCGATATGGAGACCGGCGAGGTTACGGTGAATCGCCTGGTCATGGCGGTGGATTGCGGCGTCGCGATCAACCCGGCTACGGCGAGCGGGCAGATTGAGGGCGGCAACTTGCAGGCGTGCGGTTACGGCATTTCCGAAGAGATGGTTTATGACAAAGACGGCTCACTGCTTAACCGTCAGTTCGGACCCTATCGTATCTACAGCGCAGATGAAACGCCCGATCTTCAGGCGATTCTCGTCCAGACTTACGAGCCTTCGGGGCCATACGGCGCGAAAGCGGTTGCAGAGATACCCATGGATGGCGTAGCTCCGGCCATTGCGAATGCAGTATTCCACGCGACCGGTCACCGTTTCTACCAGATACCGCTGACTCCCGAAAGGGTGTGGCGCGGCTTGCGATCAGCAGCACATCAAAGCAAAGGATAACCATGAGTCTTAATAATTACATCGACCTGCGTTCTGATACGGTGACCATCCCTACGGATGCCATGCGCGAAGCGATGGCCAAAGCAGTCGTTGGCGACGATGTTTTCGAAGAAGATCCCACGATCAACCGGTTGCAGGAACTGGCGGCCGAACGCATGGGTAAGGAGGCCGGTCTGTTTGTTTCCAGCGGCACGATGGGCAACCTGGTGGCCATGCTGACCCACTGCCAGCGCGGCGACGAGATCATCGTCGGAGATCAGGCCCATATCTTCTACTACGAAGCCGGTAGTTCCTCCGCCGTTGGCGGTATCCACCCGCACACAATTCCCAACCAGCGGGATGGCTCGTTAAAGATGGAGGATATCGAGGATGCCATACGCTCGGACGATGAGCACTTCCCCATCACGCGCATGCTCGCGCTTGAGAATACACACAACCGCATGGGCGGCACTTACCTGACGCCTGCCTATACAAAACAGGTCGCCGACTTTGTGCATGCTCGCGGCATCAAGCTGCATATCGACGGCGCGCGCATCTTTAACGCGGCGGTGGCGCAGGGAATTAACGTGCGTGAACTGGCACAGGCAGCCGATAGCGTCACGTTCTGCCTCAGTAAAGGCCTCAGCGCACCCGTAGGTTCAGTGCTCTGCGGCAGCAGGGAGTTTATCCGGCTGGCGCGACGGCGGCGCAAGGTTATCGGCGGCGGCATGCGCCAGGCGGGTATTCTGGCCGCAGCCGGCATCGTCGCCATGGAGCAGATGGTGGATCGCCTGAGCGAAGACCATGCCAATGCAACAAAACTCGCGCTGGGCATCGCGGGTACCCCGGGGCTGTCTATAGACCTCGCCAGCGTGCAGACCAATATGGTCTACTTCAATATCGACCCCGCACTGCCCTTCGACGCCGTAGAACTGTGTCGCCGGGCGTGGGCCGGCAAGGTCAAGATGCTTGATACCGGAACTCGCCGAATCCGAGCTGTAACCCATGCCTGGGTCAGCGGCGATGAAATCGATACGGCGATCCAGGTGCTGCAGGAAGCAGTCAGACGTTGACCATTCGTGCCGTCGCCCCCTGGTTTACTCTTTACGGTTCACGATGAGTGTCATTGGTCTGTAATGCAGGGACATCGTATTATGAAAACACTGGTCGCCATTTTCGCTCATCCCGACGATGAATCATTCGGCATCGGGGGAACGCTGGCACGTTATTCGAAGCAGGGCGTTTCAACCTATTACCTGTGCGCAACGCGCGGCGAGTCCGGCACGGTGGACCCGGAAATGATGAAAGGGTACGACACAGTCGCCGAACTGCGCAGCAATGAACTTGAATGTGCTTCGCGCGAACTGGGTCTGGCAGGCGTGCACTACCTGAATTATCGCGACTCCGGTATGCTGGGCTCAGAAGATAACCGCAATGCGGCGTCGCTGTTTGCTGCGGCAACCGACGACGTCGCCAGGCGAATCATCGGGCACATCGAGGAACTGCACCCTGATGTGGTCATCACTCATGACCAGTTCGGCGGTTACGGCCATCCCGACCATATCAAATTGCACCAGGCTACCATGCGCGCTTATGAGTTGATGTATGGCATTCAATTCGGCACAAATGAAAAAGGTCTGACGACAGTCGTCAGCACGGCCGCTGGATCGTCGCAGGCAATCCCCAGGTTGTACGTGACGGCGTTCTCGCGCAAGTTTCTGGCGCTGGCGGTGCGCCTATTACCCCTCGCGGGACAGGACCCGCATAAGTTCGGGCGCAATAAGGATATCGATCTGGTGCAGATATCTTCGTGGTTTGTGCCAATCACTACGACTCTGAATGTCAGGGATTACATTCCATATAAGGAGCGCGCATCGGCCTGCCATATCAGCCAGCGCCCGCCTACCCAACAGCCGAACCTGGTTGCACGGCTGGCATTCCGGCGCGCGCAGCATCTGGAAACATTCTCGAGAATATACCCGCCGCTGAAAAAGGGGGAGCACGAAGAGACCGATCTCTTTGCATGAAATCATGAGCATCGCTTTCTTCGATATGGATAAAACGCTGCTGACCAAAAGCAGCGGGCTGCTTTATGTTAAATATCTGCTCGGCAGACGACTGATTAAGCTGGATGAAGTTGTCAATGTACTGGTCATCAGTACCCAGTACTCGCTGAACTTCCTGAACTTCCCCAGGGCTATCGCCCGGATGAGCCGCAGAATCAAAGGGGGCGATGCAACTGCAACGAAGCGCCTGACTGATCAATGGTTTGAGGATTCGCTGATCCACTACATCGCGCCGAAGGCCGTGGAGCGCGTACGCGAACACGAAAAACGCGGCGATCAGCCGTTGTTGCTGTCAGCTTCCTCTCAGTTCGCCGTAGAGCCTGTTGCTCGATACCTCAACATCCCCTATTGTTGTACTGAGCTGGAAATCGTCAACAACCGATTTACCGGCAAAGTCGTTGGCATGCATTGTTACGCGGAAGGGAAGAAATACTGGGGCGAACGGATCGCACGCGAGCGCGGCGCCGACATCCAGGACTGCACTTTCTACAGCGACAGTTACTCCGATCACTGGCTCATGGATGTTGTAGGGCGCCCGGTGGCTGTGAATCCGGACAGGAAATTGGCCGCATTAGCCAGGGCAAAGGGCTGGCCGATCGAGTATTTCTATTAAAGATGATGGCATACAAATCGGCACACTGACCATTGAACAATAGATGCGCGTCGGTTATAGTTAAGCAATCAGGCTCAGGTGCAGCTCCGCGAACTACAGCCTGACGAGATACCGAATGAAGAGGAATAACGAGATCGAGCATGCCATCGCTACGTGAAACACTGGCCAGAACCCGAAACAGTATCTTCGGCCGCATCCAGACAGTACTCGGTCAAGCCGATATTACAACGGAGACATGGGATGATCTGGAGGCGCTGCTGCTGCAGGCTGACGTCGGCGCGCCGACCACGGAGAAACTGCTGGTCAGTCTGCGTAAGCGTGCGACCGATGAGGGCATTATCCAAGCTGCGGCGTTGCGCAAGGTCCTGAAGGAGGAGCTGGTCACTCTCCTGGGCGGCGTAACGCTTGCCCACTACACATCGGATCGCGTCCTTGAAGTCATCATGGTCGTCGGCGTGAATGGTTCAGGCAAGACAACCAGCATTGCCAAACTCAGCAGTCTGTATGTGCGCCATGGTCGCAAGGTGCTATTGGCCGCCGCAGATACTTTCCGCGCTGCTGCCATCGACCAGCTTCAGGTATGGGGCGAACGCGGCGGCATACCCGTGATCGCGGGAAAACCGAACAGCGATCCCGGCGCCGTTGTTTACGATGCAGTACAGGCGGCATTTAACCGCAAGGCAGACTTGTTGATTGTCGATACGGCCGGGCGCCTGCATACCAAGCACAACCTGATGCAGGAGTTGAAGAAGCTCCGCAATGTGCTCAGTCGGTCCGTTCACGATGCGCCGCACCAGACCCTGCTGGTCATCGACGCAACGAACGGCCAGAACGCCATCAGCCAGGCCAAAGGATTTGCTGAGGCGGTCGGCGTCACGGGCGTCATTCTCACTAAACTGGACGGCACGCCCAAGGGCGGTGTGACGTTTGCGATCGTCAATGAGCTGGGCATACCGATAAGCTATATCGGCACCGGTGAAAAAGTGGGCGACCTGCAGGAGTTCGACCCCAAACAATTTGTGGACAATCTCTTCGATGACAAGGAATAACGGAATTAGTGATGATGGTACAACTAACTGAACAGAAAGACAGGTTGGCGGCTGCGACCGAGCGGTTCGACAATCTGCGGAGGCGTCTTTGACATCGCTGCCAAGAAAACGCGCATCCGCGAGCTAGAGCAGCAAACCGAAGACGCTAACTTTTGGAACGACTCCGCCCGCGCGCAAGCCACTATGCGCGAATTGGTATCGTTGCGCCAGTCGGTCGAGAGTTTCAATGCGTTGGATCAGCGCAGGCAGGACGCCGGAGTGATGATCGATCTGGTGGAGGAGAGCGCTGATGAATCATCGCTTGCAGATCTGGACGCCGAGATCGACTCAATAGAGAAGGCCATCGACCAGCAGGAAATCGACCTGATGTTCTCAGGACCGCACGACCATCGCGATGCCATCATGACCATCCAGCCGGGCGCCGGCGGCACCGACGCTCAGGACTGGGCGCAGATGCTATATCGCATGTATCTGCGCTGGGCTGAGCAACATGAATACAAAGTATCGGAGATCGACTACACGCCCGGCGATGAAGCCGGGATCAAGAATGCCACGCTGTCGATACAGGGCGATCGCGCTTTTGGCTACCTGCGCGGCGAGAAAGGCATCCATCGTCTGGTTCGACTGTCGCCATTCAATTCCGGCAGCACGCGCGAGACGTCATTTGCGCGCGTCGAGGTCTATCCCGACGTGCAGGATGACGAGATCGACATAGAAATCAACGCGCGCGACATGGAGATCGAAACGTATAAGTCACAAGGTGCCGGCGGGCAGAATGTGCAGAAAAACGAGACGGCTGTGCGCATTCGCCATATTCCCAGCGGGTTGATCGTCACCTGCCAGGACCAGCGCAGCATGCGCCAGAACCGCGAACGCGCGCTGCACATCCTGAAGGTACGTCTGCAGGAGATCGAGGAACGCAAACGCGACGCGGAATTGCGCAAGCTGAAGGGCGAGTTCATGGAAGCCGAGTTCGGCAATCAGATCCGCAACTATGTGCTGCATCCTTACCAGTTGGTAAAGGATACCCGCACCGGCCTTGAAACGAGCAATACAGTCGCAGTTCTGGACGGCAATCTCGATATGTTTATGGAAGCCTATCTCAAGGAGTACCCGGCCTAGACCAATGACCACGCATCCAGCCTCCCCGTGCAGGGCGCATCGGGTGGAAAGCGCTGCCTGAGCCAGCCATGAAACTTCTGGCGATCAGCGACGAGGTTGTAGAGTGGATCTACAGCCCGGCGTTACTGCAGCGTTGCGCAGGCGTGGATTTTGTCATCAGTTGCGGCGACTTGCCGATTCACTATCTTGAGTTTGTGACCTCGACGCTGAATGCGCCTAGCTTTTACGTGCGCGGCAATCATGATCTGTATGAATTCGGTCATGGCGGCGAGGTCGTCACCGAGCCGCAGGGATGGATCAATCTCGACCTGCAGCGCAAGCGCTGCAAGGGCATCACCATCGCCGGGCTTGAGGGCTGCATCCGTTATAAACCCGGCGTACCGATTCAGTATACGCAGAGCGAGCAGTGGGTGCGCGCGTTCTGGCTGTCCCGTAGATTACTATTCAGCCGCATGCGCGGCAAACCGGGCGTCGATATCATGGCGACCCATTCGCCTGCGTATGGCATCCATGATGGTCCCGACCACGCCCACACAGGCTTCAAATCGTTTAACTGGCTGATTGAAACGTTCAAGCCGCGCCTGTTCCTGCATGGTCATCAACACCGCAACTACGCCCCGATGCAGCGCGCGGAAACGGACCTTGGCGGCACGCGAGTCTTGAACATCCAGCCGTACCGGATCATCGATGTGTGACTTGGCGGTATCAACACGCCTGCCGCCCTTGTAGAACGGCGCCGTTGCAACTGCGGCGACTGTAGACTGTTGTGCGTTTTAACAGATTGCCTAAAATGGGGAGTGACATGATGCCTATCCACCTGCCGTTCGCTAATACACATTCCATATGGGTAACTGGCAGAAAAGTATCATGTTGCAATCCCAAAGCAAGTCACTGGATGCTCATAGACGCCACCCGCGACACAGTATCAGGCACAGGTTCTGGCATACTGGCGATTTGCGCTGAGTAGATAAGGTGAGGAATAAGATATGACCAAGATAACGTTCATTGGCGCAGGCAGCCTGGGATTTACCCGGGGCTTAGTAAGGGATATCCTGACATTTCCATTACTGAAGGATGCAACGCTCTGCCTGATGGATATCAATCAGGAGCGACTCGACTTCGCATACCGCGCCGTCAGCAGAATCGTCGAACTCGGCAACTATCCGGCCAAAGTTGTGGCTACCCAGGATCGCGCAGAGGCGTTGAAGGGTGCTGACGTTGTGCTCGTCACCATACTTGCCGGCGGCACTGATGTATGGCGTTACGACATCGAGATTCCCAAGAAATATGGCGTCGATATCAACATCGGCGACACGCGCGGTCCGTCCGGCATTTTCCGCGCGCTGCGGACGATTCCCGTGATGCTGGGCATCGCACACGACATGGAGCGTTATTGCCCGGACGCGGTCATGCTGAATTACACCAATCCGATGGTCATGCTGTGCCGCGCCATGCAGCGAGAGACGCACATCACGCTGACGGGTTTGTGCCACAGCGTACAGGGCACGGCGGAAATGCTGGCCAAGTGGATCGGCGCGCCCATGAACGAGATCACCTACACGTGCGCCGGCATCAACCACATGTCATGGTACTTGAAATACGAATGGAAGGGGAAGGATGCCTATCCTCTCATCCGCAAAGCCATCACCGAACGCGAGGAGATATACAACGAAGAGCAGGTTCGCAATGAGATGTTCCTGAACCTGGATTATTACGTCACCGAGTCCAGCGGCCACAACTCTGAATACAACCCGTGGTTCCGCAAGCGCCCGGATCTGATCGAGAAATACTGCACGCACGGCACCGGCTGGAATCCAGGCGAATATGGTTACATACTCAAGGAGTATCGCCGCCGCGAAAACAACTGGCGCGAGGACGCGAAACAGTGGTTTGCCAAAGAGACCCCCATCTCTCTGGAGAGGGGGCACGAGTATGCAGCGTACATCATCAACGCGCTGCAGGGCGGCGAACCGTTCACGTTTAACGGCAATGTGGCGAATACCGGTCTTGTCACTAACCTGCCCATGAACGCCTGCGTTGAGATTCCCGTCTGGGTGAGCAAGAAGGGTTTCGAGGCTGCATATGTAGGCGCATTACCGCCACAGTGTGCAGCGTTGACTGGATTAAGCTCACAGATCGAGGAGATGACTGTGGAGGCCTGTATAGCCGGCAATCCACGCCTGGTCTACCAGGCAATCGCCTACGATCCACTCACTTCAGCGATTCTATCGCTGGGGGAAATCAAACAGATGGTCAACGAGCTTTTCCAGGCGAACAAAGATCACTTGCCGACATTCAAACATTTCACGGTGTGAGCAGTCATGAAAAACATACCACCGGATGACTGGGATGAATTCGACGCGCTTGACGACGATGAGATGGACCTGATCGACATACCGTCATTGCAGCCTTCGTTTTTCGAGAACGATACGGCGCGACAACCACAGCCGAAGTACACCATATCGCTGCAGCTAGAACGGGACGTGCTGGTGTGGTTTAGAGCGCAAGGGCCTGGGTGGGAAAAGCATATGGCCGGCGCACTGCGGCAATATATGGAGGCTCACAAGAGCAACAATCACGATAAGCAAAAGCCTGACCGAGCGCCTTGATGTCGCCAGGCTGGTATAAATAGTAAAGCAATACGAGAGCGCTAAATGGCGCTCTCGCCTATTAGTCGAGCGATCATCCATGGACTTACTCACCATTGAGAATCCATACCTGCGGTTGAGCGTGCTGCCCAACCCTGGAGCAAGCATTGCCGCCTTAACCGCTAAACTGGGCGACAGGTGGATTCCTGTTATGCGCCCTACCCCTGCACAAGCGCTGGCATTACCGAAGTCGGGCCAGATGGCGTCGTTTAACCTGGCGCCGTGGTCCAATCGCATAGTCGGTGCTGCGTTTAGCTTCCAGGAAAAACCATACGCTCTGCGAGCGAATACCCCTCAGGGCTTTGCTATTCATGGCGATGCGAGGGAGCGCCCCTGGCATGTTGATGATCACCGCGGCAACACGCTGACATGCAGCATCGACTCCCGTGAATTCCCGGATTTCAATTTTCCTTTTCCATTCACAGCCGCCATCTGCTATGAACTGAACGAAGCCACGCTCGCGACGTCATTCCGTCTTAATAATGTCGGCAACAGCGCGATGCCAGCCGGCTGGGGATTCCATCCCTACTTCAACCGCCGTCTGAGCGACAGCGTGCAGGATCACGCACAACTGGAACTGTATGTAGAAGGTGTTTATCCACCCTTGCCCGGTATGACGGCATCAATGCCCCCAACGATCAAACGACGTCAAAAGCTGGGCGAGTTATCGCCGATGTTTGATGTTCCCGATGCGATGGATTTTTCGAAACCGGCTGAGATCGGAGAGCGCGATATCGACCACTGTTTCGGCGGGTGGGACGGCCGCGCCGCCATCTCATATCCCTTGTCCGGCGTGAGGTTGGTTATCGACTGCGATCCGGTACTGGGTCATGTGATCGTTTACACCCCACCGGGCAAATCCTTCTTTGCCGTGGAGCCGGTTACTCATGCCAATGACGGCTTTAATATGCTGGCAAGAGGTATTGCCGGCAACGGCATCCGCGTGCTGCAACCTGGCGAGCAGTTGAACGGCGTATTCCGCATCCATGTTACAGCCTGACAACCCAGGTAGCGCATCGAACAGCGTTGTTCCACCAGTTGTCTGAACCAGAGGTGTGAGATGTTGCCAATTGCCGTAATAACCGATAGCGATGCCAGTATCCCCGCCGACATTGCTGCGCAATATGACATCAGGCAGGTGCCTATCAGTGTACAGTTCGGTGCTCAGACCTTCGAGTCCGGCGTGAATATCAGCGATCAGGAGTTGTTTGAGCGGGTCGATCGGGATGGCAGGTTGCCGACGACCGCCGCACCCACTGCCGGTAAATACGTTGAGGCATTCGAGGCCGCCTTTGGCTCAGGAGCGCAGGCTGTCCTGTGTTTCTGCGTCAGCAGCAAGGTCAGCGCTTCGTACCAGGCCGCCATCACAGCGCGGGATCTGATGCCCAACCGCGATATCAACGTTATCGATTCCAACACCCTCAGTATGGGGCAGGGATTCATGGCGATTGCGGCGCAGGAAGCCATCGCCGCCGGTAAGACGAAGGAAGCAGCTATGGCCATTGCGCAGGATGCCGGCAGGCGGACGCACCTGTTTGCGGCGCTGTCAACCTTGAAATACCTCGTGATGGGCGGCCGAGCCGGAGCGATATCCGCAGGCATGGCGACGCTGTTCAATGTCAAGCCCATCCTGACCATCAAGGACGGTAAACTCGAATTACTGGAGCGCGTACGCACGCAAAGTCGAGCCTGGTCGCACTTGATCGAACTCGTCGCACAGGCCAGCACCGGAAAGCCCATCGAGCGCATGGCGTTATTGCATGTCAATGCCCTGGCAGATTTGCAAAGGTTCCGCCAGCAGATCAGCGCCGGTGTTTCCTGTCCAGATGATACGTTTATAGCGGAACTGACGCCCGGTTTGTCAGTCCATGCCGGTTCCGGGGTTATCGGTGTCGTTTTTGTCGCTTCTGCATAAGCATATTCCCCCGCGCCTACACGGTTCGTATAACGTCGTCTGGCTCCAACAGCGCGATATCCGCACCGTAGATAATGGGTTGAACAGCATCGTTTCACACAACCTGTGAGAGTCATAATGCCGATAAATCCTTCACTAAACACAGACGCGATTGAACCACTTGCGCCGGCCCACCCCGGCAGCGTCACCGATGCAGAAGCAGTTTTTCTGCGGGCCTATCCTGAGTATGCTTCCACCGGCTTGCTGGACGAACTCCGCACTTCAGAATATGCGCGCCTGGACCGCCAGGGGCACACCTATCTCGATTACACCGGCGGCGGCTTGTACGCGGCTTCGCAGATCAGCGCCCACTTGAACCTGTTGCTTGAGAACGTTTACGGCAACCCACACTCATCGAACCCCACTTCGCTTGCAATGACGCATCTGGTGGAGCAGACCCGCGCTTCCATCCTGGAGTATTTCAATGCATCGCCGGATGAATACCTCGTCATATTCACACTGAATGCCAGCGGCGCGCTCAAACTTGTCGGTGAATCCTATCCTTTCGGCCCCGGCGATCGTTATCTGTTGACGTTTGACAACCACAATTCCGTCAACGGAATCCGCGAATTTGCGCGAGCCAGAGGCGCATCGGTCACCTACGCGCCGGTATTGCCGCCTGATCTTTATATCGATGCGGATAAATTGAGCGCATGCCTCAACCAGGCGCAGGTTCACCACAATAACCTGTTTGCGTATCCGGCGCAGTCCAATTTTTCGGGCGTGCAACACTCACTGGAGTGGATCGAACGCGCGCAATCAAAAGGCTGGGATGTGCTGCTGGACGCCGCCGCCTTTGTCCCTACAAACCAACTGGACCTGTCGCGCTGGCATCCCGATTTTGTGTGCATGTCGTTTTATAAGCTATTCGGATACCCAACGGGCGTCGGATGCCTGCTGGCGCGCAAGCAGGCTCTGGCAAAGCTGCGCCGTCCCTGGTTCGCCGGCGGCACTATCACCGTCGCTTCCGTCCAGGGTGACCGCTTTTATTTCCAGGAAGGATCGGAAGCGTTCGAAGATGGCACAATCAACTATCTGGCTTTGCCGGCTGTCGATATAGGCCTGCGCTTCATTCAAAATGTCGGTATCGAGCGCATTCACACTCGCGTGAAATGCCTGACAGGCTGGCTGTTGGATGAATTGACCTCACTTCGGCACGGCACAGGCGCCCCGGTCGTGCATATCTACGGGCCCATCCAGGCCGTTGCTCGCGGCGGTACCGTCACATTGAACTTCTATGATCCACAAGGGAGGTTCATCGATCATCGCCTGGTGGAGCAGTTCGCCAATCAACGCAAGATTTCGCTGCGCACCGGCTGCTTTTGCAATCCAGGCGGCGGTGAGCTGGCGCTGGGCATTTCGGCGGAGGAACTCACGTCGTGCTTCATCCACAAGAACCGCCTGACTTTGGACGAATTCCGCCGCTGCATCGATGATAAAAGCACAGGCGCGGTGCGCGTGTCACTCGGCATCGTTTCCACCTTTGCTGACGTTTACCGCTTTATCGAGTTTGCGCGCACATTCCAGGACAGGCAATTCGAATGAAGTACAGCGCACATTGCTATATCTTCACCGATCGCTGGTCTGACGCTCAGATCGGCTTGCTGGATACAGCGCGCGAACTGGGTCTTGACGGATTCGAGATAGCGGTTGGCGATGATGTCCTTTTCAAATCGGAACTGACGCGCAGGCGTGCTGAGAGCCTGGGGCTCGAACTCGCAGTCAGCCCCGGCGGCGCATGGCCTTATGAGTGCGATCTGTCAGCCCACGACCCCGGAAGCAGGAAGTTGGGGTTGGCATGGCATTGCCGTCAGATCGATATGGCTGCAGCACTGGGCGCGACAGCCTATACGGGCGCGCTCTATGGGCATCCGGGTGTCCTCCTTTACCATCGACCCAGCGGCGATGAACTACGCTGGACCGCGGATGGCTTGAGGAGTCTCGCCGAGTATGGCCTGCGCAACGATGTACAGGTCGTGATCGAGCCCATGAGCCATTTTCGAACGCACGTCGCGAACAACGCGACACAGGCGATGTCGCTTATCCAGGCCGCCGACCATCCGAACCTCATGGTGTTGCTCGACACCTACCACCTGATAACCGAAGTACGCGATTACTGCGAGCAGATACGCGCAACACGCCATAAGCTATGGGGGATACACGCCTGCGAAAACGATCGCGGCGTGCCAGGAAACGGGTTAGTGCCGTGGCAGTCAGTCTTTCGCGCGTTGCATGACATCGCGTTTGACGGGCATATGGTTTTTGAGTCCTACAACTCGACCATCGGCGATCCTCCTGGCGACTTTGCCTTCCGACGTGGGATGATGCACAATGTCTGTGACGACGGTAGCGCATTTGTGAAAACAGGCCTGGCATTCCTGAAGGCGGGCATGCAACAAGCCACAGCATAGTATCGAGTATGACCATCAAAGTGACGGACACTGGCGCCTTTCGCGAGTTGTTGCAGAAACGCCTGCAACCGCGTGCTGCGGGCCGCCTGGATGTGCGCACCACGCTGCGTCATTTTGCGTTGATCAACTATGCCGTGCCCATCAAGCTGTTACGGCCATTGATCCCGGAAGATCGTTTCGATATCGCGGAGTTCACGATCGATGGCAAGCGCATGGGCATGCTCAGCGTCGTGCCATTTGTCGATACCGAATTCAGTTTCCACCGTCTGGCGCCATGGCTGCGGTTCAGTTTCGCGCAAACCAATCATCGCGCTTATATCATCGACAGGCGCACCGGCGAATATGGCGTGTGGTTCTTCGGCACCACTTTGGGATCGCCAGTCGTCGAGTTTGCGCGTTCGGTGTGGCAGATACCATGGCACTACGCTCGGTATCGTGTCGATTGTCACTACAACCCCATCAAGCACCGCTACAGCACGTATCGCATGTCGATATCATCCGCATGGTGTCGAGCGGACTTCACAATCTGGGACTCCGGCGAAGCTGTGACCCCACAGGAAGGCTTTGAGTCGCTGGACGAGATGAAGCTTATACTCGCGCATCCGGTCGACGGGTTCTACAACCGCCTGGACGGACGGCCGGGCCGATACGCCATCTGGCATGAGAAGATGGAACTGACCAGTGGCCAGGCCACGGAACTCTACTTCAGCCTGTATGAGGAGCTTGGGTTGTTGACGAAATACGAAATGAGGCATCCCCATTCCATTTTTATCGCGCCCAGGGTGGACTTTGTGATCTATCTGCCCCCACAACTGGATAACACCCCATGACACAAACACTCGACCTTGCCAGGGCGCAGTATCGGCATAAATGGCTGCACCATTTCGCCATCGGCGATCCCTCCTGGGATACATTCGTGCGCGAGCCAGGGAATCCCATCTACACTGGCCGCCCGCCTTATGAATGGCCGGTGAATGGTTTCCTGTTTCGCGATCCGCCTGCTGGCCGCTGGCTGGCTTACATTGGACTCTATCCTCGCGGATACTGGCCGGCTGGGCCATGCCTGACCTTGCGCGAACGAACCGGCGGCGGCTGGGACGAAGCCGGGTTGGCAGTGCAGGGAGACGCCATGACATTCGATGGCGATGGCACGCGGGCAGGCGCAACGCCGGATGTCTCGATCGTTTATGCCGGTGGTCGCTACCATATGGTTTATGACTGGGCCAGCCCGGATAACGCGCGCGGCGGTATTGCTTACGCGTGGGCGGAGCAGCCGGAGGGGCCGTTCCAGCGCGCCGCGACGCCAATCCATGAGGATACCCGCCAGTCACCGCTATTGGGCATCTACGTACGCGCTTATGCGCCCACACTGATACAGCGGCAGAACGACTGGATCATTCTGCACGCCATGAGCACTGCCGGCAACGCGGGCGGTTCCTGGGCGATGGCATGCATGGCTTCCAGCGCCCCGGACGGGCCCTATACCAGCCCCACCCTGCTGCTTTACCCGCAGTCAGACCGCTACCTGCCGCCGTTGATGGAGTATTACCCGGCATTTACGCACGCCGGGTATGTCTACGCTCCCGCAACGTCGGTGGCGTTGAACCGCACTTTCCAGTGCCTGTTTCGCGCGCCGCTTGAGCTGGCGCATAATCCCGAAGCATGGGAGCTTTATCAGCATGGCTCGATGTGGCATGCTATAGATTTGCCGTCGGAAGCTCAGGGTCTGTGGGGACAGACGTTTTCGGCGCAGGTCAACCCAAACGGCGTCATGCGCGCGTACTACACCAGCAAAACACGCGACGATATCGGCACGGTACATCTGGCGCAACGCCCCTGGGATCAACCGTACCACGACGGTTTTGTCCTGTCGGCGCCGAACACCGGCGCATACGGGATCGTTCGTCAACACTATCGAACTTTCCGCCTGAAGATGTCTGTGGCTGCCGCCGGCAACTGGTCGATCTGCTGGGGGTGTCAGGCGCCTTTAGGCCCGGATCGTGTCACTGCGAATGCAGGCACTCATCCATTGATGCACCCGCACAAGATACAGTGGGACCGATCCGGCAATGACTGGAAGCTGCAAACATTGGATGAGACCGGCGAGTCGAGTCGTCAGAACGGTTTCTTCCCTCACCCGGCAGAAGGCAATGAGCAGGTGGAGATTACACAGGATGAGTTCAGCGCGACGGTTGAACTGAACGGGCAACTCATTTGTGTGGTGGCATATCCCGCACAATGCGGCCGGCTGCAGCTCATCGCCGAACAGGGGGCTATCCTGCAGGTGCACCAGTTCGAACTGGCAGGTTCTTCCGTCCAGTCGTCTGATTCGTGGCTCTCAACCGAGGCGCTGGCCGGAGCAGCTGAGAGCGCCGATGGCCGTGATTGGTGTTATATCGAAAATAGCGATTTCCGCTATGGCTTTGGTTACTTGAGTCACGCTGCCAAGGCGCGCGCAAAGTGGAACTATCTGGGCGGTTCATTCAAGCTGTATTCGCCGCGCGGACCTCAGTATGGTTGCGCCGATGTTGTCGTCGATGGACTTCGCGTCGCGCAGATCAACCTGCGCGCAGATACGCCACAGCGTTCTACCATCGTGCTATCGCATGACCTGCAGGATGGCTATCATGCCGTCGCCCTCATCGCACGGGATGATATCATCCCATGCGATACGCTCGAGGTCAGATTCACGGAACCAGACTCACCGCGCGGGTGACGCCGCTTTCCGGACACTAAGCCATTACCCCCTGCTGCCGCGCGTACTCCTTGATCGCATCCACAAAGATATCGACCTCCTCCGGCGTGTTGTAGGCCTGGATTGACAGGCGCGCCGACGGCCGCTCTCGCGATGGGTGAATGGGGATTTCCATCTTGTGCTCATCGAGCAACTGCTTGCCGAGATTACGCAGATCTACCGGCGGCAATGGCAGCGTCAACATCTGCGACCACCAGAGTGGCTGATGATCGACGGGACTGAGCGGTTGCAGATCGAAAGCCTCACAGATGCGCTGTTGCGCCTCGGCGGCCAATGCATGGCAGTCGGCGCGCACCTGCTCCCAGTGGTACTCCTTCTGGAAGCGGATGGCGTCCGGCACAGCCAGGAAGGCGGCGTTATCGCGCGTGCCCTGATACTGTTGGATATCGACGAAAGTCCTGGGATGGTCAGGGGTGCTGCGCCAGCCATGACTGACCACCAGAGGCTCCAGCATTCCCTGCGATTCGGGGCGCGCATAAAGGAACCCGGCGCCCTTGGGCGCGCATAGCCATTTGTGAAGGTTGCCGATATAGAAATCGGCGCCGATCTCATCCAGCCGCAGTGTCAACTGGCCCGGCGCGTGCGCGCCATCGATGAGCGTAATGATCCCCGCCTGCCTGGCGCGCCGGCAGATTTCCTGCGCCGGGAAAATCAGCGCCGTCGGCGAGGTGATATGGCTCATGGATATCACGCGCGTCTGCGGAGTTACGCCTTTCCAGAAGGTTTCGACAAAAGCTTCCTGCGTTGTCACAGGAAGCGGTATGGGATGGTTGATGTACTTGAATCCCAGCTTTTCCGCCATGAACTGCCAGTTGTTGTTCACAGCGCCATATTCGTGATCCGTAGTCAGGACTTCGTCGCCAGGTCCCAGCTTCAGGCTGCGAGTGACGACATTCATGCCGAAGGTTGCATTGGTTACAAACACCAGGTTATCAGCAGCGGCGCCGAGATAAGCCCCCAGATCCGCGCGCGCCTGAGCAAGCAGATCATTCACGCGGCGCTGGATGAACCTGACTGGATTGCGTTCCATCTCGCGTTGCCAGCGCTGGTAACTTTCGAACACGGGTCGAGGCGTAGCGCCAAATGAACCGTGGTTGAAGAAAATGACATCCTGATCCAGGAGAAATAACTGACGCAATGAATTCATGTTCAATACACTTTTATTTGAGATATGCTGGCCTGATCAGCCCCCGCGCATTCCGTTAGTGGACGACACAGCGATGGCAGTATAAACCCAATCGGGGAACGCGGGTCTTGTTAAACGGGCGCTTAACTCAGCGGAAATTCCTCCGCAAGCGTTATCGGTCTGCCTTGTGCGATGGATCGTTTCAAACCCGCTTCGACCTGCAATTCCAGTAAGCCAAACCGACCGGGCACGGGAGGCGGCTCGCCATGCCGGATTGATTCGAGATATGCCTGCACGGATTTGACAAACGAGCTGTTGTACTGGTCCCAGCGCGACCTGGCGCCATAGATGCGGTAACGCTCGATATCCATGCGCTTGTTATCCATGACTTCCAGATCGCCATCAAGGTCCTGCATGCGTATGCGTCCGCCTTCAAAGTTGAACGTCAACTCAAATAGCGGGAAGTCCCACGCCAGCGTTGTCGTACCGACCAGTGTGCCTGTAGCATCGTCCTGAGTCCGGAATGCGGCGGTGACGTCTCTGGCTCGCAGAAATGACATGCCGTGTTCGGTTGCGCCCTGTAGTGCGCTGATCTGTGCAATGGGACCGGCGAAGAAATGGACCAGGTCGATGCAGTGGCTCCAGCAGGCATAATGCACCAGCCCTGTCACATTCAACACCTTGCCAAACTGGCGTTCGGAGACAATCCGGCGAGCCAGTTGCGAGTGTTCAAAAAAGCGGTAGTTGAACACCATCGCCGTCTGGCTGCCTTGTGCGTCAGCGCGTTGGATGATCTGGCGTCCATCGACAAAGTCCTGTTCGCTGACATGCTCCTGCCCTAACCGCGCCACCAGCGGTTTCTCGAAAAATAACCGGCCTGGTTGTTGATCCAGGAGAGCGTTGGCAACATCAAAACGGTCGGTCTCGCGCGTCAACACAAGGATTGTCGCCGGGTTCCAATCGGCAAGCTCCTGTAACGAGCCAAACACTTCGCCGCCAAAGCGAGCGGCGCACGCATCGGCTTTGGCGCGGGTGCGGTTGTAATAACCCAGCGCAACATCCGGTTCAACTGCCAGGCACGGCAGGTAGTTATTCTCCGCAACTTTACCCGTTCCCACGACTGCTACTTTCAGTTTCGACATCCTGCTCCTGTTATACCCGCGTATTTCATGGCCAGCGCCCGCGCAAGGAAGGCCAGCATGACTGTACCCGTTTCCTCGGCAGTATGCCAAAAGGCGACAACGCCTTCCTCATGCCCACTCATCGAGAGGACCATTCTCTCACGCACCACGGTACGTTGAAAAAACATGGTCGTCAAGAGCATAGATCGTTCCGTAAGTTTCCGATTCCGACGACGGTTTGATCGGCCGGGTATGCCAATGGGCAACGATGGACCGGGAGTAAAGTCCCGGTGAAATATAGCCACGCCTTCCTGCTGTGTCATGTCAGTAAATCGTGTAGAGAAAAGCCTGCACTTTGGGGAACAGGGTTTCCATCAACAGGCGGTATGCGGGTGGCACACCGGCATCCGGATAGGTTGCCAGAACTTCACTGAGTGAATGGTGGCCCAGCACCAGCGGTGTAAACGCATTGGCGGGAAACCGGATTGCCGCGCCATCGGTGAAACCAAGATCAGAGACTTCGGTCAGCCTACCGTTGGTAAACGCCAGCTTAACCGTCTGTCGGTAAAAGCCCAACTCGATATCGCGTGTCAACCCCGCAAACATGGACTCGGACAGCCGGCGCTCCAGTTCCGGGCCAATCGCGCGCAACAGTGCGGCAATATCCGGCACATGAACCTGCCAGGCATAGGCGCCGATATCGCGCGCGCCAAAGGAGCGGGCTACCCTCATTAAATTGGTATTGGCGGGCAGGCATAAGCGAACCCCCGGTGTAGAGCGTTCCTCCGCCAATTGCACCAGGAAATGAAGGCCGGCTACAGCCGTGTCGAAGTCCATCCGGGACGCTTCGCTTACAGTCAATTCTTCACCGAAGTGGTGCTTAGGCAGGCGCATATAACCGACAATCTGCGCTTGCGGATTCTGCGCCAGCCATACTTCCGACTCCATTTCGGTGCCCACTGAGTGCCCCATCAGATAGCGCCATATAGCCGTGCTGCGAACCGTGTGAATCGTGATATCAGTGGCGGCTTGATCCGCCATCTCGATCAAAGTCGGGATATCCTCCATGATCGCCAATCTGAAGTTGTATGAAGGCGTCGCGGGAGCAGCCAGATTGCGCCTGGTCACGATGAGTCCGCCTTCCAGTGGCATGGCGTACTCGTATCCGAACTGGCGATAGTAGTAGCCGATGCTCTGAATATGCGACAAAACGCACTCGCGATCCTTGAGGCGTTGTTTGAAGATATCGACCTGCGCCCGGATCAGACCGCGCCTGCGATAAGGTTCCAGCGTGCCGACGATACCCATTTCGCCGCTGTTGAATTGCGCCGCCCCATAACTCAATCGCCAGGGAATAAGGCAGAGCGATGATACGATCTGCCCTGACTTTGTATCTTCGACATAGATGAGATCGCTGCCGCATGTGTCCGGGTGATTCAGGAAAATGTTGCGCGTCATGGACACGATACCGGGACCGTGGATGACGCCATTGAACTGCGCGATTCGCTCGACGTCATCAACACTCGATGCGCTGCCCAGTATCAAGCCATCACTTATAGGCTTGCGATAGGGTGTCTCGTTGTTAACAAGCATTTGCCTCCGGCTCCATCAGTCATATTTGTTCTTCAAACGATGTAAATGTAGCAAAGAAAGTAGATTTGCGTATACTCGTCTTATCCCTTCACCATGTCACTGCAAATCCCACAACTGGATTCGCGCGAGGATTATACGCAGCGCTTTGCGAGCGTTGATTATTGGACCCCTTACGTGACGCACGTCTGCCATAAACACGGGTTTGCGCCCGTTCACGAAATCCTTTGCAGCAATCCGGGCACCTTCCCCACTTTCATCGTAGATAGCCGCTGGGTGGTTAAGTTCTTTGGACAGCTATTCGACGGCGCCGATGCATACGACATGGAACTCACCGCCAACCTGATGGTCGCCGAGGATGGTCTGATTCCAGCCCCGCATCTCATTGGACTCGGATCGCTGTTCGAGGCGCAGCAAGGCTGGAACTGGCCGTACCTGATCTTTGAATATCTCCCAGGCGTGCACCTTGGACAGGTTTATGATGCAGTCGCGGCGAATGAATTGCTTCTCATCGCGCAAGATCTGGGGGTGACAGTGCGCCATCTGCACCTTATCAACCAGAGGTATCACTCTTTTTATCTAGACAACTCGAATGCGTATTCTCGTTTTATTGGGAAGTATCGACCATCATGCGTGCAACGCCACCGTGTATGGAAGGCTCTGCCCGATCATCTCATCAATCAGATCGAAGACTATGTCCTTCCTGTACACACGTTGACTGCTCCAACACGCGACCCGGTATTGCTGCACGGCGATATCACCGGAGATCACGTGCTTGGGCAACTGATAGAGGGCCACTTCACGATAAAGGGGCTGATCGATTTCGGTGATGCGCTCATCGGCGACCCGGACTTTGAGTTAATCGCGCTTCACCTGGACGCGTTTCGCTGTAACAACCGGATGCTGGGCGAATATCTGACCGCCTACGGTTTACCGGCGCAATCGCACGGCGCCTGGCAACACAAGTTGATGAGCCTGACACTCATGCATCGCTTCAATGTCATGCGCGACGTCGTGCAATACTTGCCCGCAGCATCATCCGTCAGGACGCTGGAGGAATTGGCGCGCATGGTGTGGAATCCCACCTGTGAGTTCGGTTCACCATCGTCCTGATCGCCGTTTTTCAATACACTCGTAGAATGCCAGAGACTGGTTGATATATGTTCCGTAATTTCGGTTTAGTCATCAGGAGGTTACTCGATGAAACTTGGTCTGGGACTCTATGGCAACATGTTGAATGCGGACAACTTCCGTTTCGCCAGGCAAGCGGGCGCGTCTCACATCGTTGCGCATCTGGTAGGCCACTTCAACACTACGGAAGCTGCCAATGCCACCGCCGGGTACAAGGACATGGGATTCGGCGTATCGGTTCCCGCAAAGGATAGTTGGACATACGAATGGATGCGCGATCTGCGCGCCGCCGTCAATGCCGAGGGACTGGAACTGGAAGCCATTGAAAATTTCGAGCCTGGGCATTGGTATGACGTCCTTCTGGACGGCCCGAAGAAGAAAGAGCAGATGGAGCACCTGAAGCAGATCATCCGCAACATGGGCAAAGCGGGAATCCCGGTGCTCGGTTACAACTTCAGTATCGCCGGGGTATGGGGTCGCACGCAGGGCAACGCCGCACGCGGTTCGGCAGGGACTGTCGGTTTCCACGCACCCGAAGAACCGCCCATCCCCAAAGGCATGGTCTGGAATATGGTGGTGGATCCGGGGACATTTGATCCCTCCGGCCGCAGCGGCACGATTGGTCCGGTCACCCAGGAACAACTCTGGGAGCGCTTCACATGGTTCCTGAAGGAAATACTGCCGGTGGCGGAAGAGGCCAACGTGCGGTTGGCGCTTCATCCTGACGATCCTCCCATGCCGTCGTTGCGGGGAGCCGCGCGACTGGTATACCAGCCGCGCATCTATGAGCGCGTGTTGGGCGTCAAACACAGCCGTTACAACGCGATGGAACTCTGTCTTGGGACAGTGGCTGAGATGAGTGAAGGCGACATTTATGAACTGGTCGATCAGCATAGCAAGCAGGATGACATTGCCTACATTCATTTCAGAAACGTCAAGGGCAAGGTGCCCAATTACGATGAGACGTTTATCGATGACGGCGATGTCGATATGATCCGCCTGCTGCGCATCCTGCATAAAAACAAGTATCCGGGTGTGTTGATTCCGGATCACACCCCCAGCATGAGCTGCCCGGCGCCCTGGCATGCCGGCATGGCCTTTGCGCTCGGATACATGCGCGCTGCGTTGCAGATCATCGAACGGGGAGGGTAAACATGCTAACAATCCAGGCGACTGTGCCTTGTTTGTTGCCGCCCACATGGGCGGTACTCGAACGCAAACTCATCGACGTCATGAACCAGTCGGTTCACCCGTTTCTGTCCAAGTACACGCGGGCGGAAGACGGGGAGTTGATCTGGCGCGAACGGTTGGTCGGCCGCGATGGCGCTGACGACTTTTATGAGAGCTTCTATAACTGGCCGCTGCTTTATCTACTCGGCGGCGACGATGAACTGCTTGCTTTGTCTCACCGCCAGTGGGATGCTGTCACGCGACAGTTGACACGCTCCGGCCAGATCCGCAAAGAATACGAAGTTGGCTACGACCAGTTTCACCAGGGCGAGAGTTACATCTACTTCTACTTTCTCTGTCTGGCCGATCCGACAAATCAGCGTCTGATTGAGCGCGCCCGCCGTTTCGCCGGGTTTTACCTGAACGAAGACCCGCAGGCGCCCAATTACGACCCGGAACACAGGTTGATCCGTGCGCCGCACAACGGCAGCGGCGGACCGCGCTGGGGATTTGCTGACTACGATGGCGAGCCGGCTTATGGCTGGTCACAGAGCATGCGCCCGTATGGTTTGCCCTATGAGGATGTGCCCGGCGTCTCCTCATACGAGGATCTGAAAGATGCGCAGTTGGCGCAACGCATGGGCAAGGTCATGCAGGAGCGCATGAGCAAGGGCGATGTCGCCGGAAACCTGTGTGTAACCAGCCTGATCGCCAATGCGTACCTGATGACAGGCGATCAGAAGTACAGACAGTGGGTAACGGACTATGTGTCCGCCTGGACGGAGCGCGCACAGAAGAATGGCGGGCTGCTGCCTGATAACGTCGGGCTATCCGGCGAAGTCGGCGAGTACATCAACGGGAAATGGTACGGCGGTCTATACGGATGGTCGTGGCCGCATGGTTTCTACAACATCGAGATGGCCGCGTTGATCGGTGCAACGAACGCTTATCTGCTCACGCGCGACCCCGGCTATCTGAACCTGCCGCGCGTGCAGTTGGATCGAATTATGGCGCTGGGGGCAACGCGCGATATTCGCGAACTGCAGATGAGCATCGGTCAGCACTGGATCGGACAGATTGCGGCGCTGGAAGACTACACCACCTTCGTCGTGCCGTATCGCTACATGGATTCGGGCTGGTTCGACTATCAGCCGATGTCGCCGGTATACCCGGCTGCATTGTGGAATGTCTCAGGCGATATGGACGATTGGAACCGGCTGGAAACGCTGCGCCTAGCAAGCCGTTACGACTGGCGTGAAGTGATCGCATTCCGTGGGAAAGAAGACTGCGGTCACGAACAGCCCTGGTTGCGCTATCTGGCGGGAGACAATGCGGATTACCCCGAGGCGATTCTGCGCGAGAGCTATGGAATGGTGTGCCGGCGCATGGACCTCATCCGCGCCGACCAGGCGGACTTGACGCAGGTGAACATTCACCACTGGCAGCAATTGAATCCCGTCATCACTGAGGCGCTCGTGCAGTTAACCACCGGCGCGCCACAGATCATCTATAACGGCGGTCTCCTGATGTGCCGGCTGCGCTACTTCGACCTGCTGCGCAAACGGCCTGGGCTTCCTGATGACGTCGCAGCGCTGGTCGAGAAAGTCGATCCTGACCGCACTGTGGTGAAGCTGGTGAACCTCAGCCCGTTCGAATCGCGCGAACTGATGATCCAGGCAGGGGCGTTCGGAGAGCATCGATTCACTTCCGTGCGTTACGATGTGCGAACCAGTGAATATCCAGGCAGACAAACGGAGTATGCCTCACCCGCCAGCATGACCGAACAGCGCCAGGAGGAAGTTAACGAAAGCGTACTGCAACTGCATCTGCCGCCGGCGACTGAGATAACGCTCGATCTGGCGACACAGCGCTTTGTGAATGACCCATCATACGCGCTGCCTTGGCAACAGCGCTCATAAGCGCGATTTATACCGCAGTGCAACTGCGGGTTGAACATCATCAGGAACTTGTGGACATTCACGTGGAGGTCAAATAATGAAGATCACCAATATCAGCACCTTGTGCCTGTCCCGTCCGCACGAACTTGAGCGTCAATGGGTTACGGCGAAGGTCCGCGTGATCAAGGCCGATTGCGCGATCGTCGTCGTCGAGACAGATGAGGGTATCACGGGAGTTGGCGAGGCGTGCGCCTATGGGCAACCGCTCATCATCCGCGATTGGATAGATTGGTACAGCCCGCTGCTGGTCGGCCATGACCCCACTGACCCGCGTATCGTTCCATCACCGCACAATAAATCGTGGGCGCATGATTGCGCCATCGGCGGTCTCGACAGCGCCCTGTGGGATCTGAAGGGAAAAATCGCAGGTAAACCAGTCAGCCGGTTGCTGGCGGTGCATCCGCTTCAGAAGGTGCGCCTGTATGCATCCAGCGGCTGCCGCTATGACTGGCGCATCCGACCTGAGCAGTTGATTGATGAAGCGCTGGAATATATCGCGGCTGGATACACCGCGATGAAATTCCGCATCGGGACAGATTGGACCTGGGACGGCGTGACGGTGGATCGCTTTCTGGGGCTGGTGCGCGAACTGGCGCAGACGGTGAACGGGCGCATGGAACTGATGCTCGATGGGAACCAGCGACTGACCATCGACCAGGCGCTCGCCGTCGCAAAAGAGCTGGAGCGTCTGAACTTCCGCTGGTTTGAGGAACCGATCCCCCAGGCTGACATCGATGGGTACGCCCGGATCAATTCATCGGTGGCTATGCCTATTACCGGCGGCGAACAGTTCACCACCATCGAGCAGTTCCGACCCTATCTGGAGAAGAAAGCCTACAAGATTGTGCAGCCCGATGCCGGCATCTGCGGCATCTCCGCAGTGATGCAGATTGCGGAAGTCGCGCATCGCTACGGCGTCGATCTTTGCCCGCATAACTGGCACAACGGTCTGATGACTATGGCTAATGCTCATGCGGTCGCTGCCCTGCCGAATCCCATTGTGCTTGAACTCTGCATGATCCAGGGACCGCTCCAGTGGGACATCCTGCAGGAGAAACCCCCTATCGTCGCTGGCTGGCTGGAGTTGCCGCAAAGCCCTGGTCTGGGCGCCGGCATTGCGGATGGGCTGGAGTCCAGGTATCCCTACATCGAGGGTTCTTACGCGATTACCGTTGAACGGTAGGAGATGCCGGGTATTTTTACCATCGACAGTCATCAACACTACTGGAAACTCAACCAGTTTGACTACGCCTGGTTGAGTCCCGGAAATGCGACGCTGTACCAGGATCGCCTGCCGGAGCACCCTCCCAGCAGGCAGGGCTGTGAAGCCTGCGACCCCAGATGAACGCTGCTGGCATCGATCGCGCCGTCATCATCCAGGCGGCGGCGACACCGGAGGAAATACCGTGGATGCTCGCTCTATGTGACGAGCATCCTTATCTTGCCGGCGTCGTGGGATTCGTGGACCTGACGTCACGCCACGTATCGGCAGCACTGCAGGGATTTGCGCGCCACACCGCTTTCAAAGGCGTGCGCGTCAATCTTCCCTTCCATCCCGGCAAACGACGGGCGATGGACACGGGCCTTCACGCACTGGCCGATACTGGCTTGTCCTGCGATCTGCTGGTGAGATCAAGCGCGCTGGCGCAGGCTATCGATCTGATCAGGTCCCACCCTGATGTGACATTCATCATCGACCACATGGCCGGCGCGTCGATTACGCTGGGTGGCGCGGGTGAGTATGAGCAAATGATTCGCCCGCTGGCTGCATGCGCCAATGCCTGCATGAAGATTTCAGGATACATGACAGCAGCCGGCAATGTGCCCCGCGTAACGCTGGCGCAGACCTTGCGCGACTACCTCTCTGCTGCTCTGAACGTGATGGGCGATGACAGGCTTATGTTCGGCAGCGACTGGCCCGTCTGCACACAGGCGGGCGAATATCTGGATACTGTAGAAGTACTACGTGATGCGGCTGCGTCTTTCAGCCACACCGAGCAGGAGGCGATCTGGGGAGTGACAGCCATGCGCGTTTACAGGCTGGCGTAGTCCCTGCCGCTATCTGCGCTTGCGATTCAGCAAGTCCAAGATCAATACTGCGATGAGGACAGGCACGCCGATCCCCGCTGCTGCAATCGCTAGCGCCAGGACCAACTCCACCCAGTTTTCAGGCATATCGCGCTACCTTAATAGTGTCAGGCATGTCCAGTGGATGATAGCACTCCGGGCTAAAACCTGCGCTAGCCATTCAAGAACATGAGTGCATGTAACTTTTTAACCTTATTGACATCCAAACCCATAACCCTATAGTACGAGGCACACATGGCAAAGGTGATTATTCACTCCGGACGCTGCGGTTTCCATACGACTGTAGAAGCAACATTGATCGAATCGGATGACGGCGATCGCGTGCGGCTGGATATCCAGAGCGATTGCAAGTCATGCCAACGCCTGGCGACCGAACTGATTGAAGTTGACCCGATGCAGGAAATCAGTTATCGGCGCGGCGGCCCCCGTACGCTTGAGCTCGCGTCGAAGATACTTCCCCATACCGCTTGCCCGGTTCCTTCGGGCATCATCAAAGCCATTGAAGTGGCCGGCCATCTGGCGCTTCCCAAGGATGCCAGCATAACCGTGACTGATTAAAATCGGAGCACGCGAACGGGTACCCTGCCCGTTCGACACGCCAATTATAGAGAGTGAGAAAAATCCCCGCCGGCGGGGATTTTTCTGCTTTTCACAAAACTGCTCTTATCGTTACAATAGGCAGAGTTATCGCCAACCCACAAGCGTTACACGCTTGAGTTAGAAGTTAATCGGAGGTGAACATGGCGGCGAATATGAAAGCAAAACAAGTCTCTCACACACAGACAGACGCGGGCGGCGCAACGGTCGATCCTGAAGAATGGCTGCATATGTATCGTCAGATGTACCGAATCCGCTCATTTGAAGAGGAAGTCAACGATCTGTATACCAAAGCCCTTATGCCCGGACTGGCGCACCTGTACATCGGCGAAGAAGCCGTCGCGGTGGGCGTGTGTGAATCACTGAAGCGCGAGGATTACATCACCAGCACGCATCGGGGTCACGGGCACTGTCTTGCAAAAGGAGCCAGCCCCGACCGTATGTTTGCCGAATTACTCGGCAGGGCGCCCGGGTACTGCAAAGGCAAAGGCGGGTCGATGCATATCGCCGATCAGGAAGGCGGCAATCTGGGCGCTAACGCCATTGTCGGCGCCGGCTCCGGTATTGCGACAGGAGCCGCATTCTCCGCCAGGATGCGCAAGAGCGGACAGGTCGCAGTCACTTTCTTTGGTGAAGGGGCGCTCGGCCAGGGCCTGCTTTACGAAGTCATGAATATGGCCTCCCTGTGGAAGCTTCCGGTTGTCTACGTGTGCGAAAACAACCTGTATAACGAATACACGCATTACTCCCAGACGACCGCCGGCGAATTGAGCGCGCGCCCAGCCGCGTTCGGCATCCCGGTCGAGGTGGTTGACGGGCAGAATGTGCGAGCCGTGTATGAAACGGCGAGGCGATTCATCGAGCGCGCTCGCAACGGCGAAGGCCCCGGGTTTGTGATCTGCAACACCTATCGCTATCATGGCCACCACGTCGGAGACATTAACCGCGCATACTACCGTTCAAAGGAAGAGGAAACGCTGTGGAAGACTGAGCGCGATCCGCTCAATTTGCTGTCCCAGTGGCTGACTGAACAGCATCTCGCGGACGCGGCGATTTTCGAGCAGATCGAGAAAGAAGCGCGCGAAGAGATGCGTTCCGCCGTTGAATTCGCAATCAAAGCCCCCTTCCCCGACGCCAGTGAGGTAACACAACATGTCTATGCTTAAGACTTCGGAATCCACCGCTGGCGCCACGAACGGGAAGGCCATGCGCGAATTGACGATGGCGCAGGCTGTGCGCGAAGCACTTGCTGAGGAAATGCGGCGCGATGCCCGCGTATTCATCATGGGCGAAGATGTCGCTGAGGCCGGCACGCCGTTCAAAGTCCTGCTGGGTCTGGTGGACGAGTTCGGCACAGACCGCGTCATCGATACGCCGATATCGGAACCCGGTTTCGCGGCAATCGGCGTCGGCGCCGCCATGACCGGTATGCGCCCCGTTATCGATATCATGTTCGGCGACTTCCTTACACTCACCATGGACCAGATGGTCAACCAGGCCGCCAAGGCGCGTTATATGTCGGGCGGCAAATTCATGGTGCCGATCGTGTTCCGCACGACGCTGGGCGCCACGCGGCGATCCGCTGCGCAGCACAGCCAGAGCCTGCATGTCTGGCCAAGTCACGTGCCCGGACTGAAGGTGGTGTTGCCGTCAACGCCTTATGACGCGAAAGGGCTGCTCAAGACAGCCATCCGCGACGACAATCCGGTCGTGTACTTTGAGGACAAGATGAACTTCACGACCAAGGGCATGGTTCCGGATGAGGAATACACGATCCCCTTCGGCGTTGCGGATATCAAACGCGCCGGCGCCGACATCACTCTCGTCGCGACCAGCAGCATGGTATACGTCGCTCTGGGCGCTGCGGATAAGCTCAAGGAGATCGGCATCAGCGCTGAGGTGGTTGACCCGCGCACCACCTTCCCGCTGGACAAGCAAACCCTGGTTGACTCGGCTCGCAAAACATCGCGCGCGATCGTCATCGATGAGGGTTATGAGCGATATGGCGTCACCGCAGAACTCGCCGCGGTGATTGCCGACGGCGCTTTCTACTACCTCGACGCGCCGGTCAAGCGCATGGGCGCTATGGACGTGCCAATCCCATTCTCGCCAGCCCTGGAAGACTTGACGGCGCCTACCGCGGATGCCGTTTTCCAGATGGCAAAAACCCTGTGCGGCCGGGCGTAACCGCGCCGGCGCAATGTATTTTCAAATGGGGAGCGAAGCAGGAGAATAATCTTGGCAACAAACGTAATCATGCCGGCGCTGGGTATTGCGCAGGAAACGGGCAAGCTGCTGCAATGGCTGAAGACTGAAGGACAGATGGTGACAAAGGGCGAAGTCCTGATGGTAGTCGAGACTGATAAAACTACCGTCGAGATTGAGGCTGGCGCCAGCGGAATACTGAGTCAGGTGTCCGCCCAGGTAGGACAGGATGTGCCGGTCGGTCAGGTCATCGCATTAATCGCGGAACCAGGCGAGTCGCTGCCGATAAAGACTCAGCCACACGTACAGACGGCGCCGGCTGAGAGCCCAATACTCAGTTCAGAGTCTCCACGTGGCAAAGGGTCGGTTGAGGCCAGCCCCCTGGCTCGCCGCATTGCCGAGGAGAATCATATCGACCTGAGCAAAGTCAAACCCGGCGGCGGCCGCATCGAAAAGGCCGATGTAGTGGCCTATATCGAGAAACTCATAAAGATGCCCGGAGCGCGGCTGTCTGCGGCCTCGCCAAAAGCGCGCCAGGCTGCGCAGGAACGCGGCGTCAAACTCGTTGATATCCCTGGCAGCGGGCCAGAAGGCGCAGTGCTCTTTGCTGATGTCATGGCTTCAGCGAAAACCATGCCGGCCGCGGCGATTGAAACGACTGCGCCAGGCGAGATCATCAAGCCCGGCACGGTGTGGCGGATCATGGCGGAGCGCACCACGCAAAGCTGGACGACGGTCCCTCACTTCTATCTCAGCCGGGAAGCCAATGCCAGCCGTCTGATCACCTGGCGCGAGCGCGCTCAGAAACGCATGAGCGAGAAAATCACTTATACCGATCTGATCGTCAGGCTGGTTGCTGCAGCCCTGCTTGAACACCCGCGCGTCAACGCCATGTGGAAAGACGGCGCAATTCACGTGAACCCGGACGTGAATATCGGTTTAGCCGTCGCAATCGCCGACGGGTTGGTCGTGCCTGTCATCCATGGCACACAGAACATGAACATCGCGGCAATCGCCCGCCAGCGTAACGACCTGGTCGCCCGTGCGCAGAATGGCAAGCTTAAGCCGGATGATATCAGCGGCGGCACGTTCACGATCAGCAACCTGGGTATGTTCGGGATCGATTCGTTCAACGCCATCGTGAATGCTCCCCAGGCCGCCATCCTTGCCGTAGGCAGGATCGTGGAACGTGTTGTGCCGCACGACGGCCGACCCGCCATACAGTCGATGATGACCCTCACGCTATCATGCGACCATCGCGCGGTAGACGGCGCGCGCGGCGCGCAGTTCCTGCAGACCCTGGCAGAAATGATCGAAGAACCACTCGGGCTTTTGGACTAAATGCCCGTCTCAAAACATGTCTGACTTCCTGGAGAAGTCAGACATGTTCTATTCAACGACCTGTTTGCTCTCGTACTGACACTGCGCCCAGCGCCTGAGAGATGCGCAGGTCGATGCGTGCGGTTGCCGTATCGTAACCAGGCGATGTATAAGTGTTGCCGCTGTGTACATAGCCAGATGGCATATCCAGGGCGGTCAGGCCGCCGTCGAACACGACGCGCATGCCAGTGCCCGGCGGGACGAAAATCGTCGTGCTTCCAATAGCGCCGTTTACATTGGCGGAAATCTGTTCACCCTGTGGGATGGAAAAAACCCGACACTTAAGAGAAAGCGTCAGGGTAAATTTAACCCTTAGGGCAGTGTGAGTACACCGCTAAAAGGCTGAGTTCGCACCTCAGTCAGGTGGAGTGCCAGGTAGTTTTATGGACCCCGTTTGAGGTGTCTGATGCCGCTTGAGCCGCCGATGATGACATCCGTAACCATATCCAGAAATAATCCATGTTCGATAATACCGGCGCGCCAGGATAATCGATTTGCGAGTTCCTTTGGACTCGCAATCGGCCCGAATCGACAATCCAGTATTATGTTATCTGAATCAGTCTTATAAGGTGTCCGGTCGGTATTCAGCCGCAAATAAACCTTTGCTCCGAGTGATTCCAGAAACCTGCGCTGCGACTGCCATCCAAAGGCCAGCACCTCCACCGGCAGCGCGAAGCGCGTGCCCAGCGCAGGCGACGATTTCGTTTCATCCACCACGATAATGTAGCGCCGGCTGACCTGGGCGACGATCTTCTCACGCAGTAATGCGCCGCCCCCACCCTTGATGACGTCCAGTCGAGGGTCTACCTCGTCAGCGCCGTCGATGGTGAGATCCAAGTCGGTTGGAAGCTCATCGCCCATTAGAACGATACCCAGATGCCGGGCTTCTTCGGCTGTTGCCCGGGATGTGGCGAAGCCGGTGATATCACTCAAAACGCCATCGGCAATGAGCTTCGCTATCTTGCGCGTCGCCCAGACCGCCGTGCTGCCTGTGCCTAAACCCACCTTCATGCCCGATTGCACGAAGGTCACGGCATGCTCTGCGGACTCTATTTTGTAGCGAACATCAGGATCGATCTTGTCTGTCATGTTATGCGCTAACCCACCCCAGTTATGGCAATATGTGTCGGTTGTTGTACAAGCGGATGAGTGCATTCGTCGAACTGTCATGCGTCAGCAGAGCGACCCGGTCAGACAGCTCCGGGACGATGCGCTGAGCAAGCACTTTACCCAGTTCCACACCCCATTGGTCAAATGAATCGATATTCCATATCGCGCCCTGGGTAAATACGCTGTGCTCATATAGTGCGACCAGCTTGCCCAGCGTCTCCGGTGTCAGCTGGTCCGCCAGAATGATATTTGACGGGCGATTGCCGTCAAATGTGCGATGCGGCACGAGCCATTCCGGCGTGCCTTCAGACTTGACCTCATCCGCAGTCTTGCCAAATGCCAGCGCTTCCGCCTGCGCAAACACGTTGGCCATCAGAAGATTCTGATGGTTGCCCAGCGGGTTCAACGTATTAAAGAAGCCAATAAAGTCACAAGGGATAAGCCTGGCGCCCTGGTGGATAAGCTGGTAAAACGAGTGCTGACCATTCGTGCCCGGCTCTCCCCAGTAGATCGCACCAGTCGGGTAATCGACGCGCGAGCCATCCAGCGTGATGTGCTTCCCATTGCTCTCCATCGTGAGTTGCTGCAGATATGCCGGGAACCGCTTCAGATACTGATCGTATGGCAGCACTGCGGACGTCTGCGCCTCAAAGAAATCGCTGTACCAGACAGCCAGCAATCCCATCAGCACGGGCAGGTTCCGTTCGAATGGCGCGGTGCGGAAATGCTCATCCATGGCATGAAAGCCAGACAGCATGGCTCGGAAGTTACCCGGGCCGATAGCCAGCATGGTAGAGAGGCCTATTGCGGAATCCATTGAGTAGCGCCCGCCGACCCAATCCCAGAATCCGAACATATTGGCGGTATCGATGCCGAACTTGCGCACCGCCGCCGCATTCGTCGATACGGCCACGAAGTGATTGGCAATGGCACGCTCATCTTTCAACCCGCCAAGCAGCCACTCGCGGGCGGAATGCGCGTTCGCCATCGTCTCGAGCGTCGTGAATGTCTTCGACGACACGATGAACAACGTCTCTGCGGGATTCAGGTCGCGTACGGATTCGGTCAGATCGGTGCCATCGACATTGGAGACGAATCGAAAGGTCATCGATCGGTCGCTGTAATGGCGCAACGCTTCATAAGCCATTACAGGGCCAAGGTCTGAGCCGCCAATGCCGATATTGACTACATTCCTGATGCGCTTGCCTGTGTACCCCTTCCAATCGCCCTGCCGCACGCGGCCGGCGAAGGAACTCATGCGATCCAGCACGGCGTGCACTTCAGGGACAACGTCAATCCCATCAACGAAGATTTTCTCGTTGCGCTCCGCGCGCAGCGCGACGTGCAACACGGCGCGGTTCTCGGTGATATTGATCTTGTCGCCGCGGAACATCGCATCGATATGCCCGCGCAAACCGCTTTCATCCGCCAACGCAAATAACAGCTGCATGGTCTCAGCGGTGGCGCGGTTCTTCGAATAATCCAGATACAGCCCGACCGCTTCGCATGCCATGCGCTCTCCCCGCGAGGGATCGTCGCGAAACAGGCTGCGCAGGTGCACATCTTTCACTAACTGGTAATGGCCTTCCAGCGCTTTCCAGGCCGCGCGTTCTTTGAGCGCTTTCTGCTCCATGGTCACACCTCATTAACCGTTTCTTTACCAAGTTTACAACGTGAACAGCGCGCGGGTTTTCACACGGCTTCATCAGGCGACATGTGATAATCGGCTCAATGATCATTCGCGTTTGCCGGGCTGACCCGACACGACTGGCGTACGTGTTGAACTACACGGGGAGCAATGATGAGCATCCATCCACTTGCGGGGAAACCTGCGCCGCCGGACATCCTGATCGATGTCAGAAAACTTGAGCGAGCCTATTACGACAATAAACCGGACCTGGGCAATCCGTCTCAGTTGGTCAGCTTTGGCACCAGCGGCCATCGCGGCACACCGGCGGACGGCAGCTTTACGGAGTCGCATATCGTGGCAATCGCACAGGCGATCTGCGAATACCGGGTTAATAACTCGATCAGTGGTCCGCTGTACATGGGGAAGGATACGCATGCGGCGTCATCACCCGCTCAGCGCAGCGCGCTCGAAGTTCTGGCCGCCAACGCCGTCAACGTATTTATCCAGCAGGATGGCGGCGTAACTCCCACGCCGGCAATCTCGCACGCGATACTGGTCTATAACCGCGGTCGGCGCGACGGCCTTGCAGACGGCATCATCATTACGCCCTCGCACAATCCACCTGAAGACGGCGGCATAAAGTACAACCCGTCTGAGGGCGGGCCCGCAGACACCAGTATCACACGCTGGATTCAGGATCGCGCCAATGCATTGCTGCGCGAGGGGAATAAGAGCGTCAGACGCATCGCTTATGAATCCGCATTGAAAGCGCCGACTACGCATCATTACGACTACGTGCGTCCGTATGTCGATGACCTGAGCAGCATCATCGATATGGATGTCATCCGCTCATCCGGTATCCGCATCGGCGTAGATCCGCTGGGTGGTTCAGCGCTGGCCTACTGGGAACCCATCCGGGAACGTTACGAACTGCAACTCACCGTCGTCAACCAGAAACTGGACCCGACATTCAGCTTCATGACTGTGGATCACGATGGCAAAATTCGTATGGATTGTTCCAGTCCGTATGCCATGGCTGGATTGATCGGCCTAAAAGACAAATTCGACATCGCTTTCGGCAATGATCCCGACGCGGACCGGCACGGCATCGTAACTCGAACTTCAGGGCTGATGAATCCGAATAATTACCTTACGGCAGCCATTCACTATCTGCTGCAGCACCGCCCCGCATGGCCAGATACTTCAGCGGTGGGCAAGACACTCGTCAGCAGCACCCTCATTGACCGTGTCGTCGCCGCTCTGGGCCGTAAGCTCTGCGAAGTTCCGGTGGGATTCAAATGGTTCGCCCCGGGTTTATACGACGGTTCGTTGTGTTTTGGCGGCGAGGAGAGCGCAGGCGCCAGTTTCCTGCGCCGTGATGGAACCGTATGGACTACGGACAAGGATGGCCCGCTGTTGGGTTTACTGGCGGCTGAGATCACGGCGCAACTGGGCAACGATCCCGGCGCTCTCTATCAGCAGTTGGCGCAGACGTTCGGGAAACCTTACTACACGCGCATCGATGCGCCGGCTACGCTGCAACAGCGGCAAACGCTCCTGGCGCTTTCTCCTTCTGCGGTCAGCGCGGATCAACTCGCCGGCGACGCCATCATCGCCAAACTCACCAGGGCGCCCTGCAACAACGCCTCCATCGGCGGCCTGAAAGTCGTCACCGCACAGGGATGGTTCGCCGCGCGGCCGTCGGGCACGGAGAATGTTTACAAACTCTACGCGGAGAGTTTCGTGAGCAAGTGCCACCTGCTCGACATCGTCGAGCAGGCGCAACAAATAGTCAACCAGTCGCTCGCACGCGGATGACTACTCGATCACGACCTTGCTCAAGTCGTCAACTGGTTCCGGGTAATGCATATTCAGAGCCTTAAGGCTCTTTTCAAGTGTGGAGGCCACAACCAGATTGCGGTACCACTTCTTATTTGAGGGTACGATGTACCAGGGCGCCCAGGGCGTGCTCGTTGCGCTGATCGAATCTTCGTACGCTTGCATATAGTCCGGCCATAACTTGCGCTCGGCCAGGTCGGATGGATTGAATTTCCAGTGTTTGGTTGGATCATCCAACCGTTCCTGCAGGCGCTTCTTCTGCTCGTCCTGGCTGATATGAAGGAAGAACTTGAGGATTGTGGTTCCTTCATCCGCCAGGGCGCGCTCGAAGTTATTGATGATCGCATAACGGCGCTTCCAGACGGCCTTGGGAACCAGGTTATGGACGCGCACCACCAGCACATCCTCATAATGGCTGCGGTTGAAAATCACGACTTCGCCCTTCGAAGGCGTCTGCTCGTGGATGCGCCACAGGAAATCATGGCTGAGTTCTTCCGGTGTAGGCGCTTTGAAGCTGGCAACCCGCACGCCCTGTGGATTCATCGTATCAAAGACGTGGGAGATCGTGCCATCCTTACCGGCGGTATCCATAGCCTGCAAGACGATCAGCAGCCCGTGTTTGTGCTCCGCATAAAGGAGTTCCTGCAACTGGTTAACAGCCAATTCAGTCTTCTCTATCTTTTTTGATATGCCATCCCCTTTTTTGTAGCCATCGGTATCATCGGGGTCGCAGTCCTTCAGGCGAACTCTCGTACCTGGTTTCACGCGATACTTGTCCATCTTACCTCCCTGGGTCATGTCGGATGATCTTGCACCGATTCTACAACCTGGCATACGCGCGCCCTCGACAGAGCTGAACGGGTGTTCTACAATGTGCCCATGCCGCTGGATGTAGCACAACTTATTCCGCAACTGCGCCAGATGTCTGCGCAGTCAACCGAGATGCGCCAGTGGCGCCTGCAGCGCGCCACGGAGATGCGGCGTGTTTTCCAACCAGCCTTTGACGTTTCAGTCATCGATGCGGCGCAGGCGAAAATAGACCGCTTGCAGGATGTGCGATGGAGCGCAGCCCGTTTTAATGCCGGGGAACGGCTGAACCAGTTTTATGAGATCGGCGAAGAACCTAAGGATTATGCGCTGATTTCGTCGGACGGTTCGCAGATCATGCCCGACCGCCACAAGGCAGTTCAATACGCGGCTATCCAGGTCGCCAGCGCGTGTATCGTCTATGGCCAGTCGGGCAAGACTCCGGATGTGGAGCGCGCGCTGAAAGCGGCGCAGCATAAACACATCCGATTCCTGGGCGAAGTCGAGCTGTACGATGAGTCGACTGGCGACCTGATATCGCCCGGCGAAATCAGCGCAGAGCGCGACCTGCTGGAGATCGAGCAACTGGCAGATCAGTGCCAACGCTTTTACTCGGCAGGTCTCCGCCCTATCGCCGTCGCTGATGGATCGCTCGTGCCATTCTCTCTATTGAACGAGCCATTTGTGCGCAACAATGCGCCGCGTGCGACCGAGCAGTTGGAGCGCATCAACCGCGCATTCGACCGGATGCGCAACTGCGGCGCCATTGTTGCCGGCTATATCGAACGGCCGAACAGCAACACCGTGGCGCGCGCTTGCGCACTGGCGGATATTCCAGCGGAAGTCATCGATGACGACGCGCAACTGCGCCAGCACCTGCGCAGACTCGAACAGAATATGCGCGGTATCACAGACCGAACACTGCTGGAATCCATATTGCCCGCCAACCAGCGCACGGCGTTGTTTCAACCGTCCTGGCTGATAAATGCACCCGCCTATCTTGGACGTTCGGGCCACACCATGGTGGGTTGCTACCTGGCGATCGGCCCCAGCGCACCGCTTATCGCCCGACTGGAGATGCCGTCCTGGTGCGCGGCGCCGGAACAGGTGGGTGTCCTGTCCCGTATCATGGTCAGGCACACGCACATGGGCGGAGGCTATCCATTGTGTCTGAAAGCGGCTCATGAAGAAGCCGTGTTAGCCCATTCAGATGAACAAGCCATCGACCGTATCATTCAACGCAACCTGATCGATCAGGGCATCATGGCGAGACCTTCATCCAAACAGGAAGCAAAGGAAAAACGATAGATGATTATCGGCAAGGTACTTCACGCCAACATGCAGACTTTTGTATTCGGCACGCGCATACCGGAGAGCGATGTCCCCACCTTCGGCGCGCTGGTGCAGACGCGCAACCCGTATCGACAGACCACCATTTACGGGTTGATCTACGACATAGCGCTAAAGGACGATGAGCGGGGTATGGTGAAGCTGCTGTCGGTAGCCGATGATGCTCGCGATGAAGACATCGAATGGCTGCGCAGCCAGTTGATACCGCTGGAGGTCAGTGTGTTGTGCGTCGGGTATCAGGACCAGGCGGACCGCCCCATAATGCATGGACTGCCCCCGCAACCTCCCATTGCCCTGCATGGCATAGAATGCTGCGATACAAGCGAGATCATCGCCTTCACAGAAAAGCTGGACTTTTTCCGCCTGGTGCTTGAATCGCGCGACGTTCCCTGCGATGAGTTGCTGGCTGCGGCCATCCGCCTGGGCATCGGCGCAAGAAACAGAAGCCGGCAGAAGGATTTTGCGCTGGCATGCGGGCGCGAGCTGGCGCGCCTGCTGGTGAATGATGGATCAAGGCTGGAAGGCTTGTTAAGACGCCTGCAATACTCAACCACGAGTGAGTCAGTCGCGGGAAGCTGAGTGTGGATATGATCGACAACCTTTTATCGGATCTGAATCCGTTGATACCGCTGGAGCGTGCCCGGACGCCGGGCAGACGCGATCGGCTGGGCATTGTCGTGGGCGGATCGTTGAACGACGGCCTGGACATCAAAATCGACCGCGAGACAATCATCGAGGGTCTTGCGGTCGGCAGCTACGTCACCATTGAAGGTCAGACCGAACGCCGGTTTTTCGGATTAGTCACTGACATCATGCTGGACTCCGTCGATGCGAATATACAAAGGATGCCGCCGGCGCTGGACGATTTCGTCACGCAGGTTTATCGCGGCACAGCCGTCTATGGCGTGCTGCACGTAAAGCCCATGCTGGTTCTGGAGAAAGGCAACGCGGAGCCAAAACCAATCAAGACAGTGCCGGCGCACTTCACGGCGGCGTATCGAGCGACGCCGGAGGAAGTGCAGGAGATATTCGCAGCCGAGGGCAAAGGGAGCTATGAGATCGGCCAGTCAGTCGATGATGAATCCATCAAGATCAACCTCAACCTGGAGCAATTCGTCGAGCGGTCCAGCGCGGTGTTCGGGCGCAGTGGCACGGGTAAAACTTTCCTCGCCCTGCCCCTGCTCGCCAGCATCATCAAACAGGACGTCGCATCGGTGTTGATCTTCGACATGCACAACGACTATGGGTATACGCTCAAGGGCGACAAGTCCAGGCACTTTAAGGGACTCAAGCAACTGTCGGCCATCAGCTCTCGCGTAGCGGTCGTCACGCTGGACGAAGAGTCCTCCCGAACGCGCCACGCCGGCTACGAATTCGCGCTCAACATCGGGTATGGTCAGATCGAGCCGGAGGATCTCGAGATGCTGCAGAGCGTGCTGAGTCTGTCGGATGTGCAGGTCAATGCGCTGTTTGCGCTCAGCCGCAAGTTTCCGCGTGAGTGGGTGCACAAACTCATGAGCGATGACGATGACGCTGAGGTCAAGGAAATGCTCGAGGGCAACAAGATCGCCGACGGCACATATTATGCGATCCAGCGCAAGTTGAAGCGGCTCTTGAAGTTCGGCTTTATACGCGAACAGGCTACAGAAAACTTTGTCGAGCGCATCGTGAATTACCTGACGCGCGGCGAGAACGTCGTCGTCGAGTTCGGCCGATATGGCAATGACCTGCCGGCATACGTTTTCGTGGCGAATTACATCACCCGCCGCATTCACGAGCGATATGTAGCCATGAAAGAGGCTGCCGAGGGCGGCGGCGTTGAACCGCGCCAACTGGTCATCGCCGTCGAAGAGGCGCACAAATTCCTCGATCCAGCCGTCGCGGGTCTCACAATCTTTGGAACTATCGCCCGTGAACTTCGCAAATACAACGTCACCCTGTTGATCGTCGATCAGCGCCCCAGCCAGATCGATGCCGAGGTCATGTCGCAGATTGGCACTCGTATCACCTGCGCGCTCAGCGACGAAAAAGACATCAGCGCTGTCTTTACCGGCATGAGCGGCGGGCAGCAATTGCGCAGCGTACTCGCCTCGCTGGACAGCAAACAGCAGGCGCTCATCATGGGACATGCCGTGCCAATGCCGGTGGTCGTCAAAACCCGCGAGTACGGCCAGGCGGTGTACATGGAATACGCCGGCTCGTTGAAATCGCCGGCTGAACAGCATGCCAGCAACCAGCGCAAGTTGGGGCGCAGTGACGACGAAGGTCTGATCTGATCACCACCGATGAGCATACGCGTCGCGCGCCTGTCTTATGCCTACCGCAACCGCGCCGAACAGGCCTTAACCGATATCTCGGCTGAGTTCAAACCCGGTGAGGTCACGCTGATTGCCGGAGCAAGCGGCTGCGGTAAAACAACCCTGATCCGATGCATCAACGGGTTGATTCCGCAGAGCTACACCGCCGGCCGGCTCAGCGGAGAAGTGACACTCTTCGGCAGGAATAATGCGGTGATGCAACTAGCGGAGATATCGCAGGTTGTCGGCGCCGTACTGCAGGACCCGGAACGCCAGATCGTAGCAACGGAGGTGATGAACGAGATCGCATTCGGCCTGGAGAACCTGGGCCTGCCGCGCGACGAGATACGCGCGCGCATCATCAAGACAGCGGAACTGCTGCATATCGAGCCGTTGCTGGCGCGGCAGACCTTTTTGTTGAGCGGAGGAGAAAAACAGAAGGTGGCTCTGGCGGGGGTACTCGCCATGCGACCGCGCGCCATCCTTCTGGACGAACCGCTGGCTTCGCTCGATACCGCTTCCGGCCATGAGGCTTTATTGTTGATGCGCGAACTAGCGGATAGCGGTATCGCGATCGTCATCATCGAGCATCGCGTCGAGGATGTGCTTGAGATCCGACCCGAACACTGCGTGTATATGAACGCAGGCCGCATCGTATATGACGGCGATGTTCCCGGTCTTATGCAAGCTGTCGATTGGCGCGAGATCAAACTACCCGCGCCGGTGGTTATCCGGAAAATACGATCGCGCCATGACCAGCATGTAGAACCACCTGTGTTTGCGCGCACTAACAGTGCGGCACCGCCGCTCATCGAGTTTCGCGGGGTCGGTTTCCGATATGAGGACGGCCCTGAAATCCTCCATGATGTCTCGTTTGCGGTCAGGCCTGGCGACATCATGGCAGTCATCGGTCCAAACGGCGCCGGCAAGACGACGTTGATGAAGCATGCCATCGGGCTGAACAGGCCGTCGCGCGGGCTGGTATTGATCGATCAGCAGGACAGCAGGCAGATGAGCGTTGCACAGATCGCGCGCACGGTGGGCTATGTTTTCCAGAGCCCCAGCCACATGCTGTTTGCCCCGACGGTGCGCGAAGAGTTAAGTTTCGGCCCGCACAACATCGGGATGGACAAAGAGACGATTTCAGCGAACCTGTCGCGCGCGCTGGACGCCGTCAACCTCCCTGACAGCGCCGAACTGGCGCCACTCGCCATGAGCTTTGGGCAGCAGAAACGCATCAGCATTGCCAGCATCTTGACCATGAGCCCGCGAGTTCTGGTCATGGATGAGCCCACTGCCGGTCAGGATTATGCGAACTACACCCACTTCATGGACGATATCGTGTCGCGAATTCGCGCGGATACCGAGACAGGCGCCGGTTATTTCAAAGCGCTCATTTTCATCACACACGACCTCGACCTCGCGATTGCTTATGCCAATCGAATCGTTATGGTTGTTGAAGGTCAAATCGCCGCCGATGGCGCACCGCATGAGGTATTGCGCGACGAGTCATTGCTGGCACGCAGTCGTGTACGATCGACATCGCTGTTGAAAGCCAACCTGGGAATGCTGGATCGGTGCCAGCGTTTCATGTCAGCCGCGAGACTGGCCGGCCTGGCGACTTTGCAGGACGGCCCAGCATGATTGCAGCCTGGAGATACAAACCTCGATCGACAGTGATCCAGCGGCTCGACCCGCGGGCGCGCATGATCTTTTATTTGTGCTTCCTGTTCAGCGTCTTCATGTTTTGGGATGTGCGCATTCTCCTGCTATTTCTACTCGTGACCGTCATCACCATCCTGGCAGCCGGGCTGTCCTGGCGTGAAACTCGTCGCACCTGGTTGTTCCTGGGTGGTTTTATCAGTTTTTATGCCCTGGTGACACTCATCACGGGGCAGGTCGGAGGGCAGTTTTACAGGGTTGAACACGTCATCGCAGCAATCCAGGCTCCTTTCACGCTGTTGGGATGGCAACCCACCCTCAGTATCAGTATAGAAAGGATCTTCCTTGCCTTGAGTCAGCTTGTGCGCGTGGCGAGTATCGCCGCCATGACGATCCTGATACCATACACATTCGACCCGGCCTTATATGGAATTACCTTCCGTCGGTTGGGATTGCCCGATAAACTGGCCTTCGCTCTGGACCTGACGATGCGCTTTGTCCCCAGCTTGAGTCGCGACTTCGCCATGACGATGGACGCACAGAAAGCGCGGGGTTACGAGTTGGAGCGTCGTGAAGGAGGTTTAGCAGGCCAGGCGCGAAAACTCGCGCCGCTCTTAGTTCCGGTCATTGTCCACAGCATTATCAGCGCGGAAGAAATCACCGACGCCATGGATTTGCGCGCTTTCGGAACGCAACCGCGCACATGGCTACGTGTGCTGAAATTCAACCGGCTCGATTACGCAGTCGTCGCGCTCGGTCTCCTGATGCTCGCTGCTTCTGCGGGCGCTAATCTGCTGGGCTATGCGCGATTCTGGGCGCCCTGACCGCACTATCTCAAAATCTGATTGAGGAATGTCTGCGTGCGTTCTTCGCGTGGACTTGAGAAGAATTGCTCGGGCGAGTTCTGCTCCACGATGACGCCTTTATCCATGAAGATGACTTCATCCGCGGCATTGCGCGCGAAGCCCATTTCATGAGTCACCACAACCATGGTCATGCCTTCATGCGCCAGCTCCAGCATGACATCAAGCACTTCCTTGATCATCTCCGGGTCGAGGGCCGAGGTTGGTTCGTCGAACAGCATGACTTTCGGATTCATCGCCAACGCCCGCGCTATCGCAACGCGCTGTTGTTGTCCACCTGACAGTTGTCCGGGGTAATTGTCCGCCTTCTCGGGGATGCCAACCCGTTCCAACTGCTTGCGAGCCATGCGCCCCGCTTCATCTTCGTTCCGCCTGCGCACGATTCGCTGCGCAAGCATGATATTGTCCAAAGCTGTGAGATGCGGGAAGAGGTTGAACTGCTGGAATACCATGCCAACCTCGGCGCGAATGGCGTTGATGTCCTTATGGTTATGGGTCAGATGGATACCATCAACCCAGATCTCCCCACTCGTCGGCACTTCCAGATGGTTGATGCAGCGCAAGACCGTGGACTTACCCGAACCACTTGGACCGATGATGACCAGTACCTTGCCCTGTTCAACCCGCAGTGACACGCCGTTAACCGCATCAACCCGGCCAAACTGTTTGACCAGGTTCTTGATGACGATCATCGGCTGTTTCGCATTAGGAACCGCGCCCATTCTTGCCCATCCTGTTTTCAAACCACTTGACGCCGAGTGAAAGGATTATCGTCATTGTAAGGTACATGAACGCCAGTGTGTTGTAGGTCTCCGGGTAGCGGAAAGAGGCTGATACATACAGCCGGGCTTCCTGTGTTATATCGCGAACCCCCAGCACCGAAACCAGCGATGAGTCTTTCAGCATGGCAATGAAGTCATTGCCCAACGGCGGTAAAACCCGCCGAATGGCCTGCGGAAGAATGACGTAGCGCATCGCCTGCACGTAGCTCATGCCCAGAGAGCGCGCTGCTTCCATTTGCCCACGGCCTATCGACTCGATGCCGGCGCGGAATGTCTCGGCTTCAAAGCCGCCATAAGCCAGAGCCAGTGCGATCATGGCGCGCGCCAGCAGCGTAACATCCTGGGTATTCGAGGTGAGCATGAAGTTAGTCTCGCCCAGAACAGGAATGAGCGCCATGCCAATGGCATTCAATACCGTAAAAAATGCCGGCGTGAGAACAAAGGCGACATAAAAGATCTGCACAAGCATCGGCAGACCCCGGATAACTTGCACGTACAGGGTAGCCAGGTTGAATATGAGGCGATTCCTGGATACACGGCCAAGCCCGGCGATCAGCCCTAGAATAATCGCGCAGGTAAACGCAACGAGTGTGACGAAAATGGTCGTTACGATGCCTTGCGTTAACTTGCTCAGTATGACGGAGTAAAGTTCATTCGTCAGAAACTGGTATAGCAGTATGATGCCGGCCAGTATGAGAAACAGCAACCACCACGGCAGCCGTGAAAGCCACTGCACGAAATTAGACTGGGTTGAGGTGCGTTTTGCGATACTTTGTGTTGCAGCCATGAATGCCTCGTTCAACAGGGAGACCTGCAAGGCCGCATGGGCCTTGCAGGTCTCTTGCTGACTCCCGCTATACGAGCACTATAGCGAGCGCCAGTTGACGCAGACAGCAGGTCATTTGCCCGGCGTGGCAGTCGGCGCGGCTGTCGGTCCTGGTTTGACCTCGTCATAAGTCATCTTGAACGACGGGCCGAACCATTTCTCGTTAAGCTTATTCAACGTGCCATCGCTCTTTATGGCCTCGATGGCGGCGTTAAACGGCTTTACGAGATCGGAACCCTTGGGATAAATAAACCCGAGCTGTTGACCGATGAGGGCGCCGTCTAGCAGCACTACCTTATCAGCATTGACACCCACATAACCTTGACCTGCCGTGTCATCGATGACGACCGCATCGGCATCCTTCGAAATCAAGGCCTGTACGGCATCGCCAAAAGTATCGAAGGCGGTCACGCGGGATTCCCCAACCAACTTCACGGCTTCATCATAGTTCGTTGTGCCTTTCTGTGTAGCAACTTTGTAAGTCCCGCTCTTCAACTCATCTACAGTCTTGAATCGAGTTTCATCTTTGCGGACCAATACACGCTGATCGACCGCGATGTAACCTTCCGAGAAATCAACGACTTTGGCGCGCTCGTCGGTGATGGTGATACCGTCGGCGGCCATATCAAACTGACCGCCCGCGACTGCTGCGATCATGTTGTCCCAGGCGATTTCCTTAAAGGAAACTTTGCAGTTCAGGCGTTTGCACAGTTCAGCCAGGGTATCGTAGTCCCACCCTTCAGGCTTGCCATTGTCCAGGCGGATATAGTTGAAAGGCAAGTAGGCGTCCTCAATCGCCACCGTAACGGTTCTGCCTTTCAGATCAGGCAGGCTTGATGTACTGTTCGAAGCAGCCGTAGTGGCAGTCGGCGCCGCGGCGGCTGTCGGGGCTTCGGTAGCCTTTGGCGCTGCTGTGGCTGCCGGCGCACTGGTGGGAGCGGGCGCAGGCGAAGCTGTCGGTGCAGCCGGCGCGGTGCACCCTGCTATGACTGTCGCAGCGACCGCTAACAGTCCTATCCAACGGAATGACTTCATGATATGGTTCTCCTCCTGAGAATGAAAAATAGGTGCGCCGTGTATACAGCGCACCTGGCTTGGGCGACAATTGTACAGCAACTCGATGCCCACCGAGTCTTCATGGGACAATTCGATTTATGCTCATATTGCTTGATCTTGATGGAACGCTCATCCATGATCGCGCTTATCGCACGGCGATAGACACAGCGACAATCACATACGCGCGCCAAAACAACCTGCCTGAATATGCGCCAACCGATGAAGACGTGTTTGCGTCACATGCGCATGGCTATAGCAATGAATGGGATCTAGTGGCATTTCTGGCCGGCATTCTGCATCATGTATCCGTTACCGATCCGATGCATCGCCCGGACTTCCAGGCCTGGACGCGCCGCACAGCCGCGTTCACCGGTTTACCTAACGAGCGCGCGAGAGACGCTCTACTCCAGGAAGTTGCACCCGATTTGTATCCGACCATCCATCGACTACTCGACAATGTGACCGATGTAGAGAATGCGCCGACAACGCGGATATTCGCCGAGATGATCCTGGGATCGCAGTTATTTGTTCAGCATTACGGCTTACCAACCGCATTGAATACGCCCTCGATGCTGGAAGCGCTGGATGAACCGCTCATCAACGACCGCAGCCGCGAGATCATCCGGTCACACCGGTCCTGCATATTTACGGCGCGCCCCAGCCTTCCGCCCGGGCACCAGCCCGGAAAACAAGGCCATAAAGTCGACGAATCGCCGGTGCATCCACCGGAGGCTGAGATCGCGCTGCGGCAGTTAGGTCTGGAGTCGCTGCCCATGATTGCGCTGGGCCATGTGCAGTGGCTGGCAGACATGCACCAGGAACGCGTTTATGACCTCACCAAACCGGGACCTGTGCAGGCATTGGCTGCATTTCCAGCGGCTGCCGGCGTGGATGAGGCAACATCCCTGCGAGCCGCTTACGCCCTCTGGAAAACGGGACAGATCGATGGTGTCTACCGGACAATCGCCGATGAACATATTTATGTGTTGGAAGACAATGCTGCCGGCGTGCGCGCAAGCCACACAGCCGCCGTATTACTGCGTGAAAGTGGTATTACAGTTACAGTGCATGGATTAGGCATATCGACTGCGCCGGTCAAACGCGCGGCGCTGGCGCCATATTGCGACGCGTTGTTCGACGATGTGAATGACGCTGTCGCTTATCTCGGCCAATTGCCCGGCGCCGGTGCGCCTGCTCCGACACCACATTCAACGATGCGATGATCACCACTCGCAGGAACCGCCTTTTGAAATGAGCATCAACCGCCTGTGGGATGGCATCCTCGGCAGGAAACAAGCCGATGCGCTAGGTCCGCTGAGTTAACCTGTATTATCGCAACACCGTTATAATTCCGGTTGTGGCAGGCTCAATTTCGCCTTGACGCCACGTAAAGTTATATCCGAATGTAGTCGCAACTGAGGAAATAAAAAGAGGACATGAAAGTGATGGCACTGCAACATGATGCACTGATCTGCTCAAGCAAAGATATCGAACTCGGGAATACCGAAGCCGATGAAATGGCTGTCGTTTCCTCAGCAGACCTTCCATCCTACTTTCCACCGCCACCGGATGATGATGACGCGCTAGAAGAACTCGACGAGGACGATCTGGATGAAGATCTGGATGAGGACCTCGACGAAGATGATGAGACTGATAATCTTGAGGAAGTAGAGGAAGAGGATGAAGAGGATCTTGACTCCGTCGAGGAATTAGACGAACTCGAGGAGGAAGATCTCGAAGAGGAAGATGAGATCAGCCTGGAAGATCTGGAAGAAGATGAAGACGACGATGAGTCACTTTGGGATGACGACGACGACGATGAGTACTAATCAGGAGATCAATCGCACGCGTATCTTGAAACGATTCTAGCGATATCCAGCGCGGAATCCGGCCTGGCTAACCTCGCTGAGGCTGCGCGCATGTGTTCAAGCCGTTTTGGATCAGCCAGTAGCAGTTTTAACTGCCGAGTTACTGCAGATGGAAGAAACGGACACCATGCGCCGGCGCCTCGATCCACAACATAATCCACATTGCCCTCTTCCTGCCCGGGTACGGCATCATAAAGCAGGATGGGCAGGCCAGCGATAAAAGCTTCTGCGATCGTTCCCGGTCCCGCCTTGGTAACCAGGATGTCGGCAGCGCCCATAAGCTCAGGTATGTTTTTGACGAAACCCAGAACTTTCATCGGCACGCGCGGATTGATGTACTCCATGTCGCGCTTGACTGTCTGATTCCGCCCGCAGACCACGACTAGCTGCAGCGGCAAGCCGCTGAACGCGATTTCCTGGCCCGTCACGCCCAGCCTGCCCATACCGTCTCCGCCGCCCATAAGCAAAACAACAGGCTTTGTGTTGTCGAGACCCATCTCCGCCCGCGTAGCCAGCCGGTTACCCATGCGGGTACGGAAATCGGGCCACACAGGTTGACCCGTAACAGTGATCTTTTCTGGAGCGACCAGGTTATCCAGTGCATGCTGCCGTGATTCTTCCGTCGGCACGATACAATGATCGACCTCCGGAACATAATGCGCCACATGACCGGATACCAGGTCGGTAACCACATTGATAAATCGTGACGATAATTTCAGCCGGCGTATCGCCGCTGGAATCGCTTCATTGAAGATGGGATGGCATGAAACATAGACATCGGCCGGGGCGGCGCTGATAATATCTTCGGCAGCCTGATCACTGATGGATTCAAATACACGGCGGATGGCTGCAACACGCCGGCGGCCGTTGCTGGCATGATAGCTTAATGCATACAGCATTCGCCCGTAGTTCACCCACATCGGGTAATCTACATCCACATTTCGCAGGAGCGGCGGGAGGAATTTGAAGCCGTTCAGGTAGGCGATGTCGTATCGATTACCATACAGCTCGCGCAACCCCATCGCGATGGCATCGGCGGCGCTGCGGTGTCCTCCGCCGGAGTCGCCATACAGCAGGACAATGCGTGTCATGAATACGGAAACCTCTATTTAGCGAACGTTGTCCCTGTTGCCGCCTGTCGCGTCACCAGACGACGCTGCAATTCACGCCGCGTCAGCATGACCCGTCGTCCGCACGTAAAGCACTTCAATCCGATGTCAGCGCCAAGCCGCACCACCTGCCATTCAAAACCGCCGCAGGCATGCGGTTTGCGCAAACGAACCCTGTCATTCAATTCCAACGGCGTAAGCGTTATCGGGGACACGCGAAAGATTATACTCGTTGCGCGCGTGGGTTATACACTATAATCCGTTGATTAACATGAATGGACCTCTTTCTCAACTCCTGCAGGGAATCAGCCAGGGACGCCCCGACATCATCTTATCGGCGCTGGTCGTTGTGGTGCTGTTGTTGCTGGTGTGTTTCCCCGTACACGAATTTGCGCACGCGCTGGTTGCGACCAAGCTCGGTGATGACACGCCACGCTTGTATGGTCGCGTGACGCTTAACCCAATCGCACACCTCGACCTGTTTGGATCAATCCTTTTCCTGATCTTTGGTTTCGGCTGGGCAAAACCGGTGCCCGTTTTACCCAACAGGTTGAACGGCAATCCCCGTACAAGCATGGCCATTGTTGCCTTCGCCGGACCGGCATCCAATGTCCTGCTGGCAGTCGCTTTTGCGATCCTGTATCGCGTTTCTGAACCGTTGCTCGGTACGGGCGGTCCGGTTATGAACTATGTCATCCCGTACGCACTACAGACAGCAGTTTTCCTGAACCTGATACTGGCGCTCTTTAACCTGATCCCTATTCCACCGCTGGATGGCTCTCGTATTCTGGCCGCGCTGCTGCCGGATCAGGGCGCACAGATCATGGATCAGCTTGAACGATATGGTTTTCTGGTGCTGATGCTTGTGCTGGTCGCATTGCCAAGCCTGATGTCCAGCCTCATCACAGAACCAGCGGCTAATGTAACCCGACTTCTACTTGGATATTGACAGATTCGGATTACCGATATGGCAAAAACACGTATAACGATAGTCGGATGCGGCTTTATAGGAACGGCAATCGGTCTGGCGCTGCGCAATCTATACAAAGATATTGAAATCGTCGGCCATGACAAGAACCTGGCCAACACGCAGCGCGCCGAGAAGCTAAAAGCGATTGACCGCAGCAGTTGGAATCTGCCAGCCGCATGCGAACACGCGCAATTAGTCGTCCTGGCTATACCACTGGAAGCCATCGAGCCGACTTTACGAGCCATAGCCCCGGATATACTGCCAGGCGCAATCATCACCGATATTTGCGCCTTCAAGTCGACGCTGCCCAGCTTCGTAAGCAAGCATCTGCCGGAGAAGGTGTCGTATATCAGCAGCGATATCATCTTCGATCCGTCGCGCATACCGGCCGGTCAGAAACTGGAGACGCTGACGGCGGATGTATTCAAAGGCGCCGCATGGGTCATCTCTCCGATAGTTGCGACGCCCGATGCTGTAGACTCGTTTGCAGGTCTGGTCAATGCCACCGGCGCAAAACCGATATTTATGGATGTTGTCGAGCATGACGGCTTGCGCCTGGCGGTCGAAAGCGTCCCAGCCGCACTGAGCAGCGCCCTGATGCTCGCCGTGACATCGGATAATGCATGGCGAGAACGGCAGTGGCTGGCGGGATCGACGTTCGATGCGGCCACAGTCAATGTGAGTCTGAACGACGCCGAGGAAGTGGCGACCGCGTTGGTGGCGCAGCGTGAAGCAACTACCTTCTGGCTAAACCAAATCATGCTGCAACTGATGGAGTTGCGCGACGCCGTCGAACAGGGCAGGCATGACAGAATAACAGCACTCCTGACCAAAGCGCGCGAGCAGCGCGACGTATGGGAAGCTGACTGGCACAAAGGCCGCGATCAGGGGTATGTGCCGGTCGACACGAAACGCCCAAGCATGCTGAGTATGTTTGTCGGCGCGCAATTAGCATCGCGTATGGAAGAGAAGCCGGACAAAAAGCCACAAGATAAAACAGTGAAAAGATCGTAGGCGGACTGGGCGACACTGGAAGCAATGTCCGAACCATTGTTCTCAAAATCGGGTGATACTGAAGCGGGTCATTCTGCCCTACGCGTCTTGAGTATCGCGCCGACTTCATTTTTCGGGGATTATGGCTGCCATGTGCGTATTCTGGAGGAAGCGCGCGCCCTCAAAGCGATTGGCATCGAAGTCACCATTCTGACTTACTACAAGGGCGCCGACATGCCCGATATCCGCACCATCCGTACTGCCCGGACGCCCTGGCACGGGGATTACGAGGTAGGCTCTTCGCGCCATAAATATGCGTTCGATGTGTTGCTGGCGATTCGATTGGCGCGCGTGCTGGCGCGCAACCATTACGACATCATCCATGCCCATCTGCACGAAGGGGCGCTTATCGGAAGTATTGTCTCCCGACCATGGCGAATCCCAGTGTGTTTCGATTACCAGGGCAGCCTGACCAGCGAAATGCTGGATCATGGTTTCCTGCGTCCCAATACCAGAGCGTTGGGATTCTGGCAATGGCTGGAGAAGGCCATCGAAAACCTGCCGTCGGCCATCTTTACAAGCACACAGAATGCCAGCGAGACACTGCGCAATGGCGGAAACCATCGTATACCAATCCGCCCTTTGCCCGACGGCGTGAACACGGACATATTCCGGCCGGATGTGCTGACGCCCAATGAACGCGCCGGACGCCGGGTGGCATTCGGCCTGCATCCTGATGATGTCGTCGTCGTTTTTCTGGGGCTGCTTGCCAGACATCAAGGCATCGGTTGTCTGATCGATGCGGCTGCCCTCTTGAAAGCACAGGGCAGACGGGTGAAGTGGCTGGTGATGGGGTATCCCGGAGTGTTGCACTGGCGCAAGGTTGCACAAGCACGCGGCGTTTCCGATGCTGTCGTATTCACGGACCGCATACCATACCAGAATGCGCCGCATATGCTCGCACTCGGCGATATTGCCATTGCCCCAAAATTGTCCTTGACAGAAGGCTCCGGTAAAATACTCGACTACATGGCGATGGGGTTGCCCACGGTAGCGTTCGACACGCCCGCCCAGGTGGAATATCTGGGAAACCTGGGTGTTTATGCGCCGGTCGGGAACGTGGAGGAGCTGGCGCAACGAGTAGCTGAACTGATCGACCAGCCAGAGCGGCGCATTTCGCTGGGACAGGCTGCCAGAATTCGCGCCTGCCAGCAGTTCGGCTGGGATCGCGCGGCCAGCCAGCTTGCAACAGTCTATTACGAGCTGACAAAGCGCGACACAAGCGTTCCACTATCGGTGAAGCCCGACTCAAACACGCCGCGTTGCTGAACCACAAGATAAACCGTGCGACATATCGGTAAATATATTCTGGTACGCTTTGCATTCTATGCTTGAATACATCAAAACCATGCCGACAGATCTGCTGGAAATCTGGAAGTACCGGCATCTTCTGCGGATGCTGGTCGTACGCGATCTGAAGACACGATACAAAAATTCGATTTTCGGTATCGCATGGTCGTTCCTCCAACCTCTGGGCATGATGATTGTGCTGACCTTTGCCTTTGGCATCATCAACCGTGGGCCTTCTGATCTGCCCGACTTTAACGTGTTCATTCTGTCCGGGTACCTGGCCTGGACATTCTTTTCGGCGGCAGTAGTCGGCGGAACCGGCAGCGTGCTTGCCAATGGCCCGCTGGTAAAAAAAGTTTACTTTCCGCGCATCATCCTCCCGATATCGGTTGTTCTGTCAAACCTGATCAACTACATCCTTGCGCTACCCATGTTCATCATCGTCGCCCTGGTATCAAACCATCCGCTCCACTGGACGCTTGCGCTGGTGCCATTCGCCATGCTCATACAGGTCGTATTCTGCGTTGGCCTGTCATTCTTCCTGTCTGCAATCAATGTCTTCTACCGCGATACGCAATTCATCATTGATCTGGCGATGCTGGCATGGTTCTTTCTCACGCCCATCTTCTACGATATACAAACCGCGCAACCGATACATGCGTTCGGCCAGACGATTGACACCGCATTATGGTTGCGACGTCTGAATCCCATGGCTTCACTCGTGAATATCTACCAGGATCTGATGTATCGCGGCGTCGCTACGAACGTTGACTTCTGGATCCGTACAACCATCACTTCCGTAATCGTTTTGCTCCTGGGCTATTTCTTCTTCCAGAAACTGAGCGGCCGGTTTGGCGAGGAGCTATGATCGGCAAGACCACACTCCTTACCAACATACATAGCCTGGTTCCCATGTCGGGCGAGCGGTCAAACCCGGCGCCACCATTACACAACGCCGCAGTTATTGTGCAGGACAACAAGATTGCCTGGCTGGGAGCAATGGAACAACTGCACGAAATCAGCGCCCCCCACGAGACTGTCAATCTGCGCAATCACATCGTCCTGCCCGGCCTGGTCAACACACACCACCATCTTTACCAGACTCTGACGCGCGCCGTGGCGCAGGATAGCGAATTATTCGACTGGCTGAAGACGCTATATCCTTTCTGGCTGAAGATCGATGCGGAGGCGGTCTATGTCAGCGCGCTGACTGGCATGGCGGAATTGATCCTGAGCGGTTGCACGACTGCAAGCGACCATCTGTACATCTATCCGAACGACGCCAAGATCGACGATGAAATTCGCGCTGCACACGAAATCGGGCTGCGCTTCCACGCCACGCGCGGTTCGATGTCGCTCGGTGAATCGAGCGGCGGTCTCCCGCCGGACAAAGCAACCGAGAACGAGCAGGCAATTCTGAAAGATACCGTGCGCGCAGTGGAAAGGTACCACGACGCGTCGCGCTACGCGATGCTGCGGATTGCAGCGGCGCCGTGCTCGCCATTTTCAGTGACAGGGAACTTGATGCGCGAAAGCGCAGCGCTGGCGCGGGAATACGGCATCATGCTGCATACTCACCTGGCGGAGACGCGCGATGAGGAGGCGTATTGCCTCGCGAAGTTTGGGAAACGCCCTCTGGACTATGCGGAGAGCGTTAATTGGCTCGGTGAAGACGTATGGTATGCGCATGGCGTGCACTTCAATCGCGCGGATATCGAGCGGATGGCCGGGTGCGGCTGCGGCGTCGCGCACTGCCCAACCAGCAACATGCGGCTTGCATCCGGTATCGCGCCGGTGCGATTGATGCTGGACAGCGGGATGAAAGTGGGGTTGGGCGTCGACGGCAGCGCCAGCAACGATGGGTCGCATCTGCTGGGGGAGGTTCGCCAGTCGATGCTGCTGCAGCGCGTGCAAAACGGCGCGTCCGCATTCAGCGCCTATGATGCTTTGTGGGTGGGAACGCGCGGCGGCGCCAGCGTGCTTGGGCGTGACGACATCGGGCAGATTGCGCCCGGATATGCCGCTGACTTGATTGCCATCGACCTGAACCGTCTGGAGTATACGGGCGCACTGCATGACCCGATGGCTGCAGTCGTACTATGCGCGCCGCGCGGCGTGGATTTCAGCATGATCAACGGCCGCGTAATCGTTCATGAAGGACAGATCAACTCCATAGACATCGGCAGAGTTATTGAGCGGCATAACGCCATCAGCAGAAAGGTATTAACGGACTAGAGCGAATAGATGCGCTGCGCCCATACGGCGCAATGCAACGGAGGGTCTTCGTTCTATAATTTACGCAATGTCGCCTTGTAGAAAACAGGTTGCCGCTAACTGATTGCGTGAGATATACCGGTAGATGGCCATACGTAAGATTGCACTGATCAGCTTTCATACATCGCCGCTTGCGACATTAGGGGGCAAGGACACAGGCGGCATGAATGTCTTCGTGCGTGAAACTGCGCGAGAACTAGCCCATCGCAATATCGCTGTCGATGTTTTTACGCGCAGTCAAAGTGCGCAATCGCTGCGCGTCGATCCGCGCATCGCGCCAAACGCGCGAGTAATCCATGTCCCGGCCGGTCCTGAGGAAGCCGTGCCCAAGCGGGAATTGTGGCGATACGTGGAACCATTTACCGAGTGGCTGCGCCGTTTCAGTTCCGCCGAAAACGAGGATGAAACGACGTTGCATCGTACTCCGGATGGCCTGGACCGCAGGCCCTACGACCTGATCCATAGCCATTACTGGCTATCCGGGCTGGTTGCCGATAACTTGCGCCAGTGCTGGGGCACGCGCTATGTCCATACCTTTCACACACTGGCAGAGCTGAAGAACCAGATTGCGGAAAGCCCGGACCAGCGCGAGCCGGTAGAGCGTCTGCGCGGAGAACTCTCGATATGCAGCAGCGCCGACCTCATTACCGCTTCGACCAAAGTGGAACAGCAGCAGCTCGCGCACTATTACGGCGCGAGCACGGCGCGCATACGGGTAGTGCCGCCCGGAGTAGACACCGCGAAGTTCCATCCTATCGAACAGTCGTATGCCAAGTCAGTGATCGGGGCGCCGCAGGCGCACCGCATGGTGCTATTCGCAGGCCGGATCGAACCGCTTAAGGGAATCGACACGCTGTTTCGAGCAATGGCCATTGTGAGTGAACGTCTGTCGAAGGGCAAACGCGATGGCGCCAACCCGGGATTTGATTTGTGTGTCGCGGTGATCGGGGGCGATCCAAGCGAAACCGGGCAGCGTGAGAACGTCGAGATGGCTCGTTTGCACGCGTTGCGCAATGAACTCGGTCTGAACGACTTGATCACTTTCATCGGCGCGCGCGATCAGGACACACTGCAGTATTACTACTCGGCGGCAGACTGTCTGGTGATGCCGTCACATTACGAATCGTTCGGGATGGTCGCGCTTGAAGCTATGGCATGCGGCACGCCGGTAGTAGTATCCGATGTGGGCGGCTTGAGCCAGCTCGTCAGGCACAACCAGACAGGCTTCAAAGTGCAAACGAAGGATGTCTCTGCGATGGCCGATGCCATTGAGCGGCTGTTGACCAATGAAGTGCTGCGCCGGCGCATGGGGTACCGGGCTTCCTGTTATGCGGAAGACTACAGTTGGAGCAAAATCGTCGATAGGCTAATGGGTGTGTACGAGGAGCTAATATGATTACCAACCAGATCAGCTACATTGCACTATGGTCGAAGGATCTGACTGTGAACCGTGGCATCTTCGCCAATATTCTCGGTATACCGATAGTCTACGAAGACGATAACGTAGTGGTATTCCAGACTGAAGGCACGCAGCTTGTTCTGCAACGCGCCATCGATGCCGATGCCAACCTGGACGGTACGGTCCAGTTTGGATTTGAAGTCGATGATCTCGATTCCGTCACACAGGTTCTGGAAAATGCCGGCCAGGTGATACCGGTTAATCGCGAGGAACTGGAACTGAACCAGCGCGTCACCGTTTTGCGGCTTGCATCGGGTCAGAGTGTTGAGTTTATCGGCAAATAACCGATGCAAATCGATAGGGCGTTGTGGGTTGCATTCATGGCTATGCCACGTTAAGCATGCTTACCAGTTCGTCCCGGGTGGCGCGGTACGGCAACCATTCCGCCATCGGTTTTCCGCCCAGGTGATCATAGAACCGCAGCGCCGGCTCATTCCAGTGCAGTACTTGCCACTCCATGCGTCCGCAACCTTGTTCGTACGCGGCGCGGGCGCAATGCAGAAACAGCGATTTACCCACTTTCATGGCGCGGTACTCCGGCAGGATAAACAAATCCTCCAGGTAAAACGTGGGGAGCGCCAGGAAAGTCGAGTAAGTATAGAAGCTGATGGCATAGCCCACTGCCACGCCACGGTATTCACCGAACCAGGTATCGAACCGGGGATCAGGCCCATACGCATCGCGCACCAGGCGCTGCGCAGCCTCGGGTGTGGGGCGCGGCAGCTTCTCATAATCGGCCAGCGCTGAGATCAAGTGGCACAGCAACTCCCCATCTTCAGGGGCGCCTTTACGCACGATAACGGCGTTCTGTGGTGTATTGTCCATATGGCGACAGCCATTTTACACACTGATGCGGCCTTGTGATAGAGTCAAACCTGAACATGAGACTACTATATGACAAGCCTGTCGCTGCCAGGCGGTGCGGCAGGCGACACAAGATTCTGCCGGCGCCTATACTAATCGTATTAACCGTAGCGCTGAGCGGTTGTTCATCCCTGCCGCAACTCAGCAACATCGCGGCCATCGTGGCTACACCTGATTCGGTCTATCGTGCGCCCACGCCAACCGTTGCGCCAGCCGAGGTTTCGACCGCGGCCCTGGTCAAGAACCGCAGTAAATTGCGCGTCGGTATTCGTTTCGATGCGCCTCCCCTGGCAAGTGTCAATAGCGACGGGCAGTTGGAAGGGCTGGATGTAGACCTGGCACGCGAGTTCGCCCGTCGCTGGCTGGGCAGCCCCGATAACGTCGAATTTGTGCAAGTCACTTCGGCGTCGGCGCCTTTGCGCGTACAGCGCCGCGAGGTTGATCTGGCATTAGGCGGCCTGGTGCATACCAAAGCCGCGACCGAACATGCAGATTTTGGTTTCACCTATCTTTATGATGGCGAGGCCCTCTTAATACGCACCGGCTCATTTGCGGACTTCGCGTCTCTGGCGCAGCATACCGTCACCTATGTCGATGTTCCGACAACCTATGCTCTGAGCGCCGCCGAGGTCTCGAACAACATCACCGTCAGCCTGCAGACTGCCCCTTCATATGAGGCTGCCATCAGCCAACTCACTGACGGCCAGACTGATGCCGTTGCCGGTGTATGGCGGCGGCTGCGCGCGGAAGCAGCACGCGATCCTGCTTTGACTGTCCTGACCGTGTTCAAGAGCGAACCTGTCGCGATCATGCTGCCGCAGAATAACTCCGACTGGATGACGCTGGTCAATGTAACCTTCAGCGCACTCATTTCGGACGGCGCCTATGCGCGCATGTACAAGAAGTGGTTCAACGCAGCTCCGGAGACTTTGAATCCCCTGCCCGATACGATCGACCTGCAACTGGCCAGCCTGCCCGATACGGTGTATCCGCACGATACGCTCAGCCGCATCCGCGCGAATAACCGCATCCATGTTGGATTCAACGCACAGGCCGATCCACTGGCTACGCTCGATGCAAATGGACAGGCTGTCGGTTTTGAGATTGATATCTGCCGTGAGCTGGCCAGCCGGTGGTTCCAGAATCCGGACGCAGTTGATTTCACCGCACTACCCGGCGGCGATATACCGGGCTTGCTGCGAAATACCGCCATTGATATGGCCGTAGGTGACATCGTTCAAACGCAAGCAAATTCACGGTTGATGGATTTCAGCGCAACCACGTACCGCGGCGGCGTGGGTGTCGCGGTACTCCAGACATCAGGCGCAACGACTCTCGAGTCGTTAAGCGGCAAGGTGTTTGGCGTCGTACAGGGTAAACCAGATGGTTCACTCCTCGCAAGTGTAGGTAAAGCCCGCAACCTCGCCTTCAGCAGCAGCCCGTTCCCCGACTTATCTACCGCGCTGGCAGCGCTTCGGAATGGGCAGGTCGATGCGGTAGTAGACGATCAGGTTACTCTGCTTGCGCTGGCGCGCACCGCGAACGACGTATTCGTACTGCCCGAGCAACTGAGCAGCCAACCGGTGGGAATCGCGCTGCCGCGCGACGATTCCACTTTCCACACCTTCGTCGACCTGACGCTGCAGGATATGTTTGCCGACGGAACCTATGCGCGTATCTACAAAAAGTGGTTCGGAGCGCAACCCGCGGACATGGAACTCTGGCCGGGTCAGTCCACCCTGAACACCGTATTGGTAGCGCCGACCGCAACCCCACTGCCGACGGTGACGCCGGTGTTCAACGCGATCGACACGCCCAAGGCGCCCCCGCCAGCGCCTGCGCCAACGGCAACTAAGAAACCGTGAGGTTAAAGTAGCGAGCCAGGTGCTGCAGGGCGACCGACATAGCGCTGGGTTTCATCCCGCCTGTTATTCCCGCTGCATGATCAGAAAGTGCGACAACCCAAAGCCGCGCAAAGGCGATGACTCCAGCGCCTGCAGCATGCCGCGCAGCGCCTTGCCAGCCAACCCGTAGTGCGCCACGATGTTATCAAAACCAGGATACACCTGTGTGTGCGATATGACCTTCATCGGGGCGCCAACGAACAGGTCGCGCAATCCCTTTGACGTATAGGCCCGCACATGAGGCGCTAACCTGTTCCGCCAGTGATCCGGGAGCCAGTTGACGAACGGCTTGTTTCCGAAATGGTAATGACCGCTGATGTATACCCCGTGTGTCTCAAACGGGTACAGCCGGTTAGGAACAAAAATAGCGGCGCGACCGCCGGGCCTCAGGATGCGCGCCATCTCGCGGCAGGCGGCGCGGTCATCCTGGACATGCTCCAGCACTTCGTGGCTGAACACCACGTCAAATGACGAGTCCGGGAATGGAAGGCGCTCGCAGACTGCCGCCAGCAGGTTGGGCACGCCGTTGTGCAGCCCTTCGGTAACGCGTTCGACCTCGATGTCAAGGCCGACAACCTGCTCTGTAAACCGACGGATGCCTTTCACGTACATGCCAATGCCACAGCCATCGACCAGGACTTTCTTGCCGGACAGGTTCACCGCATGGTCCAACAGGCTCAGGCGGCGTTCCTGTCCCGCGCGCCACACCATGGAAGGAACGCCGCGCGTCGCGGACTTGGGTTGGTTGGTTGCAGCAGGGGTATGTTCTGACATAGGGTGATTCGACTTTTTATATTAATGCAAGCTGGGACGACACAGTGCGCTAGATAACTGGAAACTTGAGCAGCAGCACGTCGAGCGCCAGGCGCGTACTCGCATTCTGCTGAAGATAACGCAGTGTATTCGTCAGAACACGCACCGTTTGCACCGCTTCATGAAGCGTGAGATGCGTCGCTATTCGAGCGATCGTTTGGGCATGGTCAATATTGAGGAGTACCTGCTCCGGCGCATTCGAACCCAGCGCGCGCACAACATCGAGCCAGTACAGCAGCCATTGCTCGAGTATGGCTTGAACTGAGCTATCGTCTGCTTTGGACAATTGCTCCGCATACTCAAAACGCCTCGTGCGATTTACCGACAACAGCGACTCCAGGTCGGCGATGTGCTGCGAACGAGCTGCCAGGATCTCTTCATCTTCGATTGCCCGTATTGCCCAGCCGGGACACCCGCGCGCCAGCCGGGCGATCAGGTCAGCCTGTGGCGCGGCAACGCCCCTGACTACCAGGGCTTGCGTGAGTGTTTGTCTCGATACGGGCCGCAGGTTCAACACCTGACACCGCGATGTGATTGTGGGCAAAACGCCGTCGATGCTTGGAGCAATCATGACGATAATCGACGACGGGTTTGGCTCTTCCAGCGTCTTCAGGATGGCATTCTTGCTGCTCTCAGAAGCCAGATGAGCATCGTCGATGACGGCCAGGCGGTAACGCCCCTCAATCGGCGCCAGCGTCAGACTGTGCAATACGTCGCGTATTTGTTCGACCTTGACGGCGCCGTCGATTGCACTCACCCACATGAGGTCGGGGTGTTTCAACTTGTGAACCAGAGATACGGCACGCGATGGATCGCGCGCGTCGTGCGCCAGCACTGCGGCAGCCATGGCCCTGGCAAGCGCCGCCTTGCCTACAGACGGCGGTCCGACGAACAAATGAGACTGCGCGAGTTGACCCTTCTCAATCTGAAGGCGCAATCTGCGCATAGCCCAGTCGTGTCCGATGAGATTCCACTCGTTCATATCATGCATCTCGCTGTGCCGGGCCTACTGAACAACACCTGCAGCACGATTCCTCTTGATTCGAGAATATACCTTGTAGCCTGCAAAGATGACCAGGGCGACAAACACGACCAGCAGCGCGGGAGCATAGACTGCCAGCAGCGAGGCGATTGCCGATGTGGCATCTTCGACGACGCTGATTGCGGGAGCGCCAAGACCAAAGGTGGTCGCGTTCACAACCGGTCTTGCTGTCGCCTTGGCGGCGTGCACGCCGAAGGCCAGCAGCAATCCGACGACCAACGCCAGCGCCGGGCTGGCGTCTCTCACGATGCCGGCATTTGCGGCGAACAAAATCGCGCCGGCGGTCGGGCGCACAAAAGTCTGGATGGCGTCATTGATGTGGTCTGCGCCCGGCGCCTTATCGATTACGACTTCGACGATCAGTAAAATGACTAAGGCCCCGATCACCCACCAACTGGTCAGGACATCAAATGGTTCAGTCAGATGAATCACCTGTGCGCGGCCCAGCACGGCCACGATGAGCAATGGTATATAGGCATTAAGTCCGGCCGCACCCGCCAGGCCGAAAGCGCTCACAATATTAGCTAAGGCCATGTCGTACTATGCTCCTTGAGTTGCACCGTAACACCCGTTTGGCGCATCTCTCCCTCAAAACGGCAAGCCACTCACCCCTAGTTTAACTCACGAACGATGATGCGCGGATGGCCGGCAGTGAACATGGAGAAAGTACTTCTATTATCCAGCACACGCAACAGGCGAGTATCATTGAGTGCAATGACACCGACTAACACTTTGTTTTCGCGCTCTGCGTTAGGCATGGTCCGTGTTGCGGCCGTTTCGCCGGAATTGCGTGTCGCCGATGTGGGTTTCAACGTTCGCGCGACACTTGCTGCGCTGGATAAGCTATCAGAGCGAAAATGCCAGATCGCGGTATTGCCCGAACTTGGTCTGACCGGGTATACGTGCGGGGATTTGTTCTACCAGTCGCACCTGCTCGATCAAGCCCGCGCCCAGCTTGCACAGATCGCGGAGCACACTGAACGCACAGGCATCGTCTGCATCGTCGGGTTGCCGCTCGAACTCGATGGGCGGCTTTATAACTGCGCCGCGGTACTTGGCCAGGGCAGAGTCATCGGTGTTGTTCCAAAGACTTACCTGCCGACCAGCGGCGAATATTACGAAGAGCGCTGGTTCTCATCAGCACGCCATACGACGAAGGATACGGTCGTGCTGGCAGGATCTTCCGTGCCATTCGGCGCCGACCTTCTGTTCACCGCAGATAATGTTCAGAACTGCGTGCTGGGCGTAGAGATATGCGAAGACCTCTGGGCAGTATCCCCGCCGAGTGGCGCTATGGCGCTGGCGGGAGCGACTATCCTGGCGAATCCTTCAGCGAGCGTTGAGTTGCTCGGAAAATCGGATTACCGCCGCGACCTGGTTAAACAGCAGTCGGCGCGCTGTTTGGCTGCCTATATCTACGCCGGCGCAGGTCCCAGCGAGTCCACCACCGATTTCGTTTGCGGAGGGCATTCGCTCATCGCAGAGAACGCCAGCCTTTTGGCTGAGACTGAGCGCTTCCACTTTACGACACAGAGTACCATTGCCGATATCGACCTGCAGCGGCTTTCACATGAGCGACTCAATAGCAGCAGTTATTCATCAGACAACGGCACAGGCCATTTCCGGCGCGTGCGGTTCACATTGCCGCGTGCCGACGAACCAATGACAGACGCCGAGTTATTGCGCCCGGTGGCGCAGACGCCGTTTGTGCCCACTGACACCGCCCAGCGCGCGCGGCACAGTCAGGAGATATTCAACATCCAGTCGACCGGTCTGGCCAGGCGCCTTATGCACACGGGGGCTAAACGCGTGACTATCGGCATTTCCGGGGGGTTGGATTCAACGTTGGCGCTGCTGGTTGTGATACGCGCGTTCGATATCGTCGGTTTGGTGCACGATGGCATCATCGCGATCACCATGCCCGGCTTCGGCACCACATCGCGCACGCGCACCAATGCGGAGCGCCTGGCCGATCTTCTCGGCGTGACGCTGCGGCGCATACCGATTGTGGATGCCGTCCGGCAGCACTTCGCCGACATCGGTCACTCCGAAAGCGTCCATGATGTGACATACGAAAATGCACAGGCGCGCGAACGCACGCAGATACTGATGGACATAGCCAACCAGACAGGAGGATTCACTGTTGGCACCGGCGATCTCTCGGAGCTTGCCCTCGGGTGGGCGACGTTCAACGGCGATCAAATGTCGATGTATCACGTCAATGCGGGCGTTCCAAAGACACTGGTGCGCTACCTGATTGAATGGGTAGCCGATAGCGAGTTCAGCGGCGAGGTTTCCGCCGTGCTGCGCGACATCTGCGACACTCCGATTACACCCGAGCTACTCCCCCTTGGCGATGGAGATAAACTGCAGCAGGAAACCGAGACAACTATCGGTCCCTATCTGTTGCACGATTTCTTCCTTTACCAGGTGGTGCGCTACGGTTATCCGCCGCGTAAGGTTTTCTACCTGGCCCGCCATGCATTTGGCGGGATGTACGCGCCCGACGTCGTGTTGCACTGGCTGGAGTTGTTCTACCGGCGTTTCTTCTCGCAACAATACAAACGCTCGGCAATGCCCGACAGCCCTAAAGTCGGAACCGTCGCGTTATCGCCGCGCGGCGACTGGCGCATGCCCAGCGATGCCAGCAGTTCGCTGTGGCAGATTGAGATAGATGATATCCGGCAGTCACTCAATTTGAAATAGGCGCCCGGCGCTGGCGAGCCGCTTCGAACAGAATCACGCCGCAGGCAACCGCGGCATTCAATGACTCGACCTGGTTAGCCAGTGGGATCGATATGGTTCCGCTGGCTAAACGGTGCGCATCCGCGCTGATACCCGTTGCCTCGCCGCCGATGATGACTGCATTGGGGTCGCGCCATGGCACGCTGTCGTAAGAGCAGCTTCCGACAGCTTCCGCCGCCCAGACCGATCGACCCTGACACACGTCGTGGATCGCGTCCCAGTCCATATTGCTGACGATCAGACGAGCATGAGCGCCCATCCCCCCGCGCAACACTTTGGGGTTATACGGATCGACGCTGCCCGGGCTGAGGATGACCAGCCTGCCATCCGCGCCGGCGGCGACGCGCAGGCAGGCGCCCAGATTACCGGGGTCGCGGATGGCGTCGAGAATCAGGATCTGTCCGGGCAACGAGGATCGGATCTGTTCAGGACTGGTTGCCGGGATACTAAAAACCGCCAGTACGCCGGGGGGATGTGTCTCTACAGATACGGCTCGCATGACCGCTTCATCCACGAGTAGCGTGTCAAGCATCGCGTGATCAGCCTGCCATTGTTGACCTGCGGTATCGCCTGTTGCGAAGGCGAATTGCGCGATCAGTCCGGCGCGGATGAAGTCGTCAACAAGGCGGGCGCCCTCGGCAACAAAGAGCCCTTCGCGCTCGCGCGAATCGCGCTGATGCTGCAACTGGCGCGCCAGTTTCACGCGCTTGTTCTGTGTCGATGTCAACATACGCAAAATAGCCCACCAGGCGGTGGGCTATGCGAAACTCTCTAATGATGTATGCCGCCCCAACCTGCTTGCCAGGGCATTCACAGGTAAAGAAGCCTAAGCCTGCGCAGTCTGCACAACCGCGCTGAAAGCGGCGGCATCGCGCACCGCCAGATCGGCCAGGATCTTGCGATCCAACCGGATATTGGCGTGCTTCATATTGCTGGTCAGCTTGCTGTAGGTCGTGCCATTGAGCCGCGCTGCGGCGTTAATGCGCACAATCCACAGCCGGCGGAAATCGCGGCGGCGGTTGCGGCGATCCCTGTAGGCATACCACAACGCGTGCAGTCGCGCTTCGCTTGCGCGACGGATTGAGTGATTTCGCGCGCCATACTGACCCTTGGTAATTGCCAGGATACGATTGTGGCGACGGCGACCCTTTACCCCACCCTTTACTCTTGCCATGTTCCTTTCCTCTTACTTCTGATAAAGATAGGGCGCCAGTTTCTTGACGCGATCAATCAGACCCTTTGATGTTACCTCATGCATTTCAGGCAGTTCCGCCTTGATGCGCTTGCTCTTCTTTCGGCGCAGGTGGCTCTTGCCGAGTCGCGTGCGCATCAGCTTGCCGCTGCCAGTCAAGCGAAAGCGTTTTGATGTTGACTTGTGAGTTTTAATCTTTGGCATTCCATCCCTCGAATACTCATACTGAGGGGCAGGCGGCAAACCGGAACCGGCTTGCCCCTGCCCCTGGTAAAGCGACTAAGTAAGTTTTAGCTTGTTGAGCTAAGGCAGATTGAACTGCTCCTGACTGCGTTCCCTGGCGCGCTTGACGCGATTTATCGCTTTACGCGCGCTTTTGTCCTTCGGTACACCGTTACTGTCAGCATCCTCGACGGCATCGAGGACCTCGATTTCATCCTCATCATCTTCGTCGTCGTCATCCTCAATATAGCCCTGAGCCTTGTCAACCTCAAGCTCTTCCTGGATGCGGACCTGTGTTGATTTCAGCGTCGATGCCGCCACTGTCGCTGCCGTAGGCGCCAGAACCATCAGCATGGTTTTCCCTTCCATCTGCGGCGCGAACTCGATTATCGCAAGATCAGCGCACTCCGAACTCACCTTGTCCATCATGCGCCGGGCGACATGCGGAATCTGGTCTTCACGCCCCTTGAACCTCAGGCTGACTTTCACCTTATTTCCCTGCTGAAGGAAACGCCGCGCGCTGCGGATCTTGAAAGACAGATGATGATCGGTGGTTTTAGGGCGTAAGCGCACCCCTTTGATTTCGGTAACTTTAAGGTTCTTTTTCGCCTCGCGTTCTTTTTTCTCGCGCTCGTAGATAAACTTGCCGTAGTCGAAAATCCGGCACACGGGCGGTTCAGCATTGGGCGCAACCTCAATCAGATCGAGGTGCTGCACACGCGCCTGATGCAGTGCATCGCGCGTATCTACGAGACCCTTATTGCTTCCGTCAGCAGCAATCAATCGCACTTGCGGAACACGGATCTGCTCATTGATGCGAAATTGCGGCGCATATTGAGTTCTGAATGGCGGTATACTCGAATCCTCCTCTGCCTGAAAGCAGAAACTAAGTTAATCCTGATATTTTCGTGATGGAATTATACCGAATGCCGGCATAGCCGTCAAACCGAACTCGCCTTATAATTTCGGTCTTATGCTGAGCAATCAAATACGCAGTGCTTTCATTGACTACTTCGCGCGTAACGGCCACCAGGTCGAGCCGTCATCGTCGCTGATCCCTTATGGTGATAAGACCATTCTTTTCACCAATGCAGGCATGAACCAGTTCAAGAACCTGTTTCTCGGCCTGGAGAAACGCAATTATACCCGCGCGGTTACCGCACAAAAGGTGATGCGCGTCAGCGGCAAGCACAACGACCTTGAAAACGTCGGCCCAAGCCCGCGGCATCACACCTTCTTCGAGATGCTGGGGAACTTCTCATTTGGTGATTATTTCAAAGCCGACGCCATGAGTTATGCTCTGGAACTGGTAACCAAGGTCTATGGCCTCGATATGGACCGCCTGTGGTTTACGATTTATCGCGAGGATGACGAGGCGGAAACCCTCTGGAAGAAGCTCGGCGTCAACAGCAGTCGCATCTTGCGCTTTGGCGAGAAGGATAATTTCTGGCAGATGGGCGACACCGGGCCCTGCGGCCCGAACTCGGAGATCCATTACTTTACCGGGGACAGAAAAGAGGACAATACAGCCGACCATGTGAATTCCGACAACGACGAGACGACACTCGAGTTCTGGAACCTTGTTTTCATGCAATATGACCGCGATCCCAGCGGGAAACTCACGCCATTGCCGCGGCCAAGCATCGACACGGGCATGGGATTCGAGCGCATTTGCCGCCTGGTACAGGGTGTGCCCACTAACTACGAAACGGACTTATTCGCGCCAGTCTTCGAACGCATCCAGAACCTGGCAGGACACACAGACGAACAGCGCCAGAACGATTATGTGGCTTACCGCGTAGTCGCAGATCATGTGCGCGCAGCCTCATTCCTGATCGGTGATGGCGTCTTGCCCGGCAATGAGGGGCGCAATTATGTATTGCGTATGATTCTACGGCGCGCTGCGCGCTTCGGACGGAAGATCGGTTTCAACGACCCGTTTCTATACCAGGTGTCCGACGCCGTCATCCAAAAGATGGGCGAACACTATCGCGAGCTGGTTGAACGCCGCAAACACATTCTCAGCACCATTCACCAGGAAGAAGAGCGCTTTGCGCGAACGCTTGATATCGGTCTGCAGCGTCTCGATGACATCATCGATGGTCTGGACAAGACCGTACAACCCGCGGTAATTCCCGGTGACGTAGCCTTCAAGCTGTACGATACCTATGGGCTGCCTGTAGAGATCACCCGGGACGAGGCTAAGGAGCGCGGCGCAGGTGTCGACGAGGCTGGATTCCTGGCGGCGCGTGAAGCAGCGCGCGAGCGAAACCGTGGCGGCGACCAGTTCAGCGCGGATTATGACTTGCGTCGCGCCTACAGCGAGGCCCTGGAGACGCTCAAGTCCAGCGGCGTCCTGTCTGACAACGGCGTTGCATACGATCCATATGGACCGCTGACCGTAGATACCGAAGTTGCAGCTTTATTGCGCGAAGGCGAGATGACGGAACATGCGGTCGCAGGAGAACACATCGAGATCGTTCTACCCCGTACGCCGTTTTATGTTGAAGGGGGCGGCCAGGTCAGCGACACGGGTGTCATCACGGCGCGCGCGATCAATGGCGAGGCACCGGCCTGGAGCGTTACCGTGACCGATATGCGCCGTCCTGCGCCGGGTTTCATTGTGCACGTGTGCGAGGTGACTTACGGGCAGCCGCGCATCGGCGATTCCTGCGTTGCCCAAGTCGATGAAACCCGCCGTCTGGACATCATGCGCAATCATACGGCCACACACCTGTTGCAGAAGTCTTTGCGAGCAGTCGTTGGAGACCATGTAGGTCAACAAGGTTCACTTGTTGCGCCTGACCGTTTACGCTTTGATTACTCCCACAGCGCGCCGCTGACGATAGAGCAGCTCGATCAGGTCAGCAACATGCTCAATGACGCCATCCTGGTCAACTACCCGGTTACGGCGTCACAGGAAGCTTATAAAGACGTCGTGAAAGCGGGCGCTATGGCCTTCTTCAGCGAGAAGTACGGGGATATCGTCAGGGTATTGCGGATTGGCGAACCCGGCCACAAACCGTTCAGTATGGAGCTGTGTGGCGGTACGCACGTCAAACAGACTGGCGACATCGGAAGCGCGTTGATTGTCAGCGAGACCGCGGTGGCTGCCGGCGTGCGGCGCATCGAGGTACTGACGGGTCATGGCGCACTGAGATACGCGAAGCGCCTGTCCCAGCAACTGGCATCCGTCGCGCAGGCATTGAATACCAACCCGGACCAGGTCACCGAGCAGACCGCCAAAGTGCTGACCGTGCTGTCTGATACGCAAAAAACGCTTGAAAAAGCGCAGAAAGAACTCGCCCGCGCGAAATTCAACGAGATGCTGGCGGAGATGCACTCGGTGAAGAACAACCCGGTGCTGGTGGCGCAGACGCAGGTTGAGAGCATGGATGTATTGCGCGAGATGACCGACTGGTTCCGCGACAAGCACCCCAGCGGCGTGGTCGTTTTAGGCGCGGTGATCGGGGAGAAACCGGCGATTGTCGTCGCCGTATCGAAGGATCTGAACAGCAAAGGCCTGGACGCCGGCAAACTGGCGCGTGAGATCGCGAAGCTGGTCGACGGCAGTGGCGGCGGTCGTCCTACCCTGGCACAGGCCGGCGGAAAAGACGCGACCAAACTGAGCGCAGCCCTTGCCCAGGCCACCCGACTCATCGAAAGCTGGTTGAGCGCATAGGAACGCGCATGCGACTGCCTGTACAATGCAGCCGTAGTAGCTCATAATGATCGGGAAAATAATCTACCTTGCGCCTGAGGATGATCTCGCTGGTGTGCGGGACAGGATAGAATGGGCGCAAGCGCAGCGGATTGCGCTCGTCCTGCCCGATAATCACGGAACTTCGTCGATCCGGGAGCTTGACTTCGCGCTCATCAGGCGCGCGGGCCAGCAGTGCGGCAGCGAGATCGCCATCGTCACTCGCAATGAGTCGTTGCGAAGAGCCGCGCATGAGACGGGACTGATCACCTTCGGTTCGGTCAAGCAGGCAGTCCGACATCGGTGGCTGACCAATGAGGATGTGAGCCCGCTTGAGCGACTCACCCCGCCGCGCCGTTTCGTCCCCAATACCATGCGGCGGTTCTACCCTCGACGCAACTGGTTCATGATTGGTCTGAAGATAATGGTTGCGTTAGCGACGTTCGCAATTGTGTCCGGTGCTGCACTGGTTGTCGTCCCCACCGCGCAGGTCACGCTTACAGCCTCAAGCCAGGATATCAATCTGATCGTCCCCGTCACGCTGGATACGCAGGTTGACAAGGTCGATGTTGAGAACCTGGCCGTACCGGCGCAACGCGTTGATGTGGTTGTCGAGGATGTCGTTTCAGTCCCGACAACCGGCGCAAAGGATATCCCGCAGGGGAAGGCAACCGGGACGGTGTTATTTTTCAATATGCTTGCGACGCCGTATAAAGTACCGAAAAACACCGTTGTTCGCACCTCATCGGCCAGCATCGCCATCCGCTTTGTCACCCTGAGCGATGTCGATGTCCCGCCAGCGGGTAGGGCTGAAGTGGCCGTGCAAGCCATCGATGAAGGCCCGAGTGGAAACGTTCCCGCTAACCAGATCAACCGAGTCGAAGGGCTGCCATCGATAGCCGTCAATGTATTGAATGCAGCCGAAACGAAGGGCGGCGGTGTGAAAACGGTGCATGCCGTTACACAGGATGACTACACCCGCGCCCGGGCGCTGGCACAGGAGAAACTCTTGCAGACGGCGCTCCAGAAAATGCAGGCTGATCCGGAGGTGATGCGGAATGGCTGGTATATCGTGCCGAATACGCTTTTCATCGCCGACGTGCAGGATGAAACTTATAACCGGTTTGTAACCGAACAGGCGGATGAACTCAGTCTGAGCCTGCGCTTGCAGGTCGCCGGTCTGGCCGTGTCACCGGCCGATCTGGATAGCATCGCCAGGGCTAAAGTCGCATCTAAAGTCCCGCTTGGGTTCAGCCTGCTGGATGTCACGACCGAGCGCGGCGATGTGGCTGAAGAAGGAACAGGCGTGCGGACGGAATTCTTTATCACCGCACATGCTCGGGCCGGAGCGGCGATTGACGTGAATCAGGTTAAAAAACTCGTCCGTGGAAAGACGATTGCGGATGCGCAGTCCGCGTTACTGGAAAACTACTCGCTGACAGGCAACCCGGCCATTGTGGTCCAGCCCGACTGGCTGCTGCGTTATACGAATCGTATGCCTTTCGTCACGTTGCGAATCGAGGCGCAGGTCAAGAGACAGTAACCGGGTACAGACATGGCACGCAGTATAGGTCTGGATGTCGGCAACCGTCGTATCGGCGTAGCAGTCAGCGACACGCTCAAGGTCATTGCCCGCCCGCTCGACGTGATCGACCGGAAACGGCAGGATGCGCTTCAATCCATCAATCAACTGGTAAAGAGCCAGTTGGCAGACGAGGTAATCGTCGGCTACCCCTGGAACGCCGATGGATCAGCAGGCTCACAGGCGCGCCAGGTCGAGGCGTTCGTCGCCCAACTGCGCGCCTTGCTGGATGTGCCGATTCATCTGTGCGACGAACGGTACAGTACGGGGGAGGCAATCGAGATACTGGAAACAAGGCGGCGTAAAGACCGGGTAGCGCACGAAGATGCCATCGCGGCTGCGGTAATACTGCAGCGTTACCTCGATCAACTGCATCCAATTGAGTCGGATCAACTTGAGGAAGAGGATCATCCAGCCACCGAGTAGTCGATCCTGGTCACAACCTTCATGAGAAAGCAACAGAAACTATCTCCCGTCAAACTCGTCATCTTTTTGGCTGCCATTGCCGCGCTGGTTTATGCGGCATCCATATTGTCGCAACAGGTGAAAGGGATCAATGCATCCAGCAGCCGCATGACCAGTCTGGACAAGACGGTCATTGGCGTCTACCTTGATCTGCTGCGAAGCAACGATATCAGCCGCCCACTCAGCAACGACCCCACGCCACAGACGTTCGTCGTATCGCCCGGCGAGTCGGTCAGCGATATCGGTCGCCAATTGCAGCAGGAAGGTTTGGTGAAGGACGGCGATCTCTTTCGCATGTATGTTCGCGTCAATGGACTCGACTCATCCATCAATGCCGGCCAGTTCACGCTAAGGCCGAATATGAATATCCCCGAGATTGCGCAGACGCTGCAACGCGCCCTGGCGCTCGAGACTCAGGTCACTATCCCTGAAGGCAAACGTCTTGAGGAAGTCGCCGAGTTGCTGCAGGAGAAGGTCAACATCAATTCCGACGATTTTATACGGCTGGCCAGGCGGGCCGACTACAGTTATCCATTCCTGAAGGACCTGCCGGACGGCGCCTCGCTCGAGGGATACCTGTTCCCGGACACCTATCGACTGCCGCAAAATCCTACTGCTCAGGATGTTCTGCTCAAGATGCTTGACGACTACGGGGCAAAGGTGGCGCCGCTTATGGAGAGCGCTAAGGGCGCCACCAATCTGACGCCCCGCCAGATTCTGACACTGGCCTCGATTGTCGAGCGCGAGGCCGTGGTTCCATCAGAACGACCGATGATTGCCAGCGTCTACCTGAATCGTATGAAGATCGGCATGGCGTTACAGGCCGATCCGACCACGCAATATGCGCTGGGTTATCAACCTGACCAGAAAAGCTGGTGGAAAAAAGGCCTCACGCTTGACGACTTGAAGTACGCGGATCCGGGCGGTTACAACACGTATGTCAATCCGGAGTTGCCGCCCGGGCCAATTGCCAGTCCCGGCCTGTCCTCGATCGAGGCGGTTATTACGCCCGCGCAGACTGATTATCTCTATTTCGTCGCCTCGTGCAACGGCGATGGAACGCACCAGTTCTCAAAGACATTCGAGGAACATCAAACCAAGTTGTGTCAGTAATTGCCTGCGTCTTCACATACCTTACGAGCAGCGTGTCAGCGCTTATAAGCGCCACGCCGGGTGCTGCTCTTCCAGTTCCAGCAGCAGATCCCAGGTATAGATGCCATAGCGGCATCCATCTTTCCACGCGATGTTGACGGCGTAGGTACCGACGGGTTCGATGGCCTGCAGGTAGCTGGATTTGGGTCTGAATTCGCTTTGCGGATCAAGCCCCTGTGCGGCGAGTTTCTGGCGCTCGTCGTTGCAACTGGCGCATGGGCAAGCCGCGCTGAGATCGGCGAATGGATAGTCGGTGCGATGACCGTCGCTCCACGTCACGATCAACACGGCCTGGGTGCGATCAGCAGTGATACCGGTAGGTCTCAACATCATTCTGTCGCTCAATCATACCGCTGTCGCTGCCGTTGAACTGGCATGATAACGGTTTCGAGTGTAAAACTCACAAGAACCGTTATAGACCGCACTGCTGCTTCGCAGCATTGACGACCGGATATCGAATCGCTCAGGAGAGACACATGGCAATCACGCCCTGCCGCCCCAAGTGGGCCGGCACAATGACCGATCGAGAGCGCTTTACCAGGCAGATGCACTACCAGCCTGTGGATCGCTGTTTCAATATGGAGTTCGGTTACTGGGATGAGAACTTTAAACTATGGTCGATTTTCGCCGAGAACGGCATCACGAATAACGCCGAAGCCGATATCTTTTTCAACTTCGACCGCATGGAGGTCATCGGCGGCAACGTCTGGTTAAGTCCTGCCTTCGCGAACAGAGTCGTCGAGGAAAGAGAGACAACCAATATCATCATGAACGCCGATGGGCTGCTGGCCGAGATTCCCCGCGACGCCCACGACACGATTCCCCACTTCATCAAGTCGTCGATCCTGACACCGGATGACTGGCAGCGTGTAAAAGAGGAGCGTTTCCGGCGCGACGACCCAGAGAGGATACTAGATATCGAGGCGCTCAAACGCCAGCACCCGGCCAACCGCGATTACCCTCTGGGCGTCTCCTGCGGTTCGATGATCGGCAAGGTGCGCGACATGCTGACCTTCGAAGGTCTCGCCTACGCATGCAGCGATTACCCGGAGATGGTCGAGGACATGGTGGAAACATCCTGCGTGATGGTCGAGGATTTCCTGGATCAGGTATTGCCACACTTCGACTTCGACTATGCATCAGGCTGGGAAGACATCTGCTTCAAGAATGGACCGATTGTCTCGCCGAGGTTTTTCAAGGGCGTCGTCATGCCGCGATACAAGCGCCTGCACGAAAAAATACGGCGGGCGGGCATCGATCTATGGTACACCGACTGCGATGGCGACGTGCGCCCGATTCTGCCGGCGATGATGGAAGGCGGGATCAATTGCCTGTTCCCGTTCGAGGTCAACGGCTGCGCGCATCCGGCCGTTCTGTTGAAGCAATACGGAAAAGACCTGCGCATCATGGGCGGCGTCGATAAGATCGAGCTTGGGCATGGGCGCGCGGCGATCAAGGCCTACCTGGACACGCTGGTCCCGCTGGTCGAACGCGGCGGTTACATCCCATTTTGCGATCATCGCTGCCCGCCCAACGTCGATCCGGCGGATTACCTGTACTACCTGGATCTGAAAGAGGCGATGTTTGGGTTAAAACGATGACACATTACATGGGTACGGAAAAACCGAGGAGCCGCAATGGATGTGGCTCTTCGGTTTATGGTGACGACTGGACTTGAACCAGTGACCAAGGGCTTATGAGTCCCCTGCTCTACCGTCTGAGCTACGTCACCACTGAGTTAGCAGGAGGATTCTAGCGGATCGAAACTCCCTCGTCAAGTCCGCTAGAGCCCCTTCGCGGCGCGCACCGCATGGATCAGATCGGTAGCGCGCTGGTACATGACCTGCAGCCCGTCAGCCTGTTTGACATACTCGCCGATCAACGCGCTGCCCATGCCGACGCCGACAGCGCCCGCCTTGATAAAGTCGGCTGCGTTGTGTAGATCCACGCCGCCCGTGGGCACAAACGGCACCTTGTTGAGCGGGCCGCGTATAGCTTTGAAATAGGTTAAATCGGCCGGAAATATCTTCACCAGGTTAGCGCCCAGATCGACAGCCGTCATGATTTCCGTGGCCGTGTACGCGCCCGGAATCACACAGACAGCATGTTCAACGCAGTATTTGATGACCTGTGGATTGGTATTCGGCGCAACGACAAAACGCGCGCCAGCGTCGATAACCGCTGCGGCATCTTTAGCGCTCAGTACTGTCCCCGCCCCCATCAGCACCTTGTCGCCCAGTTCCTGTCGGACGAGTTGGATTCCCTCCAGCGCCTTGGGCGAGTTCATGGTCACTTCCATAGCCATAACGCCGGCGTTCGCCAATGTCTGGGCGATCTTGACAAACCACCCGTCGAAGTTGCCGCGCAATATCGCGATGACGCCGCTCTGAATGATAATTGACTTGACCTGTTCTGCATTGTTGTTGCTTGACGCATTACCCATAATACAATTAAAATACTACGCTTTTACTCGTTTGGCAAATAACTGAAGCGCGTGCAGGTAGAATCGCCCCGCAATGGCCGTTTCGTCCTGTGCATCGATGTGAGTATCCATGTTCGAAAGCCTGAGTGACAAACTGCAAGCGGTGTTCGACCGCCTCAACAAGCGCGGCATCCTGACGGAACAGGATGTTGAGGTTGCCTTGCGCGAGGTGCGCCTGGCGCTGCTCGAAGCCGATGTCAATTTCAAGGTTGTCAAGGAGTTTCTGGCGCGCGTAAGAACGCGGGCAATCGGCGCAGAAGTCCATAAGAGCCTCACTCCGGGCCAGGCTGTCGTGAAAATCGTGCACGAGGAACTGCTAACGACTCTGGGCGAACCCGGCAGGCTGGATCTGGGCGGGCCTTCGCCGCACGTCATCATGCTGGTGGGTCTGCAGGGCTCAGGAAAGACCACCACAGCCGCTAAACTGGCATTGCGCCTGCGGAACAACGGCATGCGTCCGATCATGGTAGCCGCGGACACTTATCGTCCGGCTGCCATCACACAACTCGAGCAACTCGGCAAGCAGCTCAATATACCCGTGCACGCGGAAGGCAACAAGATTCCGCCGCCGCAGATATGCCAGAACGCTGTGATGCACGCCGTTCAGGGCGCCTATGACATCGTCATTCTCGACACCGCCGGCCGGCTGCAAATCGATGAGGCCATGATGGCCGAAGTCGAGAAAATCAAAGCGGTCACCAAACCACAGGAAGTCCTGCTGATTGCCGATGCGATGACCGGCCAGGAAGCGGTCAATATCGCGGAGACGTTCAATAAGCGCCTGGGCCTGACCGGCCTGGTCCTGACGAAAGTGGATGGCGATGCGCGCGGCGGCGCTGCGATCAGCATGCGGGCAGTCACCGGTGTTCCGATCAAATTTATGTGCGAGGGCGAGAAGCCCGACGCCTTCGAGCCGTTTTACCCGGATCGGCTGGCCGGCCGTATTCTGGGCATGGGCGACGTCCTGAGCCTCATCGAGAAAGCTCAGGTGAACTTTGACGATGCGGAAGCCGCCAAAGCCGCCGAGAAAATGATGTCGTCGAAATTCGATCTCGCGGACTTCCTCAGCCAGATTCGACAGATAAAGAAGATGGGGCCGCTGAATGAAGTTATGGCAATGATCCCGGGTTTTGGCAAGCTGAGCAAAGAACTCACCCCGGATATGACCGACAAGCAACTGAAACGGGTCGAAGCCATCATCAGTTCAATGACGATCGGGGAACAGCGCAACCCGGATCTGCTGAATGCTTCCCGCAAACGTCGCGTCGCCAAGGGCAGCGGAACGAGCGTGCAGGATATCAACCAGTTGATCATCCAGTTCCGTCAGATGCAGAAAATGATGAAGCAATTCTCCACCAATCCACGCTTAAGAGGGGTTGGCGGTTTATTTGGCCGCAGGTAGTCAACCAGCCAGCGACAGCCGGCAGCCGCATTCAAGGCTATAATGTCCAGTCGCTGATTGCATTTTCGTTTATTCAAAGGAGTTAAATGGTACGAATTCGTCTACGCCGTATGGGTTCCAGGCATCAAGCACTTTATCGCATCGTGGTCGCCGATAAAGAGTCGCCGCGTGACGGCGCGTTTATCGAGATTATCGGCACTTACAACCCGCGCACGCAGCCTGAAACCGTCAAAGTCCAGGAAGACAGGGCGCTATACTGGATGAAGGTCGGCGCGCAGGCCAGTGACTCGGTTTTACAGCTTTTTAGAAAGACCGGCACCAGCGCTCGTTTCGAACGGCTGATGAAGGGCGAGGCGGCGGATGTGCTGCTGGCTGAGGCGGCTGCTCAGGAAGCGGCTGCTGTTGTGATTGATCCACGCACGCGCATCGGCCATGTTGCAGCGCCCAAGTCGGCAGAATAATGCACGCATTATGAAAGACCTGATCGAATATATCGCTAAATCGCTGGTGGACGATGTCGCCGCAGTCAGCGTGTCCCAGAAAAAAGACCGCGGTGTACTCGTTTATACCTTGACAGTTGCGGATGACGAAACAGGGCGCATCATTGGAAAAGATGGCAAAGTGGCAAATGCAATCCGCGTTCTGCTGCGCACCGCGAGCGCCAACAATGGCGACCATGTCGCACTGAAAATCATCTAACCACAGGGTGTCGCGTAATGGGTAAGACGGGCCCGACATACCTGGAGATTGGCGTCATTGCGCGCCCACATGGCATCATGGGAGAGGTAAAGCTCCACACCTCTCCCGAGTATTCCATGGCATTGGAGGGGGTGAAACGCGTTTACCTTAACGATGCCACAACCGCAACCCGTGTCACTGGGTATCGCAACCATCAGAATGCGATTCTGCTGAAACTGGAAGGAACTCATACGCGCAACGATGCAGAGGCACTGCGCGGCGCGCGCGTCTCTATCAAAGTCAGCGAATTACCCGCTCTGGCTGCGGGGGAGTATTATTCTCATCAACTGGTCGGCATGCACGTCGTCGATGAAACTGGTCGGGAGCTTGGCCATCTCAGCGAAGTCCTAGCGACCGGCAGCAATGATGTCTATATCGTCAAAACAACTGATGGCAAGGAACTGTTGCTGCCTGCCATCGAGAGCGTCATACGACAGGTTGATCTGGAGCACGATCAGATGAGCGTCGTAGTTCCAGATGGTTTGACGGGTTAACATAGCGCACGGCTAATGGGTGCATCACTGCACTCATCACCGGTAATACGGACAAGGGAACAGACAGGCGATCTCCCCATGTCTCAACCTGATCATCGAGCATACCTCATCGCCCTGGCACGCATCAAGGGCATCGGCCCCGTGCGGCTTCGCCTCATGCAATCCCACTTCCCGACGTTGTATGACGCCTGGAATGCGCATCCCGCTGAATTGCTGGCAACCGGATTGGATCAGAAATCGATATTCTCAATTGTCGAAACGCGCAGGACGGTACAGCCCGAAGCTGAACTCGAACGCATCCTGGAAAAGAACATCAACGTCCTGACATGGGATGATGCCGCTTACCCCAAACTTCTCAGGCAAATTAGCGACCCCCCGCCGGTGCTTTATGTGAGGGGTCAGCTTGCCGACGCGGATGCCTGGGCGATTGGCATGGTTGGCACAAGACGCGCCACGGTATATGGTCGCGAGGTCACCGAGATGCTGGCAGGTGATCTCGCGCGGAATCACATCACGGTGGTCAGCGGTATGGCGCGAGGCATCGATGCCTATGCTCATCAAGCGGCCATCAAGGCCGGCGGACGCACGCTGGCTGTGCTGGGGTGCGGTGTGGATATCACTTACCCGCCAGAGCATCGCAAACTGGCCCAAGAGATCAGCGAAAACGGCGCGTTGGTCAGCGATTACCCGCCCGGAACCGAACCTGACGCCCAGAATTTCCCGCCGCGCAACCGCATCATCAGCGGATTGAGCCTGGGCGTCGTGGTCGTCGAAGCCGATGAGAAAAGCGGCGCGCTGATTACGAGCGACTTCGCGCTTGAGCAGGGGCGAGAGGTTTTTGCTGTGCCTGGCAATATCTTCAACCGCTCCAGCAGAGGCGCCAATAAGCTGATCCAGCAAGGCGCAAAGCTGGTGCTAAATACTGCCAACATATTGGAAGAACTGAACCTGAGCATGGTGACCAGCTTTATCACCGCTCAGGCTGTCGCGCCGGAAAACGATATTGAACGGTCATTGCTGGCGCAGCTTTCACATGAACCGGTGTTGACAGATGACCTGGTCAACAGGCTGAACCTTCCTACTGAGGTTGTTACCGGCACGCTCGCTCTGATGGAACTGAAAGGGATGGTGCGACAGGCCAGTGGGACCAGCTATGTGTTGGCCCGTGAAGAGCGTTTGCCTTACGTGTAAACTAATGACTATGCTGAATGATTACATCCGCATGATCCTGCGGCGGTGGTGGCTGGTGCTGCTTCCGGTAGCGGCGCTGACGATTGTGACCGTCGCCACTTTCCGGGCGCCGTCACCGGGTTACACAGTAACGTTGCGCTATGCAGCCGGCCTGCCGCCGGAACAAACCAGCAACGCCTTTGACTACGATCGGTACTACACATGGCTGTCATCTGAATACATGGCCAACGGCTTTGCCGACATCGCGCGCACCAGCCTCTTTGCACAAAATGTGGCTGATCGTGTAAACGCGCAGGGGATGAGCGTGTCACCGGGACAGCTTCAAGGGTCGATTTCATCCGATCAGAAGCAGAGCATCATGGTCATCTATCTGAACTGGCCCGATGCCGCTCAGGCTGTCAAAATCGGCGATGCGATCAGCGCAGAATTCGCCGAGCACGGCGCGACCTATTGGCCGCAGATATCGGCAGCAACAAGCGCGCCGGTGGTACCGCTTGACAAGCCGGTGGCTGTGCCGGGCGCCATTTCTCTGCGCGACCGTTTCGACCTGCCGATGCGCTTCATTGTCGCATTGGTCTGCGGGCTCGCGCTTGCTTTGATTGCCCATTTCCTCGACCCATACGTGCGAGAGCGCCAGGAACTGGAGCGCATGGGACTGCATATCATCGTGGAGATACCGCTGACCAAATGAGGCCTGCCCGACAGGCAACGCAACACGTATCATCGATAATAGACGACTGTTAAGCCAATGGAAGTACAAGACTATCTTCAAATTGCACGAAGGCGCGCATGGATTGTGATTGTGGTCGCAGTCGCCGCGATGGTCAGCGCTTATGTCTTCAGCAAACTACAGACTCCGATCTACAAATCGTCCATGGAGTTGTTTATCCAGCCGGCCCGCTCAGATTTCGGCCTGACCCAGTCGGCCAAGCAACTGATCAATTCGTACATCGGCATCATCTTCAATAAGCGAAACGCCGCAGTGGTTGGGCAGAATCTTCAACTGGACTATTCTCCGGATCGCATATTCAACAGCACGAAGGTAGCAAGCGACGAAGCCACCTTCGCCGTGCAGATCGAGGTCAGCGATTACAACGGCGAGGTCGCCAATCGCATCGCAAAAGAATGGGCCGTGATTTTTGCCGACTGGCGGAATACTGAGAATGCCAAGCAGCAGCGCCAGGACCGCGTAGATGCCGTCCTGGGCGACGAGCCCGTATACCACCAGGATTATCCGCGTACCAGCGTGAACGTCATCGCGGGCGGCGTCCTCGGCGCACTGGTAGGTATGCTGATAGTCGTCGCCCTGGAGTGGTCGCAAGCCGACGTGCTGCGCAAGCAATCTGATGTCGAACGCAAGTTGGGGTTGCCTGTAATCGGCGTCATCCCGCATGAGTGACGCATCGCCAACTGGCATCAACAATTGCGTTTCTGAATAACGAGCAAACATGAACCTGATAACACTCACCGATCCACAATCTGCAGCCGCAGAAGCTTATCGCTCTCTGCGAACCAACCTGTACTTTGCCTCGCTGGATGCGCCGGCCAAAACGATTGTCGTCACGTCGCCGGCAGCAGGCGAAGCACGAACATCGGTGATGGCCAATCTGGCAGTGGTGATGGCTCAAACCGGCAAGAAAGTCATCGCAGTTGAAGCCGACTTGCGGCATCCATCGTTGCATGAATATTTCGGGATGAAGAATGAGCGCGGTCTTGGCGACGTGTTGTCTGAGGATGACGATCCTGTGCAGATACCGCTCTATACTGCCGACATACGCGGCTTGTCTGTGCTGCCGGGCGGCGCCGTGCATTCTGCGCCGCTGGATTTGCTCAGTTCCAGCCGCATGACTGACGTTATCGCTAAATTGACCGATATGGCCGATGTGGTTCTCTTTAACGCTGCGCCGATGCTGGATGTAAGCGATACGGCAATGCTGGCATCTAAAACAGACGGCGTCCTTCTGGTTGTCCAGATGGGAAAAACGCGGCGAGCCGACGCGCAGCAAGCCAAAGACATATTGACCCGCGCCCATGCACGATTGATCGGCGTCGTTACATTGAACACATCGAGGAGTCGAGGGCTGGGGCTGGCGGGATACTAGCATTATGCGTTGCCAATTGGTATAATCCTTAAGTTCACATCCTTTGCTATAGGTTCTTAAACTTGTGATTCATAGGCAAACGCAAACTCGCGAATATTGGTCGGCGTACAAATTCACTCAGGATGACGCCGATTTTCTTTCCAGCTACTTGCTGGAAACCGGCACACCAAAACCTTTGAGTGAGCTTGCATCGGCCTTGATGCAGCATCGTGTCGATATAGAAGCGGCGGAACTGCGCCGGGAACTGGAACGTCGCACGATCTACCAGCCGAAGAAAAAATACACCGTCGGGGAGGAACTGGTATTTCCTGCGCTCAAGGCGGCATCGGGTAAAGTGATCAGCCAGCGCGCCGGGCGCAATCCGGAAATTGAACCATTCGATGTGATCACCGTTGAGATGCCTGGCGGCAAGCACCGCGAGTTTGCCGCAAACTACACTCGACCTCATCGTTTGAATGACGATAATGTGCTGGCCATCTTGAGCGACGACAGCGTCATGTCGACGACACAGGAACTGGTTGAACAGTACGGCGAACGCATCTCACAGGTTATTGATACCGGGTTGGCAGGCGATAGTGAATTTCTTCGCATTGGCGGAGACTGGTTCCTGCGCGCCATGATGGCGGAAGTCAACGTCGGCCACTTGAACCTGTCAGAGGCCGTGCTGGATATTACAGGAGGCGGCCCTCTGCCTACGCACACCATACTTGAGGAACTTGGGCTTCCGCCCGACATTGCCGGCAGCCTGCAGGAGATCTCGCTGAATACCGCCCTGGCTCGCGATGATCGTTTCGACGACGTGAGTCTGGATGACGGTATATCGTCCTGGTTCCTTCGGCGGCTGGAACCAACTGAGGTGCGCAATATACCGGGCGCCCTGCAACCAGCTACGATGCGCACCCAGGAAGCGATCATTACTGATGATCTGCGCGCGCTGGCCGTAGAGCTGGGTGACGAGTTGATGTATGACCTTGAGTCGCCTGTAGAGCCGCAAAACAGCGCCGCTGTCGTCCTCACCTTCCCGCATCTGCGCGCCGGCACGCTTGGCTGGTCCAGCAGAATTGCAGGGGTATTGCCAAAAGTCAGCAAACCGCGTGCGCCGGTCACGTTCCGGGATGCGGTGAGCGGTAAGGAGTATGTGGTCTGGCTGGTCAAACAGGGCGCTTATATCTTTGGCCTGGGAGACTGGTATAAGCAAAATGATCTGCCGGCAGGCGCATACCTGCAATTATCGCGCGGTCCTTCTGACAATGTGATATTGATCGACTACAAACGACGGCGCCCCAAGCGCGAATGGGTACGAGTCGCCAACAGCCGCGATGGACGCCTGCGACTGGAGACGGCACAGCGCGCAGTCGCTTGCGAATTTGATGAACTGATGTCAGTGTTCGTAGAAAATCCTGCGGCGCTTGACGATTTACGTGGAGTAGCGCCGCGCGACGTTTCACAGGCCGTGCGCGAATCGTTCCCCGAAATAGCGAAATTAAGCCCTCAGGGCAATGTGCATGCGCGTACTTTGTATGCGGTCGTGAATGTCATCACGCGCACATCTCCTCTTGATGTCTTTGCTGCCTTGCAGTCCAGTGGCTCGTATGTGCCTGTGGGTGACAATTACTGGCATATTGGCGAAGCGCACTAGACACGCTACGCTTAATCGGTAAATATACCCATATATCACAAATAACCCGGGACATGGCCAGCGGGTTTCAGTTTGCGCTCCACGATTCGCAGGACGCAGCCGTTATCGCCGCAATGCAGTCTCCGCGCTGCACAAAGGAACAACTCGATAAGCCCTCAGCATGTGCTAATCGCGCTATAATCAGGACGAGATAAGTTCATACCGTTATAACATTTGTTGAGATAATGGTCCGCTTGTCATCACATAATATATTGGCGCCAAGCCGGTTTTCAACTGCTACGAATAGGATGTTTCACTGGGACGGCATCTACGCCCGCATGCGCGTTTACGCGCTGACGCTTAGCCCTCAACTGTGACTGTTTTTGACGGTTACCATAATGTAACTGCGTCTTCACTGAATCAAAGGAATGAACCTGGAACTGTTATTGGATTGTTTATGTTAAAGCTATCGTCGCTCCCTGCATGGATCAACCAGCATAAAGTTAAATTAAAAAAGACTGCTAGAGTCGTGGGCATTGCCCCTGCCATCGTGGTGATACTTATGGCAGGACTTGTAGTTATCCCTGTTGTATCCCCTGCCACCGGCGCACAGATAGCCGACGCGCTCAGATCTGTGATCGGTGTACAAGCGGTCGCCGAAATCGAAAGCGTCTCGTTTCAAGCTCAGGATACGATCAACCGTACCAGGTACCAGCTCACAGGCCAGAAACCTGCGCTTACATTTGCGGATTCGTCATCAACCGCAGTCGCAACGCTTCCGCCTGTAAAGACACGCACGCCGTTGAAAAACCCAACCTATACGCCATCGCAGGGCGCTGTGGTCAATGCTGACCAACAGGCAGCGACAGCAGTGCCAACCACGCCTGCGCCGACGCCAGCGCCATTGCCGGATGTCGTTGAGGCGGATCCCAGCCTGGAGGGTGGTTGGCAGGCTATCGGCCCGATTGTTGGCGGCCATGCCGTCATGGCGCGCGGAAGCGTAAAACCTGACCCAGCGCGCCCTTATGTCCAGGCGGCTGTAGTGCGGATTGATTTGTCGAAAGTCGACCTTCACTTTGTTCTCGGCACCCAGGAGCCAGTCGCCGCCAAAGGGACACAGCCAGTCAGTCGCACAGGCATGATACCGTTACGGGATCAGCAAGCGAATGAACTGTTTGTCGCGTTTAATGGCGGTTTCAAGTCCATCCACGGAGAGTATGGTGTTCAGATCAATGGCGTGAATATCATCACACCACAATTCGGGCTAGCCTCGCTGGTCATCTATAACAACGGTTCCATCAATCTCGGTTCATGGGGCATCGACATAACCGAGACTCAGGATATCGAGGCTGTACGACAGAACTGCCCGACGCTGGTCGATATGGGCGTCATCAATCCATCAGTCAATGATGGCAGTCGCAAGGAGTGGGGATATACCGTAAAGAACCTTGACACCACATGGCGCTCTGGCATCGGTATTACGAAGGATGGCCGATTCCTGATCTACGCCACGGGCAATTCATTAACGGTACAGTCATTGGGACAGGCGCTATTGATGGCCGGCGCTTATAACGGCATGCAACTCGATATCAATGGGTATTACACGCGCTTTGCCATCTACAAGCCATCGGACGGGAAAGGCAAATATCCTGTCGTCGCACAAAAGCTGCTGGATCAGATGACCGTTCCACCGGCGCAATTCCTGCAGCCGTACGACCGCGACTTTTTCTACGTCACCCTGCTGCCCCACTAAGCGGCTATCGCTCATCGGTGCGCGGCGACCGATAATCCTGGTGGTAAAAAGTACCGGCGCAGCCTCCCGTATAGACATGCGCTTCCAGCACCGTTACGTCGTGACAGCCTTTTGCCAGTAACGCGCCCGCGATTACTGGCCCGACGCCTGCTCCGATGACCAGAATTTTGGATTGGCTATGCTAGCCCAAAGTAGAAATGTCACCTTTTCTCCAAAGTAGAAATGTCCCCTTCCGCAGGTATGCTAGGGTTAGTTGAGAACTGTACAGGATATCCACGGCGCCAAGGATGGTTGGGAGCTGGCTTATTGGGCAGGGATGCAACCTGGACAGCTTGGTTA
>JAMCQN010000128.1:0-368 GCA_023382055.1 Chloroflexota bacterium
CTATGGTGACATTGCGGATGGCCTTCTCGTTGCCGTCGCAGAACTTCAAACCGCTGGAAGCGGAGGACAGCCGGCAATTGGTCACGGTGATATTCTCGCAAGGCCGCGCCGGGCCATAAGTGTGGCCGGAGTAAAACACCAGCGCATCGTCGCCGGTTTCGATGGTGCAATTGGAGATGCGCACGTCCCTGCACCCGTCGGGGTCGATGCCGTCGGCCCACACGCCCGCCTTCAGGCTGGTGCTGACATATACGCCGTCGATGACCACCCGGTCGCAGCCGAAGATGTGCATCGTCCACGTCGGCGAATCGCTGAACGACACCCCGCTGATCTGCACGTCCTGGCAATGGATGAACAGGACGAGATTG
>JAMCQN010000128.1:432-11628 GCA_023382055.1 Chloroflexota bacterium
CGATGAACGACAGCCCGCTGATCTGCACGTCCTGGCAATGGATGAACAGGACGAGATTGCCATAGGTGTTGGCGGTCGGGAAGGCGCGCATCAGTGGGATGCCGGCCTTTTCCGCCAGCAACTGGTTGGGGTAGATGTACCAGTCCTTTATATCGTGCAATCGCCACTCGTATTCGGCCTGGCCGTGCACCGTCCCGCGCCCCTCCAGTGTGATGTTCTCGACATCTTCGGCAAAGAACAGGGCATATTTGTCGAAGCTGGCGCGGTCTTTGCTGGAATACACCGTCGCGCCCGCCTCGATGTAAACGCGCACGTGGCTGCGCAGGTGGATGGTCGCCGACGTATAGGCGCCGGGCGGGAAGTAGACCATGCCCCCTCCGGCCACCGCGCAGGCGTCAATGGCCGCCTGGATGGCCGGCTGGGCGTTATCAGCCTTCACACCGCTCGCGCCAAAAGCGCGCACGTTATACACCGCCATCGCCTGCACCGCACCGCCTGCCATCCTGTCCCTCCAAGCCTTTCCGTGATGGCTGTATGATACCTTGCACTCGCAGGGTAAGCTGACAGCTTGCCCTGCCTCCATAACGACTTGCCAATAACTTGCCAACTGTTGGCAGGGCTTTGACAGGCATAATGACACGAAGGGTCAACTTTTCGCCCCGCACTTCCCGTATAAACGAACCGATAAACATGTTGTTTATCGTTTGAAATAGCGTCAAGGAGGACCTATATGTTCTTGGAATCATTGATTCATGATTGCGAAAGCAATCCATGCGGAGCGGGAAGCGGTGAGAAATCGAATCAGCGAGGGTGTGCGAGTCGAAAAACCCAGCCTGGTCGGCCGGATCATTGCAGCGTGGCAGGCGGCGCGGCTGCGCGAAACAGCGCGCCAGACCCGCAGACCGCTGGCGCGAAATAGCAGTGTTGCGAAGTAATAAACCACACGCGACACGAACCGCGGGGCAAGTCATTGACTTGCCCCGCTTTCGTTTAGAGGAGGCGCCTATCAGAAAAATCGACTTCGCTTGAGCTAGAATACCTCTCGCAGGCCGCGGCCAACCCGCCTCGCTGCGCGGGCGCGTGCCAACGCCACCGACCGGGAGCGCGCCGGCATGGCGATGCATTTCCTGCGCGCCGATTTCGCTCAGAGCGACTTGATCGATCCGGCGCGCGACACGCGTCCGTACCTGAGCGGCCCGCTGACCACTGGCGGCTTGCGCGAATATGGCGTCAGCGTGGCCGGGACGTGGGATCGGCAGGTGGAACGCCTGCTGGGCAGCCGGTACGCTGCCTAGCGCCGCGAACTGCGGGCGACTCATGCCTGCTGCGCGATCACGCGGCCTTGCGAATCCTCGCAGCGTTGCCAGCGTCCATCCAGGGCGAACAGCACGCGCAGATGGTCTTCGGCGCTCATGGGCTTTGAGTAGCTGCCCGGCGACAGACGGCCGGGCAACATGAGCGTCTGGCCGCGTTTGATCAGAGCAAATAGATCCATCACCAGTTGCGCGCAATTCCGGCAGTGCTGGGTGGCTTGCTCCATCGAGGCGGGGTCGCCCTTGCGAAGCCACTCGATCACCTGGTAGGTATCCAGCACTTTGCCGCGCCCCAGGTTGGCGCGCGCCACGGTATCCAGGTGATAACGCCGGCCTGTGGCAGCCAGTATTTCCGCGCAAAGGTCCAGGGTCGATAACGGCTCTTCATGCTGCGTAGCAGCGCTGAGCACCGGCAGGTCATATTCCAGGATATCCCAACCGACGACGCGCAGCCCCGGCATGCTCAGGTTATTCCACAGCAGATGCGCCAGCGAGGATGTCCAGGTGCGCCAGCCGAAGGTGTCATCGTAAGTCGCGGCCAGCCCGAAGCGCAGGGCGCGCACGCGCTCCTTCGGCGGCAGCCGCGCGATGTGCGTATCGTGCAGTGAATCCAGCGTTTCGCTGTCGATGAATATATCTGCGTCTGCCATGAATCCTCGCAACACGCCGATGCTGCAACCGGGCGGATGTTCCCGCATCGGCGTTCATTCTATTATCGGCGCAATGCGCCGTTACGCGACACAGCGCCGGATTTGGTTTCCACGTCCGCCGATTCGTACTAAAATCATGCTTTATTGCACCGCCTGAGTAGAAGCACTGGTTGTACAGGCGGCGCATGACCAGGGATGAAGTCGTGTAGGCCCTTGAAGACAGGCCGTCGATCGCGCCTGTTCACTGTCGTGCATTCAGGTCCGAACATTCACGAGGTATTGATAGGAGAAAGACATGACTTTAGATAAGCGCAACATGTACCGTTTGCCCTGGTCGATGAACGACAACGCCATTGCCTGGCTGGAGGTCTCCGACATCTGCAACCTGGCTTGTGAGGGCTGTTATCGCCAGCGCATTACGGGCCACAAGACCTTTGAACAAGTCAAAGAAGAGGTGCTGTTCTTCAAGCGCTGGCGCAATGCCGATAACGTTTCGATTGCCGGCGGCGAGCCGCTGATTTACCCGCACATCCTCGACCTGGTTGCCCTCGTCAAACAAAACAAGATGAAGCCGGTTATCCTGACCAACGCGCTAGCGCTCACGCCTGAATTGCTGAAAGAGCTGAAAAAGGCCGGGCTGGCAGGCTTTACCATCCACATCGACAGCCATCAGGGACGCCCGCAATGGCGCAACAAGACCGAGAAAGAGACTAACGAGCTGCGCCAGCAATGCGCCGACATGATCGCCAGGGAGAAAGGGCTGTTCGTCGTCTTTAACGCGACGGTCTACCCATCGACCTATCACGAGATTCCCGATATCCTGCGCTGGGGCCAGGCCAACATCGACAAGGTACATGGGCTGGTATTCATCACTTACCGCACGGCGACGACCGACACCGCCGTGGCGCTCGATAACACCAAGCGCGCCGTGGACTTCGGCAAGCTGAGCTACGTGCGCGACCACTTCGACGAGAAGTTCGTCACCGGGCCGGAGGTCGCCCAGATCATCGAGGAGACCTGCCCCGAATACGAGGCATCGGCCTACCTGGGCGGCACGCTCAATTTCGATTCGTTCAAGTGGACAGCCGGCGCTACCGTGGGATCCAGGCGCAAAGTGTACGGCTCAGTGGGCAAGCGCACCATGGAACTGGCGCAGGCCGGCCATCACCTGTTTACCGGTACGTATCTGGCCTATTTGTCTCAGGCCAAGATCGGGCGCAAGGTGTTTGCGATGGCGGCGCTGGACAAGACGGTGGGCAAGGCATGGCGCAACTACATCGGCGATGTCCTGCGCCATCCCGGCCACCTGTTCGACAGCGTGTACGTGCAGAGCATCGGCATCATCCAGGCGCCGGACGTGCAGCCCAATGGCCAGGCCGATATGTGCGACAGTTGCCCCGACATGACCTACTACGACGGCAAACTGATCAACTCGTGCCGCATGGACGAGTATCGCTTGTTCGGCGGTTTCCTCACCGTGGTCGATAAGGATAAGATCAGCCAGCCGGAACCCGCCATCGCGGCCGATCCATCCCGCAATTAACAGGTCAGGCACGGATTTCCAGTTGCGACATCGCTGGAATCCGTGCAATCCACGGTTGAGTCGTCAGTCATGAAATCACCGGGCCCCATTGGTTTTATCCGAGGCCTGCTGCGCATCATCAGCGCGAAACCGCAAGCGCCGCGTTCGCTGCAGGACAACGCCCTGTTGAACGTGATCCTGCGGCGGCGCAGCGTGCGCAGCTTCGCGAGCCGCGATATCCCCGATGACGTGTTCAGTGCGATCCTGGAGGCGGGCCGCGTCGCGCCTTCGACGGTCAACCTGCAGTCATGGTCATTCGCCACGTTCAGCGCCGAATCATGGCGCGCCAAGTTCGGCCATCCCATTCCATTCAAGGCGCGCCGCGCCATCATCGTGCTGGCCGATACCCACCGCGACCGGTTGGCGCTCGGCACGGACGCCTTTCCTCACAGCCCGCTGATGGAGTACACCCTCGCGGTGATGAATGCCTCGCTGGCGGCCATGGCGATGAGCATCGCCGCCGAGGCGCTGGGCGTGTCATCGGTGATGCTCTCGGAAACCGGCCGCAGCGGCATGCTGGACATGGCGTGGCTGGCGGAGCAACTGCGCCTGCCGTCCGGCGTGTTCGCATTGACAACCATCGTTTTCGGGTATGCGCACGGCGTATATCCGCCCATGCCGCCGCGCCTGCCGATGGAGACGGTCAGCTTCGACGGCGCGCAGGGCTACCGCGAACCGGCGCCGGGCGTCATGCAGAGTTGGCTGGAGCAGATGATCGCGGGATACAAAGCCAGCCACCTCACTTCGTCCTTCGAGGCGCAACTGCGCATCTACCAGAACAAGATCGAGCAGGCCGAAGCCGATCTGCATCGCATGATCTTCGGCGATTCGTAGAACGATCGACCGCAAAGCAAGCAAAGAGCGCAAAGGATATCCTGTACCTTCGCGTTCTTCCTTGATTCGCGGTTCAATATCTGCAATGCCATACTTCATATCGCATAACCACCGTTTGTTCTACCGCGAGCAGGGCAGCGGGCCGCTGCTGCTGATCCTGCACGGCAACACGGCGTCATCTGCCCACCACGCCGGCGAGTTGGCCTACTTTGGCCAGCGCTACCGCGCCGTTGCGCTGGATTTCCTGGGCTGCGGCCAGTCTGACCGCCTGCCCATCTGGCCGGATGACTGGTGGGCGCAGGGCGGCCGCGACGCTGCGGCGCTGGTAAATCACCTCGGCTATGAACAGGCCCTTGTGATGGGCGCCAGCGGCGGCGCCATCGCCGCACTGTGGATGGCTACACAAAACCCCGGGCAGGTGCAGGCCGTCATCGCCGACAGTTGCGTGGAAAAGGAAACTGCGGAATATACCGAGCGTTTGATCCAGGAGCGTCTGCAATTCACGCCCGGCCAGGTTCAGTTCTGGCGCAGTGGTCACGGCGAGGATTGGGAACAGGTGATTCGCGCAGACACCGCCATGTGGCGGCGCTGGGCGGCGGCGGGGGCGGACTGGTTCAATGGACATCTGGCCGAAATCCATTGCCCGGTTCTGTTCAGCAACAGTCTGCGCGACGAGATGGCGCCCGATGTGTGTCAGCAGGTCTGCAACATGGCGATGCAGGTAAAAGGCAGCCAGGCCTTCCTCGCAACGGAGGGTGGCCACCCGTTGATGTGGTCGCGCCCGGACGAGTTCCGGCGCGTGGCCGATTGTTTTCTTGCGGCCATCGCACAGGAAGGCCCATAAAAGATGCCCGGCTGTGTGAAACCGGGCATCGGTTTTCTCTGGCTGCGGTCAGGCGGTTACCTGGCCGGCGCAATGGCTGCGGCCGGAGTGCCGCCATGAGCAGGCGCTTGAGTGCGAGCACCGTGCGGTCGATGATGTTCGGAACCTGTACGGTCGCGCCTTCAATGGCCGGCTGATTGAACCTGGCGATGAACAGCGCGTGTTCGCTTTGTGCAATCTTGTGTTCCTGCATAAACATTGGCTCTTCTCCGGGTTCACCGCGCCCTTTGTCAGTTGAGGTCGCCGTGTTTGTTTTGGTTTGTGTCTGACGCACATCAGTATGCCGGAACACCCTTCGATTCACATGGGTCGCTGGTTTGAGCTTCTCTCCGGCCTTTTGGCGGAGAACGGCGATAGGCCAATGGGCAGGCGCAGGGTACAATTTATTGTCGGTTCCGCTCAATCGTGAAAAATAATGCCAGGCGCAACCATTGATTCGCTAACCACATTCGGGGAGCTTCTGAAATACCTGCGGCATCGCGCTCGCATGACCCAGCGCGAACTCGGTATCGCGGTGGGTTACTCAGAGGCCCAAATCGCGCGCCTCGAGCGCGGCCGGCGATTGCCCGATCTTGCCACCATCCGGGCGCAGATGATCCCGGCGCTGCACCTTGAAGATGAGCCTGAGGTAGCGGCGCGGTTGGTCGAACTGGCCGAACAGGCGCGCGGGAAACCCGCCGCACCGGCAGCCCCGGTCGTCGCCCCGCCGGAGAAAACATCGGCAGAAGCAGCGCCTGTGGCGGCCACTGCCGCAAAAAGACGCAACAATCTGCCGGCGCCGTTGACGCGTTTTATCGGGCATGCGCGCGACATCACCGAGATCACGCACCTGCTGGCCTCCAACCGGCTTGTTACGTTGACCGGCCCCGGCGGCATGGGTAAGACGCGCCTGGCATTGCAGGTGGCGCGCGCAATCACGAACACCGGCGATTATCCCGACGGCGTGTGGCTGGTGGAACTGGCGCCGCTGGTCGATCCGACATCCCTGGTGCGCGCCGTGGCCGACGAGTTCAAGGTAGCGGACGAACCATGCTGCACGCCAACCGAATTGCTGGTGGCCTATCTGGAGCCCAGGCAGTTAGTGCTCATCCTGGATAACTGCGAGCACCTGATCAACGCGGCGGCCGATCTGACCGAGCATCTATTGACCGCCTGCCCGCAACTGCGCGTGCTGGCCACCAGCCGCGAGGCACTGCGCATCGCGGGAGAGGTGAACTGGCGCGTGCCGCCCATGACGACCCCCGACCCCGCCAATCCGCCGCCGCTGGAGCAAATGGCGAATTACGAGGCCATTCAACTGTTTGTCGAGCATGCCCAGTCGGCCCAGCCCGGCTTCGATCTCACGCTGGAGGTCGCGCCCGTCGTCGCGCAAATCTGTTATCGTCTGGACGGCATCCCGCTGGCCATCGAAATGGCCGCCGCGCAGGTCGCCGTCATGACGCCCCAGGAGATCGCTGCGCGGCTGGATGACCGGTTTGCGCTGCTCGCCAGCGTGCGGCGCACGGCGTTGCAGCGCCAGAGCACCCTGCATGCCGCGCTGGATTGGAGCTACAACCTGCTGAGCGAGCCGGAGCGCCTGTTGCTGGCGCGATTGGCGGTCTTCGTCAATGGCTTTACCGTAGACGCCGCACAGGCTGTGTGCGGAGACGGGACGGGAGAGGAGAAGACAGAGGATAGAGGACAGAGGCCAGAAGTCAGAAGCGAGAAGCAAGAAGCGAGAAGCAAGAAGCGGGAAGCAAGAAGCGGGAAGCAAGAGGCAGGGGACGGGAAGCAGGCAGCGGGGGAAGAGACGACGGAGCTTGTGGCCGGGCATTTTCTTCCTACGGCCAGCGTGCTGCCGCTGCTGCTGCAACTGGTGAACAAGTCGCTGGTGATCGCCGACAGCCACGAAGGCCAGACACGCTATCGCCTGCTTGAGACCATCCGCCAGTACGCGATGGAGAAGCTAAGCGAGTCCGGCGAGACAGACCGCATCTACGAACGGCTGACTTCCTATATCATCTCGCTGGCGGTTGTCAGGGCCAGCGGCGGGAGCGGGCCGCCGGCGACCGACCTGCTGAATCGCCTTGAGGCGGAACTGGGCAACGTGCGCGCGTTGATGGCCTGGGCGCGCGCCCGCCCCGACGATGGCGTCACCAGCCTGAACCTGGCGTCGGCGCTTTCGGCGCTGTGGGTATCGCGCGGCTACCTGGTCGAAGCGACGGTCTGGCTGATGGAGGCGCTGGCGCGCGGCACCGCGGCCCCCACAGCGTTGCGCGTGGAGGCGTTAAACGGTCTGTTGCGCTTGCTCGCATTTCGCGGCTACAACCTGTCGCCGTGGAGCGGTTACGCCGACGAGGTCGTGCGCCTGTCCGAACAGATCGATAACCCCATCGAGCGTTTTGAGGCGCTGTATTGGGCGGGCTATACGGCGATGCAGCGCATGGATTACCCCGCTGCCCAGTCCCAGTTCGACAGCGCCCTGGCGCTGGCGCGGGGCATGCCATACTCGCACGGCATGGTGGTCGCGCTGTGCGGTTTGATCTGGATCCGCCTGAAGCGCGGCGAAAACACCGACGCACTGTTGACACAGGCGCTCGAACTGGCGCAGGAAGGCGCGCGGCGCGCCGACAGAGCGCGCGGCGATGCCAGCCAGTTTGACGTCTGTTCCGTCATCAACAACCTGGCTGCGGTGGATCTGCGCGCCGCCCTGGAAATCGGCGAGAGCGAGGTGACCCGCCTGCGCGAGATGGAGCGACCGGAGGAACTGGCCATCACGCTGCAACTATTCGCCGAACTGCTGCTCATCTCGGCTGATTATGCGCGCGCGGAAACCGTGCTGCTGGAATGCCTGGCCCTGTGGCGCGACGTGGGCGTGCAGTGGAATGTAGGCAGCGGCACGGCTCGCACCATGCTGGATCTGGGCATGATGGCATGGTTGAGCCATGATTGGGATTCCGCCCGCTCGTGGTACGAGCAGAGCCTGGAGCTTTATCGTCATGTGGGTGACGTGGAACGCGTGGCGCGCCTCCATATTCTGATCGGCTACACGCGCATCGCAAAGGGCGATCTGGCAAGCGCGCACGTGATTATCGAGCGGGGACTGACGTTATATCGAGAGGCCGATCAGCCCGCCGGCATGGTCCTGGCTTTAACAGCGCTTGGAACGCTGGCTCTGGCGCAGGGACACGCCGAACGTGCTGCCCGGATATTTGGCGCCGCGGCGGCGCCACGGGACATGTTACTGTCGTTTTCTATCTGCCCGGCCAACAGCGTGATTCAGAATCATGAAATCGCCGCCGCGCGCAGCCAGTTGAGTGTGTTGTACAAGGCTGCGTGGGAGGAAGGTATGACGCTGACGCTGGACCAGGCTCTCGATTATGTTCGCGAAACTACTTCGCAACCACCCCGTGACCCATGAACGCAGCATTATGCTTCGCCTGAGCGTCGGCGCTGGGAACACCCAGCAACTCGCGCAGCCCTGCAGCCACACGCTGTACCAGATTCATCTCCGTTTCAACCTTTACCGGCGCAAAAAGGGCATCCAGGCGCGTGTTGTAAGCCTGCGCCTCCTGCCGAATGACATCATCATTAATAAACATCTCATTTCTCCTTTGTCAGTTACATTCCAGAACCAACTCATGTTTGTACAATCTTTCACAAATCCATAGTTGACATTTCTTGCCAACCAACTTACCAACTGCGGCTTAGTGGCTTGTCCGATAAATTCATGGCACTGCTCGCAGCCCCGTCTCGGATTCTGATATGAAAATAGGCAGGCTGTTTTCATGCCTTGCGGTGCGCCGCCAGGCTCATCTTGACTGTTGGCGAAATGGGCACGAGAACCCAGACTCCCGGAATCTCCGAGATTCCGGGAGTCTATGCGCGATCATCGACGACAGAATGGAATCCGCCAACAGAATCCGGGGACGGGGGACTGGGCGGGTAAAGCGAGACGCTGAGCGGGTAAACCGTCCACTACCGCCGGCAACCCACTTTGCTGGTTCACCCGGCAGGCAAGCTGATGTCCACTATCCAATCTCTAATCTCCAATCTCCAATCTCTATCCGTGCTCAGCCCACCAGCGTGCCGGCGCGCGCCAGCCATTGCAGGTTCTGGTCCAGTTCGCCATCCAGTAACTGGCGCATCTGCCCCTCAGCGGTGACCGGCTGCCCATCCACCTTCAGGTGAATCTTTTCGTCGATAGCCAGCTTGACCAGGCTGTCCAGCACCGCCGCGCGATCGCGCGTGCCGTCCAGCAGGCGCACCAGTTGGCGGTTCAGCGGTGTCAGGTGCGCGCGTTCGTGCCACAGGTTCGCCACAATGCTGCCCTGCCTGGCTTCGAAGCGGGCAACGGCGCTGGCGACCGGGCGCTCGCTCAGCGTTCCCACCAGCGGCGGCTGGAACGTGTGCAACTCCACCAGTTGAGAGCTATAGGTATAAGCCTTCAGCAGATTCGCCATCAGGTCCACCGCATCATCATCCAGGCGGTCGGGGGCGGCATTGACGCGGGCGCGCGCAGCGGCTAACAGTTCGCCGATTGAGATCGCGCGCGGCCATACCTGCGCCAGGTGCAGCAGCGCTGCCTTGCTGACGGGATGGTCGGTGGACAGCGTCGCGCCATCGGCGCTGCGAAACTGCTCGACCGATTTCGTATCGATGTTGGGATTCTCGCTCACCGGTTTGACCCGTGACGCAACGAACATCCCGCGCACCCTGTCGAGCGCCAGCGTGCGGCGCACCGTGAGGTTGGCGTGGCAGAGCAGCGTCTGGCGAAACATGCGGCTGCGCAGGAAGTCGAGGTATTGCTCCAGTTCGATGATATCGTGCGAGAGGCTCTGCAGTTTCTGCATGACCTCATCGCTGTAACCCTTGGGGAACACGTCGGCGAATTCCGCTTCGGCCACATATTGCAGCCCGTGTTCGGCGGCGTGTTGGGCAAACTGCCAGAAGTAAACCGGGTCGTTTACCTCCTCCAGTTCGTCGTGCAACAGGAACGCGTTGCCCTGCACGCTGGCCCCTTTCAACTCACCCTGCAGGAAGCGCATGTAGGACTGCAGGAACGCGCCGAATGCGTTGCCGTCGGCGGGGATGGCTTCGGCCATGAAGTCCAGCATGGCACGCGCCTGCGCCACCCGCTCGGAGGGATCGCTGATCCCGCGAGTGCGATACAGCATGGCGTCGCGGATCGCGCGCATCATATGCCAGCCGGGGTAACTGTTGTAGCTGACATACGCGATGCCGTCGGGCGACAGATTATCCCGGCACACCTGCATCACCTTCTCGCGCACCTCCGGCGGCGCCCACGAATACACGCCGTGAGCGATGATGTAGTCGAACTGCCCAAGCGCCGGCGCGATGTCCATGATGTCCATGCGCTGCAGCGATACGTTCTGCAGCTCCAGCTTATCCAGCGCGTCCCGGCCTGCGTCGATCTGCGCCTGCGAGATGTCGATGCCGGTGAACTGGCTGCCGGGGAGCGCGTAAGCCAAAGGGAACAGGTTGCCGCCGGCCGCCGATCCCAGTTCCAGCACGCGGCACTGCGTCACCGGCGCGGGATTCAACCCCAGCAGCGTCGCGATGGTCGCCAGGCGATCGGGGTGGGTCTGGGAATAGGACAGGCTTGGATAGGGCGTCTCATCGTAATCCGTCCGCATGCTGCAACTCCTCTACATGGATTATCGTGCGCCAATTGTAACGAAACTGGACACTATCAGCCACCGGATGAATCCGGCGTCTGGCACACGCTGCGCGGAAACCGGCCAAGACCGGTTGGCGGGGCGTGCAACGCGCCTTGGCGCGTTTTGTTTTTGCCAGCCTGTGGTTTCAAACCACAGGCGAGAATCCAGCGTCTGGTGTTGGCGGAAACCGGCCAAGGTCGGTTGCTGCCCGCGAACGCGCCTTGGCGCGTTTTGTTTTTGCCAGCCTGTGGTTTCAAACCACAGGCGAGAATCC
>JAMCQN010000078.1 GCA_023382055.1 Chloroflexota bacterium
GCTTCCTGATGGACCGGCGTGGGGCTGGCCTGTGCGCCAACCCTGATCGGGCAGACACATAGGTCTGCCCGTACGTATAGGTTGGCGTAGGGGCTGGCCTGTGCGCCAGCCCTGATCGGGCAGACACATAGGTCTGCCCGTACGTATAGGTGGGCGTAGGGGTTGGCCTGTGCGCCAGCCCTGATGGGCAGACACGCAGACACGCAGGCCGCAGGGCCCGTACGTATAGGTGGGCGTAGGGGCTGGCCTGTGCGCCAGCCCTGATCGGGCAGACACATAGGTCTGCCCGTACGTATAGGTTGGCGTAGGGGCTGGCCTGCGTGCCAGCCCTTGTATGGATGGGGGTGGACCGTACCCCGTTTAGTGGAGTCTTGGTTAAGATATACCAACTGCCTGCTCTGCTTCCACGGGCGTGAGATAGCCCAGGGTTGAGTGCAAGCGTTGCCGATTGTAGAACACCTCGATGTATTCGAACGTTTCGCTCTTGGCCTGCGCACGTGTCTCAAAGCCGTCGGCTGGCACGCACTCCGTTTTGTAACTGGCAAAGACGCTTCGCGTCTCCATTACGGCATTGTCATAAACCTCGGCGGCGCGGCTCATGCTCTGTGTCACCTCAAAGACGCCGATCAGGTCGACGAAGTCGTCGCTGGCGTATTGGCTGCCGCGATCGGAGTGAAACAGCAGCCCCACGGCAATGCCACGTGCTTGTGTGGCAAGCCATTTTGCGGCCATTCCGGCGCCGCTCTCAGCAATCTCTCAGGCTTTCCGCCTTTATCGGTTAAGCAATACTGTTAAAATGCCTGTATGGTACGCTGCGCACACGCCCAGAAACCGCAGAGGCGGCTGAACCCGTTCGCCTGATAGAACGGCTTGCGCCTCTTTTTTGTTTTTCTAGAGTTGGCATGGTTCCACTAAGTAACGATTCGTGTATGGACGTGTAAGGAGAGAGTGTAGATCATGGCGAACCTCCCAGGCCCGCTTCGTCTGCCCGCAGTCAATACGAAGCCCAAAAAGAAGAAAATAGATATTCCCTACAATCGCTGGCCGAATCGCCTGCGCCGCGCCATCAAGACCGTCATCACCCTTGTCATCATTGTCAGCATCCTCTGGCTGATCATCTCGCTGGCCACAGTCGACGAAGTGTCAATTAACATCGCGCTCAGCATCCTGCAGGGGATCGGGCAGATCCTGCTGACGGTGGTGGTCGCGGGTTTCGGCATCGTCATGCAGTTCGGGCTGCTGTTCTGGTTCCTGTCCCGACCGAAGGTCGAGATCATCCGCCCCGGCGATGACACCACGGTCACGTTCGACGATTACTGGGGCCAGCCGCAACTGGTCAAACTCGTCAAGCAGTGGATGTCGCTGCTGCGCGACCGCAAGGACTTTGAGAAGATGGGCGGCAAGTACATCAGCGGCCTGCTGCTGTACGGCCCTCCCGGCACTGGCAAGACGATGCTGGCGAAGGCCATCGCCGGCGAGTCGGGCATGGCGTTTATCTCCGCCGCCGGCACCAGCTTCCAGGGCATGTTCTGGGGCATGGATATCCTGATGGTGCTGCGCTATGCGGCAACGGCGCGCGCGCTGGCGCGCAAATACGGCGCCTGCGTGGCCTATATCGACGAAATCGACGCCATCGGCATGAATCGCGGCGGCGTGCGCGGCGGCAGCCCCGGCATGGCCAGCGCAACCGGCATGGGCATGGGGCTTGGCATGTTCGCGCTCAGCACGTTGCTCGGCCAGATGGACGGCATGAACAACCCCACGCGCGGCGAGAAATTCACCCGCCGCATTTATAAGCTCTTCGGCAAGTCCTATAACCCGAATCGCAACTGGCACGTCATGTGGATGGGCAGCACCAACCGCCCGGACGTGCTCGACCCGGCGCTGACGCGCTCCGGCCGCCTGGACACCAAGATCGCCGTTGAGCCGCCCGACCGGGCCAGCCGCAGGCTGGTGATTGAGGGTTATCTCTCCAAGGTCAAGCACGATGACAGTATCGACGTGGAATCCATCGTGGCGGATACCAACGGGCTGACCCCGGCGGATATCTCCGCGGCCATCACCAAGGATGCCGTGCGGCTGGCTTTCTTCGCCGGGCGCAAACTGATATGCCAGAAGGATATTGACAAAGCCTTCCTGGAGCAGCAATCCGGCATGGAAACCCCCGTCGAGGAAATGGACGAGAACCAGCAGCGCGTGCTGGCCTATCACGAGGCCGGGCATGCCGTCGCCCAGTATTATGTGATGCCCGATCAGAAGATCGTGCGCGTGACGATTGTGAAACTGTCCACGGGCAGCCAGGGGCACATGGCGCCCGTGGACACGGTCGAGCAGCACGTGCGCCCGATCATGAACTACGCTTACGAGATCATCGTCGCGATGGCCGGACGCGGTTCGGAAAAGGTGCTCACCGGCGAGATGTATGACAGCGTCGGCGGCGATTATCCGATGGTGCGCATGTTGATGTGGCGTCTGGTGGAATCGGGCTTCTTTGGCCCGCCTCTTGCGTTGTCTGGCACGAGTTATGACCAGTATCGCGAGAAGACGCTGGAGAAATACTGGTTGACGATGGAGGATGCCACCGAGAAGTTGCTGCGCCAGCACTGGAAGGAAGTAACCGCCCTGGCCGAGGAACTGCTCATCCGCAACACGCTTAGCGGCAAGGAAGTGGTCGAGATCATCGAGGCCAACCAGACTCCCGAGGCGCTGCAGGGCAACATCATTCCGCATACGTTGGCCGCCATCCGCGCGCAGGCGCTGGCCGAGGTGCGCAGCGGTTATTCCGGCGGCGTGCGCCAGGCGCTCAACGAGCCGGCGCAGATCGCATCCAACAATGGCAAGACCCCTGCGCGTTACCAGGATGACGAAGAGCAGCATGACGATTCCAGCGACGAGGAAGTGATCGTCATTAACGGCAATGGGAACGGCGCCGGGCGCAACGGCAACGGCGCCCATCATCCGGAGCCGGAGATGATCGGCGACGGCGTGGGCGGCTACGAGCCGCGCCTGGCCGATGAGGACGAAAAACCGCGCGCCGAACCGGAATTGATCAACAAGGCGCAGCCGCACGATCGGCAGCAGAAATGACCTCGGAAGAGGTCTGACTTCTGCGAGAAGTCAGACCTCTTATGGTTCGTCACGCGTCCGACCTGCCGGTGCGCCTGACGATCGCGCGCGGGGCCACCGAAATCTGGGCTATCGACCTGGCCTACAGCATGGACCTGCCGCGCACCTCGTCCACCGCGCTGTCGAACATAGGGGAGGGGCGCGCCCGTTTATCAGTCAGACTCCCGGAATCTGCGAGATTCCGGGAGTCTGACGGGTATATTTACGAACCGGAACCGCCGGACTTGTAATCGGCTGGTACTTCCTCGATGGCGTGCCAGGACGCTTCGACGATGACGGGGTTGGTCTCCAGGTAATACGGGAGGGCGATCAACGCGACGGACAGGACACAGCCGCGACCTCGCGCCCAGACTGTCGGCATGAAGTCGACGAAGCGCGTGTAACTCACTAATCCCGCCGGCCTGAGGCGAAGCCTCGTTAGCCATGAATCGGCATACGTGCCGTTCCGCTCTGGGTGCTTGTTGTGATGATCACTCAGGTGATTCCGGGCTTATATCTCAACTCTCATCATTCGGTGGCTGAGTCAGCAGGAAAAATGATCGCGCCGCAGCAGATTATCCGCTGCGGCGCGATACGGCCCCGACAGAATTCTATCGGCAGTAATTCAGATGAACATGTACCCGTTGCCGCGCACGTTGATGACGCGGTGAGCCAGCCTGGGATGCCGCTCTAGCTTGTTGCGCAGGCGCATCATGTGCGGCCGCAGAAGTTTGATACCCTCCTCCACGCTCCCGTTACCGCGCTCCAATCCGTGGCTGAGCAACTCTTCCATGGTCACAGTGCGGTTTCGCCTGGACAACAGCAGATCGAATACGCGGCCTTCCACCGGGCTCAGTCGAATGTACTTATCCTGAATGTAGATAACCTTGGCCTCCGGATCCCACTGGAAGTCGCCTCGCGCATCCGCGCTTTCGGTCGCAAGGGGATCAGCGACCGGCTCGCGCGGAAAGACCAGCTTGTTCGCGGCAACCGGCTCATTCGACTGGATGCGCTCTGCCAGCACCCTGGCGCGCAACTCGCGCTGGATGGCAGGCTCGCTGGCCAGCACGTAATCCTGGACGCCGAAGGTCAGCGCTTTGATCGCAGACTGGATACTGTTGCCTTCCTGGTCAAACAGCAGAGTGGGTGGAAGGGTGGCTCCCGTCTCCCGCAGCAAGGTCAATAATGGAATCGCACCGGCCTGTACTTCGGCCACCAGCATGACGCCTTTTGCGCCTGAGCGCGTTCCGGCTTTACGCAGACTGTTCAACGTTTCTGCAACACTATGGGTGTCGCGTACATCACAACCCGCAGCAAGCAGTCCTTTCAGAATGGCCGGGTCGGCGCCTCGCCCGTTCATCATATATATCGTCTGTGCAGCCATCTTATCCTCCGTACAAAACACGGCTGCTGCAATAGCCTTTTGAGCGCATACAGCACACTCGCGCCTGCAATCCTGCGAGAACTCATGAAACGGTATTCCCGCACGGTTTACCAGCCACTTTCCGCCGGATCGCCTGCTAGGAAACGGCTTTGAGCTTCGCCAATTTCTCGCTTTCAGCCGAACCGTCGGGCGAGTGCTGCGCTGGGAGTGTATTGAGTATGCGCTGCGCAATACTCTCCATATGCACCGCAGGTTGCTTCACGCCTGCATGCAGCGACTGGTAAAACCTGTCGATTCCCGCGTTGAGATCGGCCATATCCGGGGTCGCGCACGTCAGGGTCAGTTCGCGCGACAGTTCTGAAAGGGAACGCGCGTGACTTGCCAGAATAGTCGAGCGTTCCTCCGGTCCCAGATTGAAGCCTTGCAGGGCGCGCGCACGCTCATTGCTGAAAATGCACTTGAAAAGCGCCGGATCCAGTAAAGCATTTCCAAGGAATCGATTGATTTCTTGACTAAGCATTGCCATGATTTTGTCCCCCCCCGATCCAAATATGTGTCCCGCCGGCTGTTACTGCAGCGTAGTCGTGCTGAAAATGCCGCCGCTGCCGCCACCGCAACCTCCACAACCTGCTGCTGCCGGGAGCGGGGTTGCGAAGATAGTCCCTAAGACGAGCATTACTGTTGCTACAGCCAGGATGATATACCGAGAGAGTTTGGTTTTCATTGCTATCCCCTTGTTTCGATCATGTTATCAGTCAGCATTATTCATGCTGAAACTCCGAATGCGAACCACAGACTGGAGTATAGACAGGGGGTATGTAGGAAACTATGTAGAAAACTATATATTGAGAGCGGGATTATGAAAGATTTCTAACCATTTGCCTTGATCGAGAGCAATAAGTGTTCCGTCTCGGTATCTGGTTTGAGATCCATATCATTATGCAGGGCGTATTTGAGCCTGGCGTAGGTTTCAATAGCCCCACGGCGCTTGCCGCTGCGCCATTGGGCGGTCATCAGCAGGCGCCCGATCTCTTCATTCGTGGTATCGCGCAGGGCGGCTCGCTCCAGCAGATTGATGACTGCATCCGGCTGGTTGGTGGCCAGTGCGATTGCGCCGGCGTTCAGGCAACACTCTGTAAACTTCATGGACAGCGCATCCCGGGTTTGGATAGCCCATTCCTGTGTGTAATCGGTCAGGAAATCATCGCTGTAAAGCGCCGCGGCGTTCAGATATTTCTGGATGGCGTCTTCGGAGGAAACCTGCCTGGCTGCCGTCATCAACTGATTGAAGCTGTGTACATCGTAGAGATAATCCAGGTCGGGGTTAACGGAATATAAGCCGTTCACATAAACCATGGCGTGTACGCCCAACGCTGTCTTGATGGCGAATTTCGCGTTATGAAAGCTGCTCTGCATGCTACTGGCAGTGGACTCGGGCCAGAAGACCAGCCCAATCTGCGCGCGCGTGGCCTGCCGCAATGTCAGAATATAGAAAAACAGATCGCGCGGGATTGTCCAACCCCACTGACTGGTCGGGATGAGATCGTTGCCGCGGTATACGCGTCCAATCCCGAAACCATGCACACGCAGGTCGTGTTGTACCAGAGTCATTTGCGGCTTGACCGGCGCAGCCGCCGGAGTCATCGGCTCTTTGCTCTCGATCTGCGGTTGCGCCAGTTGCGCAGCCTTCAACGCCTGTAAATCTTCAGCGTCGCGGAGCTGCTGGTAGGTTTCCCAGGCCTGCCGGCCTTCCATGGCGAGGAAGTAGTTCTGGCCGCGCATCTCGGCGATCTGGCGCACCTGGCCTAACAGCATCTTAACCTGATCGAAATCAGGGGTGGCCGGCGCCCAGGCTGCCAGCAACCGGTGCAGCAGGACCTGCCCGACCGAATTGTTGCGATACTGTCCGCTGATGGCTGTCGCAGCGTTGAAGACGGCGTTCGCCAGGTCTTTATCTCCCTGCCTGGCCTGCACGGCGCCCAACCGCGCATAGGCCTGCAATTTGAACCGGCTGGACTGGTTATCTTCGGCAAGGGCAGTTGCTTCACGCGAGAGGTTCAATGCCTGCTGTAACAAGCCGATCCGTTTTTCACTGGAGGGTTCTTTGAGCGCATGGCTGTACAGCACGTGCGCCTGCCCGATCAGCGCGGTGAAGAGCATCACACTGCGCTCGGCGGGCGATGTGATCTGTCGGGCCAGCGCGAGAGCAGACGCGCCCGCTTGAACTGCCTCATCATACTTATCCTGCGCCATGAATACGAGCGCCAGGGTTCTGAACCCTAAGATGCGCATGGTCTGGTTGCCGGTCGCATCCCCCAGTTCAAGACCGCGTTTTGCCATCTCGACCAGGTCTTCTTTCGAGTCATTGAATAGCAGGCGCTCCACCAGGTCGATAGTGGTCTCGGCGCGCAGCGCGTCATCCTGGATCTGCTCCGCCAGCGTGACAGCCTCGGCGGCGGCGCGCAATGCGCCCAGCGTGTCGCCCATCTCGTCCAGCACGGCCGAGCGGGTCAGCTTGACGCGGGTCAACGCCTCGAAACCGGCGCGACCCATGTCGCGCGTAAATTCCTCGGCGCTGGTGACGGCCTCGAAAGCCTGTTTCAGATCGCCTCGCTCAAACAGGCACATGGCGGCGATACGCTGCGCTTCCACCTGCACCCAGCGCTGCTGAGGATAGACGGAGTGGATGACGGTGTTGGCGCTGGTAAGGGCTTTACCAAAATCGCCGGAGCGAAATAGCAACAGGCTGCGCCGGATGTTGAGACTGTCTCGTCTGGCCAGGTCGCCGGTGCGCAGATAGAGCTGGTCGAGCTGGTTCAGCGCATCCATAGCCTGACTGTCCTGGCCGAGGTTCAAGTGCGCCCAGATCTTAACCTGCCACAGGACATGCCGCTTGGCGCGGGCGCCGGGGCTGATGGCATCCAGTTGATCCAGCCATTCGAGGAAGGTGCGATGGCGCCCGTTCTGCAGGAGCACCGGCGTATGGCTCTCCATAAGCCGCATGACATCCTCGCTCCAGCCGCCAGCCAGATAATGCCGTATGGCGTTATCTATCTGGCCCCTGCGCTCGTATGCGGCGCTGACTTCACGCTGGACCTGCGCAAAACGAATCGGGTCATCCTCGCGCAGGCGCTGCGTGAGGAATTCGCGGAACAAAGGGTGATAACGGTAAGTCGTCTCGCTCGCGCCGTTGGCTTCCGGCGATCCGATTGTCTGTATGAACAGGTTGCGCCGTTCAACTTCCACAATCCATTCCGCCGTGTCCGTCCAGCCGAGTTCGCTGTTGCAGAAAGAGATGGATATTTCATCCAGCACGCTGGAGCGGCACAGGAACTCCTGCAGGGGCGCAGGCAGACCCTGCAACACCTGTACCATCAGGTAGTTGCCGAGTAAGTCCACTGCGCGAGGGACGCCCAGACCTATCTGCGCGTCGCGCATGCGCCCGATATGGTTGGTCATCAAAAGCCCGACCAGCCAGCCTTCGGTTGCAGCGTTCGCGTTGGCGGCGACCGTATCAGAGATCTCGCCGACAGGCAACCCATGGAACGCTGCGATCAACTGGCGGGTTTCCTCGACATCCAGCCGCAGCAGGGATTGGCCGATCGCCGCGACCTGTTGTCGCGCAATCAGGACGCCTAATTGCAGGGACGGCAGATTGCGGCTGGCGATGATCAGGTGAGCTTCTTCAGGCAGTTCGGCGATAAGCTGGTCGACGAACTGAATGACCGGCGCCGACGCTTCGACGACGTGGAAGTCATCGAGCACAATGCAGACCGGCTGCACCAGGTAGGCGTTGATGTCCCGCACCAGGGTGCGCGCCAGCAGAGCCACGTTCTGCTCGATGGCAGGCGATGACGCGAGTATTTGCATCGTCTGAGCGCCGAAGCCGGGGAAATGCTGCTTGAGCGAGTCCACCAGCCCTTCACCGAACACGCGCAGGTCGCGCTCGCTTTCGCTCAGCGCCAACCAACTGAAGGTGAAGCCCTCAGTCTTTGCAAATTGAGTAAGCAAGCCCGTCTTGCCGTAGCCGGCGGCTGCGACTACGAGTATGAGCCGGGAATCAAGCGCTGCGTATAATGCGTCGAGTGCGCGCTGTCTTCCGACCCAGTTTTTGCGTGGTTGCGGGAGTTGGATGTGTGACACAGCTTGTACCTGAATCTCCCTGGCCTGGTTGGCCACTACAATGCAAGCAATCAGGGAATAGAAATACTCACGCTAAGGTGCTATTTTACCGTCATTTTAAAAACGCGTGGCGATTATGGTATATCGGTGGAACTAAGAGCCGCGCCGGCCGCGCGATATCCCGCAAATAAAGGGAATTCCAATGTATTCTTAACGTGTTGCCGATATGGCTGTGTTACTTTTACAGATAAAATGCATCCAAATAAGCGATAAGAAAGGGAGATTAGAGTTACAACGATGTCCGAGAAACTGGCTATTATTGGATCCGGCCCGGCCGGTCTGACAGCGGCGATCTATGCAGCCCGGGCGTTCCTGGAGCCATTGGTGTTTGTAGGCCCGGAGTTCGGGGGACAGATCGCCATCACCACTGAGGTTGAAAATTACCCCGGCTTCCCGAACGGGTTGCAGGGGCCTGAACTGACGACCGCGATGCGCGAACAGGCCGAGAAGTTCGGCGCGCGCATTGTGGAGGAGACAATCGACCAGGTCGATCTGAGCAAGCGCCCGTTCAAGCTGACGTCATCGAATGGGACGTACGAGGTGGATTCGTTGATCATCGCCACCGGCGCCTCGCCGCGCCGACTGGGTGTGCCGGGTGAAGATCAGTTCATCGGGCGCGGCGTGTCCTATTGCGCTACGTGCGACGGTTTCTTCTTCCGCAATAAAGAAATCATTGTCGTGGGCGGCGGCGACAGCGCGTTCCAGGAAGGTCTTTTCCTGACCAAGTTCGGTTCGCGCGTGCGGATCGTGCATCGGCGCGATGAGTTCCGGGCGGGCGCGACGCTGCTGCGGCGCGCCAAGGACAACCCGAAGATCGAGTTCGTCACCAACAGCGTCATCGATCGCATCGACGGCAACGGCAAAGTGAAGGAAGTCCTGCTGAGGAATGTGAAGACCGGCGAGAAGACCACGACGCCGGTGGAAGGGGTATTCGTGTTCGTGGGACATGTCCCCAACACCCAGTTGTTCAAGGGGCAGTTGGCCATGGATCACGAGGGTTACCTGACCGTGAACCAGCATCTGCATACGAACGTGCCGGGCGTATTCGCCGCGGGCGAAGCGCACGACAACTGGTTCAAGCAGGCTATCACCTCCGCCGGCTTCGGCTGCATGGCCGCGATGGAAGCGGAGAAGTTCCTGGCCGACTCCCAGTAAGAACCCGTCTCGACAGGCACTCAGAGGTCTGACTTCGGCGAGAAGTCAGACCTCGCTCATATCAGGCGGCCTTATTCCTTTTGTAGTATTCCCCGCGGTTCAACATCACAAACGGCAGGAAGTAGTTGTTCCACGCGCCGTTGAAGGCCAGGAAGGCCAGCGTGGCGATGATGGTGCGCCCCAGCAGCATCACCTGATGGTATCTTTAGCGCCAGGAGTTACTCATGACAAATCACAACCATGCAGCCCGCCGATTAACGACGATCGAACAGCATATCCTGGACGAACAGCACAGCTTCCCCGCAGCGTCCGGCACGCTGACTGGCCTGTTGTACGACGTGGCGCTGGCGGGCAAGATCATCGCAGCGCAGACAACCCGCGCCGGCTTGGTTGAGATTCTGGGCCGCACGGGCGAGATCAACGTGCAGGGCGAAAGGGTCATGAAGCTGGATGTGCTGGCCGACGAGGCCATCTATACCCTTACCTCGCGCACGGGGCGTCTGGCGGCGCTGGTGTCGGAGGAACACGCCGATATCCTGCCCATCCCGCCCCAGTTTCCAACCGGCAAGTACGTGCTGGTCTACGACCCGCTGGATGGCTCCTCCAATATCGACTTCAACGTCAGCATCGGAACGATATTCGCCATCTATCAGCGCAAAAGCGCCGCCGGCCCCGGCGCCCTGGAAGACTGCCTGCGGATGGGGCGCGAGTTGGTGGCCGCCGGCTATATCGTCTACAGCGCCAGCACAATGCTGGTCTACAGCGCCGGCCACGGCGTGCATGGGTTCACGCTCGATCCCAATATCGGCGAGTTCCTCATGACGCACCCCGACATATGCATCCCGGAACAAGGGGGTTATTACAGCGCCGACCGCGGGCATGAGGATCACTGGAGCGCCGGCGCGCGCCGGTTCACGGCCTACCTGCACAACAGCGGCAGCGTGCTTTCGCAGCGCTACGTCGGTTCGCTGGCGGCCGATTTTCACCGCACGCTGTTATCCGGCGGCGTCTTTTACTACCCGGCGGTCAACAACGACCCGGTGCGCTCGCAGGGCAAGTTGCGCCTGCTGTACGAGGCTGCCCCGTTCGCCTTTATCGCCGAACAGGCCGGCGGTTACGCTTCGGACGGGCGGCGAGCCATCCTCGATATCCAACCGACATCGCTCCATCAGCGCACGCCGTTGTTCATCGGCAACCGCCGGCTGGTGGAGAAAGCGGAGGAGTTCATCCAGGCGTACGGGTAGTGCGCGCCCCGCCCGGTAAAGGCCGCCGGTCGGCTGTCTGTTTCACGACTGGCTCATTGACCTGGACGGGGCGATAGGCCGCGTCAGCGCCCGCCGTACCGCGCGTTGGGCGCTTCGAGGATGGCGCGCTGGCGCTCCGTCAGGTCGGGGTAACGACCGGCGTCGATATAATGCGCCGCCCAGGATACAGGGTGCGGGCTGTATTTATAGAAGATGGTGCGGCGCTCTCCCTGGCCTTTCCAGGGCAGCGTGCCGTGCGTGAGCGCTTCGGTGAAGATGATGGCGCTGCCGGCCGGCCCGGTGATCGCGCGCATGAACGGCTGAAGATGGTCCAGCTCGCGCCAGTCGTTGGGGTACGGATAGTTACTCTGGTGGCTGCCCGGCACGCAACCCGTGCCGCCATCGCCCGGGTTGACATCACGCAGGTTGTAAGCCACCACCGTCAAGCCGTTGTACATGCGGCCGTCCTGGAAGTGGAAGTACTGCGATGGGTCGAACGGCGTGGCGCC
>JAMCQN010000049.1 GCA_023382055.1 Chloroflexota bacterium
TGACGAATAGCCAGGGAAATGGTACGTCAGGCCATCGACATGCAGTTCGTGCAGCGGCGCCAGCACCGAACTCGTTGCGGGTGCGACGACAGCCTGCGGCGCCACCAGCGCAACGGCGGGCTTCGGTTTCACCAGCTCCAGCATGCGGTTGATGGATACCTCCTGCTGCTTGTAATCGCCGAAGAACGTGCCCAGCGTGGACGGCAACTGCGTGGTGAACCACAGGTAATAGACGAACAGCGCGAAGTCGCCTACGCTGAATGTGCCTGCAGCCATGGCCTGACCGGCCAGCAGCAGCATGATGCCGATCCCCAGACTCACCGTATTGGCGTTGACCGCATCGATGCCGCGCCGCAACACGTTCTGCTTCAGCGCGGCCCGCTGGCGCTCCTCGCTCAATGCGCTGAAGTGCGCCACCACGTCGCGCTCGGCGCTCGCCACCTTGACCGCCTGCACGGCGCCGAACATCTCGCCGAGAAAGCCACTGACGACGCCAGTGCTGGCGCGTACCTGCAGCCAGTACGCCATGACGCGCCCCCACACCAGTCGCGTGATGATGGCGATGGCGGCCAGCGGCAATACGACGAACGCCGTGATGACGGCGTTGATGCGCGCCATGATGACCACGGCGATGACGAAGAACAGCACCTGACCGGCCACCTCCGGCAGCCAGAGTGGGAAGTCGGACGTCTCGCCAACGTCATCGTCAAAACGGTTAATCGCCTCCCCGGAGGAGACCGGGATGCCCTGCGCCCCCGGCCGCCGCAGGATGCTGGCCATGATGTTTGCGCGCAGCAGGCCGCCCACCAGGTATCGGAATGTGGCGTCGCCCCACGCGTCGCCGTAGGACATGGCGCTGCGCGCTAATTCGGTAGATACATACAGCCCCAGCAGCGTCCACACGTTCAACCCGGCAGATGCGGCGCCGGTCAACGTGTCGAAGATGGACTTCTCGATCAGCCCCAGTACGACCGGTGCGACCATCGCCGCGATGTGGCAGATGGCGTTGACGGTGAAAGGCCAGGGCTGCCAGCGTATGATGCGCCGGTTAAACTGCCACGTGTTCATCTTCCACCTCCTCCTGCGCCGTGTCCGCCGCGAGTGCCTCATCCAGCCCGACCTGCAGAAGCCGATAAAAGCGCGACTGCGGGTCGCGCGCCAGCACCTCGCGCCGTCCATACTCGACGATGCGGCCGTTTTCGAAGATGACGATGCTGTCGGCGCGCTGCACGGTGCGCAGGCGGTGTGCGATGATGATGCCGGTGCGCCCGCGCAGCAGTCGCCCCACCGCCTGGTCGAGCAGTTGCTCGGTGCCGGGGTCCAGCCGCGACGAAGCCTCGTCGAGCACCACCAGACCGGGGTTCTTGAGGAAGGCGCGGGCGAATGCCAGCAGTTGCCCCTCGCCTGCCGACAGACCCAGCCCGCCGAGAGCCAGCCTGCTTTGCAGGCCTCCGCCTTCCAGGCCGCCCTGGCGCGCCTCCACCCATTCCCACAGCCCCAGCGCGCGTAAAGCGTTCTCGATCTGCGCGTCGCCGATGCGTGGGCTGAACAGCGCCAGGTTGTCGCGTATGGTGGCTTCGAAGATCTGCACATCCTGCGTGACCAGCGCGATGCGGTCGCGCAGGTCGGCCAGCCCCACATCGCGGATGTCCAGTCCGCCCACGCGAATGACCCCGCCCTGCAGGTCGTACAAGCGGAACAGCAGGCGCGTCAGCGTGCTCTTGCCGCTGCCGGTGCGCCCCAGTACGCCGACGATCTCACCCGGCTCGACCCGCAGCGAGACGCCGTCGAAGGCCAGGTTGGCTTCGTCGTAGCGAAAGGTGGCATCCTCAAACGCCACGCTCAGCGGCCCGGACGGCAACGCCGCGCGCGGAGCGTCGCGCACGTCCGGCTTCTGGGCGAACAGTTCGCCCACGCGGGCGATGCTGGCGCTGGCGTGCTGCAGGTCCTGCACCTGCCGGCGCAGGTTCTCCAGCGGGTCGGCCAGCAGCGCGATGTACGACACGATCAGGTACGCCGTGCCGATGCTGATGCGACCCGCGCCATACAGCCACGCGCCGATGCCCAGCCCAATCGCGTAGCCCAGCGCGTGCAGGCCGCTGGATGCGATATAGGTGACGTTGCTGGCGATGCGCGCCGTGCGGTAGCTGCGCAGCATGGTCAGCGTCAGCCCGCGCAGACGCTCCAGGATGTAGCCTTCCGCCCGGACGAGCGAATGTCCTCCGTGCCTAGCAGGCGCTCCTCCAGGAAGCTGTAATGCTCCGCTTCAGCCTGCCGCGAGGCGGCCCACTGGCGCACGCCCACGTGCTGCAGCCGCCACAACAGCAGCAGCGCCGCGCCGACCCGCCAATCCGCGGCGAACAGCGCGATCAGGATGCCCAGCAGCAGCAGACCGTTGCCGGCCACCTGGACGCTGAAGCGCGACAGGAAATTGCCCAGCGCCGACACGTCGCCGTCGATGCGCTCGATCAGTTCGCCCGGCGCGTGCGCCTTGTGGAAGGGCATGTCAAGACGCAGGCAGTGCAGCGCCAGGTCGGCGCGCAGGGCGTTGGTCGATTTCCAGGCGATGACCTCGCCGGTGTAGTCTGTGGCGACCATTACGATCTGGCGCGCCAGCGCGGCGGCCAGGAACAGCAGTGCTGCCCCGATCAACGGTGCGCCGCTCGTCCCACTCAATGCGTTGTCGATGAAATAGCGCACGATCTGCGGGCTGAGAAGCGTGAGACTGCTGCCGCCGCACAACAGAACCGCCAGCAGCGCCACGCGGCGCCACTGCGGTTTCAGGTAAATCGAAAGTAACTCGCGATCACTCATTCATTCAACCTTGGATATTGCTCTGCGCGGTGAAGCTGCTGCTTCACCCGAGCCATTGGATACGGGCAGTCACATGGCGTGGTCAAGCCATGCCACGTGACCTGAGCGTCAGGCGGAAAAATGGGGCAGCCACAGGCTCAATCGCGCGGCCATTCGCGCGCCTGCGAACGCAGCAACGTTGCGGCGGCCTTTACAACCGGAGCGTTGCAGGCCAGCCTGTTGTAGAAAAGCTGGGTGTTTTAGCGGGTCAGGCTGGACGGCGCGCGCAGGATGATCTGAGCCGGTGATTGCTGGTTGAAAGCTGTCATTTGAGCGCCTCCTGGATGAATGATGCGAACCGCTTGATAAAACGCTTGGAAGTCTACCACGGCCGGGCGAAGGGCGCGCCCTCCTTTCCGAAAACCTCACAGGTCTTCCAGACCTGTGAGGTTTCTCTCTGGACAGCCACGCACGCCGCAAGGCGCCTACGATGGTTTACCGGTCGATTACATCCGGGCGGAACCGAGTCCACAGGGTAATCCACGGCGGCGCAATCAGCTTGAGGTGCTCCCACGTGCCGGGCTGGGCCTGGGGGTCCCGGCACAATTCTTCCCACAGCCCCAGTATGATGAACCCGCGCCGCGCCAGCCCGTTGACGATCCCGCTGAGTGAGTGGCGGAATTCGCGCGGCCCTTCCACACGCCGGGTGCTGCCATCGGCGTAACCGATATCCCAGTTCGTATCGGCGTACACGACCTCGCCGCTGTCGATGTATGGCCGCCACAGCGAGTAGCCCTTGCCATCCCAGTCGCGCTCTTCCAGCCCGTGCACGTACGGGTTGTGGCACGACATGCGATACAGCCCGCCCGGCTGCAGCACGCGCGCGACCTCGTTGAACACCGGCTCGACATCTGGGATGAACACGATGGAGTGGGCGTGCCAGACGATATCGAAGGCGTCATCCGGGAAATGCGACAGGTCGCGCATGTCGCCCTGCACCGTCTCGACCGTCAGGCCGTAGTGAGCGGCGGTTTCGCGGTCGCGCTGCAACTGCGTGGCGGAAAAATCGAGCACGCTGACCTGCGCGCCGAGCAGCCCGAAGGCGGCCGATTGCTGCCCGCCGCTGGCCGCCAGGCACAGCACGCGCTTGCCATTGACCTCACCCATGATGTTAGTGGGGTCGAGCAGTTCGCGCGCGCTGGCCGTGGTGAGATCGAGCATCGGGCGGCTGTACGGCACGTCGGCCTGGGCCAGCGCCTCCCAGCGCTCCTGGTTATAGCGGGTGATTGGGTCCATGGCGTTATATCAATGTTTGATCATCCAAGGGTTAACAGTATCAACCCCGGTGTATCTGAAATGCTCTGCGTTGCGGGTGACGAGGCTGCAACTATGATGCAATGCTACTGCGGCAATCAAGGAATCCATGGCCGATATCGACTTACCTGCAAGTTCTACACTGGCAACTAACTTACCCCATGCCAACATGACACCAACGTCAAGACTCAGCAGGTGGTCGCTGAACCGTATCAACAGGTCGTTATGAAGCCAATTGTTTAATGATTCTTTCCGTTTGGAAGCCGTTAGTCTCTCAATTCCTTTACACACTTCACCTATTGTTATCATACTAAGGTATACAGAGTGTGAATCCAGGTTATTGAGCCAGGAGATTACAAACGGGTCCGGATGCTTAACGACGAACTCGGAAATGACATTGGTGTCCAGCAGATATTTCATAACTGGATGTCATCACGAACTGGACTGTCATCGCGGGTAAGGTCAAGCCCAGACCCTCTCAGTGGTGAGTCAAGGAAAAAATCACCAAGCTTCTTTTGATAAAGTATCATCCTTCGATAATCTGCGTACGAAATAACGATGGCTGTTTCGACGCCGCGCTTAGTAATAAGTTGCGGCCCTTCGGTCAGGGCAGCGTCCACTACCTCGCTGAACTTATTTTTGGCTTCCTGCAGTTGCCATATTGTGGTCATACAAGCCTCCTGTCTAGACAGTCTAGATTATACAACGGACAGAGTGGCAGCCGATCGGTTCGACGACGCCGACGCCCGCAACCGGCTCCGCCCAGAAAGTGCAGAATGCCGCCACATCTCCAGCACCACCCGCAGCGAACCGCCGGCGGCCTGCGCCTACCCAAAAATGTAGGTCGATGTCAGGGAGTTGTTTGAATCAGAGGGCGGGTAGGTGTGAGAGAACAATGATCGAGGTTTGCGAGCGTCAGGTACACTGTGTTGGTAATGAATCCACTCGGGTGTGCTCTGCGGTATGATTAGAACTGTTGTTCTATCAGGGGATTAATGGACTACTTAAACAGAATCCTGACCGGTGATTGCGGCGAGGTGTTAAAGGATTTACCGGATAACTCCGTCGATCTGATTTTTACCTCACCGCCCTATGCGGACCAGCGGGCTGCCACCTACGGTGGGATCAAACCCGACCAATATGTCGAATGGTTTATCCCGAAGTCCGAGCAGTTTTTGCGGGTGCTCAAGCCGAGTGGCACCTTCGTCCTGAATATTAAAGAACGCGTTGTTGAGGGCGAGCGGCATCCCTATGTGATTGAACTGATCCTGCAGATGCGTAAACAGGGCTGGCTGTGGACTGAGGAATTCATGTGGCACAAACGCAACTCTTATCCCGGGAAATGGCCCAATCGATTTCGCGACTCCTGGGAACGTTTGTTGCAATTCAACAAGAGCAAACACTTCAATATGTATCAGGAAGCCGTGATGGTGCCGGTAGGCGATTGGGCAAAGTCACGGCTGGCTAAACTGAGCGATACCGATAAAGTTCGGGATGAATCCAAGGTGGGCAGTGGATTCGGCAAGAACATCTCTAATTGGCTGGGTCGGGAAATGGTGTATCCAACCAATGTGATCCATATGGCGACAGAGTGCGGTAACAAAGACCACAGCGCCGCTTTCCCTGTCGAGTTGCCTTCCTGGTTTATCCAGTTGTTCACGTTGCCGGAGGACATCGTTCTTGACCCGTTTATCGGTTCAGGTACGACGGCCGTTGCAGCGAAGGAACTGGGACGGAATTACATCGGCATCGATCTCGATCCGACGTACTGCCAGTTAGCCTCTCAGCGCCTTGGATACACGCGCCAGCTCAGGCTTGAGGAAATCATGGCGCGGGAGCAAGAGGCGGCATAATGCCGCTTCCCCTGTGCATCTCTCCCCCGCTTCGGTGTTAAAGCTGTGGACAACTCGCTCAATTTCTGTGGATTGGAGTGGATGACACGAGTTATGACGTATCACACTGCAGTTATGGCTCGTACCGCCAGTACCAGCGTCTTGTCGTCGTCGGTGCGCGCGCACACGCGTGGAGAACCGAGAAAGTCAGCCAGTTGCTGCTGCGCCAGCGCCTCATCTGTCGCCGCCGCGGCGAAGTCGAACAGCGGCGTGAAGAAGGGTGCGTGCGGCGCGTAGGCGGGCAGCTTGAGCGCCAGGCGCAATAACCCATCCGTGCTGAACGCGGCGGCATCAATGGCGCCATCGAACACCTGGGTTTCCACGTACTCGGCAGCCTGGAGCATGGTGATGAAAGCGGCTTCGTTGGCGTACTCGCCGCGCTGCGGGTGAGCGGCGCACACCATCTGTCCCGCGCCATCGCGCGTCACGGCCAGCCCGTCGCCGACTTGCGCCACCACGAGCCGGTCGCCGCCGACGACCGCGCACAGCAACGTGGTGGCGAAGTCGCGCAAGGGCGCGCTTGCATGCTCAGCCAGTTTGACGATCTCCGCACGCGCCGAAGTAAAGACGGCTGCCATCATCGCGCGCCAGGCGTTTTCATCCGCCGGCTGCGCTGCACTCAGCGCTTCCTCAAGCGCCGTGATGGCGCGATCAACTGCCAGTTGGGCGCCTTCGGCGGAGCGCGACGCCGAACCGGCCCCATCGGCGATGGCGATCAACCACTCGCCGGACGGCAACTGGCGCAGGCAGTGCGCATCCTGGCAGGGTGTCTCGCCCGCTTGGTGGGATGTGCCCTGCACCGATGCGCCAATCACGTGCCAACTCATTTTCAGGGTTTATCCACGAATCTTCACGAATAAGAGAGATTAACCGCTAAGGTCGCAAAGCACGCAAAGAATCGTAAGAATCTCCGTACGGTCTCAATAATTTTTGCAGTGATAGCCCCGCTCAAACATGAAAATTCACCGCGCAGAAACGAAGAACGCGAAGGTAAATATCCGTATTTTCTTTGCGTTCTCTGCGATCTTTGCGGTATATCATCCTCTGCTTAATGCGACGTGTCGACCTGCGCCCAGCCGACCGGGGGCAGCGGGGCCTGCTCGCCCGGGCGCGACTGCGCGACCGCCGTGAGGCTCCTGGACAGCCAGCGGAACAACTCGCGGAAGGCCAGCCCTTTCAGCTTGAGCGGCGGGCGCTGGTCGGAGAAGCGCGCCAGCGTCTTCATGTCGGCATTCTCCACGCCGACGGCATAGAACAGCGCGCCCTTGCGCCCTTCCTCCTGCTTGACCTGATCGGCCACCGCTTCCCAGCCGCTGTCGGTGGGGTTGCCGTCGGTGATCAGAAATATCCACGGGCGGAAGTAGTCCACGCCGTTGCGCTTGTAGACCTCCTTGCGGTCGTGCAGCAGCGCCAACCCGCGCCGGGCCGCCTCGCCCATGGGCGTCTCGCCGCCAGCCGACAGCGCCGGTGGGTGGAAGTTGTCGGCGGTGACGAAAGCCTGCTCGGCGTCGGCTGGGATTTCGTGTGCGCCGTCCGCAGCCACGTTCAACGCCTTCACGCTGCCGCCGAAGGTGATCACGGCCACCTCCACGCGCAGCGCTGCGAGCGGGTCGGACTTCAGGGCGCGCTCGAACTCCTTCAGCCCGTCGTTCAGTTCGGCGATCGGTTTGCCGTGCATCGACCCGGAGGTGTCCAGCAGCAGAACCACGGCGCAGCGCGGTTCGGGATTATCGGCGAATTCGGCTTGTTCCAACTGGCTTTGTGACATCGGCTTGCCCTCCCGGCATATTATGCACCTATTCTACAGGTCTCGCAGAAATCGCAAAGAGACATATTAGACTGTAGGCAACTGTAGGCAACCGCAAGGGTTGCCCCTACCTGTTCAGGTTGGCGCGCGCCAGCAGTTCGCGCTGAATATCGTTGGCATCGCCGGGCATGCAGGTCGCCCACAGTTGATCCGCCAGTTCTGCCGCCTGTGGGCGGATGCCGTAGCGAGCGAAGTACTGGCACAGCCGTTTGATATCACGCATGAAAAACTGGTAGGCGCTGGGGTTATACAGCGGATCCACCGCCTGCGGGAAGTCGATGATGCGCACCTGGCCTTCCCAGTACAGCACATTGTAGGCAGAGAGGTCGCCGTGAACGCGGTTGTTCGCCAGCATGATGCGCACGCTTTCGATCAACGCGTCGAAGATCGGCTGCGCCTCGGCCTCCGGGAGGGACACCTGGTCGAGAGTCGGCGCAGGTGCAAACGGTTCGCCCATGTACTCCATCAAGATGGCGTTTTCCGCGAAAGCATACGGCTTCGGCACCAGCGCCCCCGCTTCATACAGCGCCGTCATCGTGCGGTATTCGTTGAATAGCCACGATCCGTGCAGAACCGCCTGGCCGAAGTTGGTTTTCTTCGCCACCGCGCGCAGCGGCCGCATGCGCAGCAACTGTTTGCCCTGTTCATCCACGGGGCCGCTGCCTTCGCGATAGGCGGCGTCATTCTTCAGGTTGCGAAACATGCGCGGACGGTACACCTTGGCGGCCAGATACTCCACGCTGGTGCTGGGGTGAGCGGAACAGCAGTACACCGTCGCCTCTTTGCCGCCTTTCACCTGCGCGACGACGTCGACGATCTGGTTTGTCTCGTGAAAGCCCCCCAGCGCGTCGATGATCCAGCGCCGTTCGTGGCGGGATGCCCCGAAGCTGGGATTGAACCCGCTGCCCGCGCCCATCGCCACCGCGCCGGTCTTGTCGTCGTGCTCCAGCAGTTCGGCGATCACGTGGGCGCTGGCGCGCTTGCTTTTCTGCCTGTGGTGCGGGTCGTGCGCCCGCGCCGCGCGACGGCTGTGCTGCGGCAGTTCGTCATCGATTTCTATTTCATCCATCTCAACTGGTTCCATACTATTCCCCTGCCATCTTCAGATAGCTCTCGTAACGGCGCACACTGCTTGTAGTGCTTGATTTTGAAGACATTGCTTGTCTCGCTTGTTTGAGACCTCCGAGTTCTCAAGCCGAACTGGTTCGGCAGAACTCGGAGGTCTATTACGTTGGTCGGTTGGGAAAAAACAGAAAGGCCGCGGGGTAACGCGCCAGGCGTCCCGCGGCCGATTCAAACAAAAAGGCCACGGGGCGCTTGTGCATACACCCGTGGCCTTAAAGGGTCACTATTCCGTCGTCAGCGGTTACTCTGTGTAACCGGCAGGCAGGTGCACGCACGCGACAGGCGCGTTGAACCGATTGTGTTCAATCGCTCGCATACATACACCTCCTTGACTAAGATGCTGAAAGAATACCACCGCTTGCAAAAGTGAGCAAGTGAGGCAAAACCTGCGCAGGATGCCGTCGCCAATTGGGGCGCCGGGGGATAACCTTCGCAGCGCTTGTGTTGACTACTCCGGGCGAGATCCCAGCCCCGCTATGGTGCGCAACAGGCCGACAGCCGTGATGACGATGGGCAACACATCCGTAGGCTTTAACGCCGGCAACTGGACTTTTTCGTGGTCGCCTTGCTCGGACTGTATGGTGCGGATGTAGACGAAGGCCGATGCAACGCCGACGAGCAATCCCAGGAAGCCCCCGACGAGCGTAACGCGTATTTTCCAGTTCATCGTATGTTACCTCGCCGTTATTGTAGCGCGGGAGAGCGAAATTACCCACCGTATAATTCCAGCCATGTTGGATCAGCAGCTTGTGCGAGCCCCTGAATTCCCGCCCGGGGCGCGCTGGGTCAACAGCAACGCGCTGTCGCTGCGCGAACTGCGCGGCAAGGTGGTGCTGGTTGACTTCTGGGATTACACCTGTGTGAATTGCGCCCGCACGCTGCCTTATGTGGTGGAGTGGGATCGCAAATTCCGCGCGAACGGGTTGGCGACCATCGGTGTGCACGCCCCGGAATTTAACTTCGCCCGCGAAGCGCGCCAGGTGGAGCGCGCCATGGACGAGTTCGGCGTCACGTACCCGGTCGTGCTCGACAACGACTACGCGATCTGGCAGGCCTACAGCAACCAGGGCTGGCCGTCCAAATTCCTCGTCGATTCCAGGGGCTATATCCGTTACCAGCACCTGGGCGAGGGCGAATATCTGGCTACCGAACTGGCTATCCAGGGCGCACTGCGCGAGGCCGCCCCGGACTTCAGGCCGCTGCCTCTGACGATTCCGTTGCGCGAGGAAGACGAGCCGGGCGCCAGGTGCTACCGGCCCAGTCCCGAACTCTACTGTGGTTACGCGCGCGGGGAGATCGGCAACGCGGAGGGTTTCGCCGAGGACGCCGTAGCGATCTATATCGACCGCAACGAGCGCGAAGCCGGCAAGTTTTACCTGCACGGGACGTGGCGCGCCAGGGACGAATATCTCGAACTGGCCGGCACGCACGGGCATATCGCGCTGCATTACAAGGCCAGGGATGTCAACCTGGTGATGTCGCCGACAGGAGACGCGGTGGAGTTGATGCTGGGATTGCAGGGGGCGCAGTTGATCGGCGCGGCTGCCGCCGAACCGCCGCGCGTCAGCATTTATCAGGATGGACAGCCTCTGCCCCAAACGAACGTGGGCGCGGATGTGCGCGTTGTCGATGGGGAAGCGTTGGTCACCCCGGCGCGCCCGCGCATGGCGCGCCTGGTCAGCAACCCGGATTTTGAGGAGCACGATTTGCGCCTGGAGGTGCGCGGCAAGGGCGTTGCGCTGTTTGCGTTCACCTTTACGACATGCGTGGCGCGCGGCCGGTGACGCGCGGCAAATCCTTGCGAAGGGTGACCGGCGTATTGAAATACCAGACTGCGCCCTTCGCAAGGGTCGTTCCCGGGTTGCCCTTTAGCAGAATTAGGTATAATACCTTTCACGAGTTCGGGATTAGATCATCGCAGATGATGACTGCCGATGGCTGATCGCGATTCGCAATGCCGAAGTGGCGGAATTGGCAGACGCGCTACGTTCAGGGCGTAGTGGGCTTAAGCTCATCGGGGTTCAAATCCCCGCTTCGGCATTGGCAGTCTTAAATCGCACATGAGACCAGCAGTACCACCCGACGAACAATCCCCTTCCACGGCGTCCCGTTACCTGACATGGGCTGCGGTGGTGATGATCCTGTTGTCGCTGCCGCTCATCGTGAACTTTGTGGGCAGAGTGCAGGCCGAATCCAAAATGGCCGCGGAGGTGCAGCGCCGCAGTGAAGAGGTGCAGAAGGACCAGACCACGCTCACGCAGTTGCACGCCGCGCTGGATTATGCCAAGAGCGACGCCTTTACCGAGCGTTATGCCCGCGAACAGGCTCGTTATGCCAAACCGGGCGAGGTTGTCGTCGTGCCGCCCGGCTTGCAGGATTCAGCGACTCCGCACCCTGCCTGGTGGGAGGATTTCGTAGCCCTTCCAACGCCCCCGGCCACGCCCACCGCGGACGGCGCTGCCCAACCCGTTGACAAGAACCACTAGCATACCGCGCCCTGGCGGCGTGGCATAAAACCACACCATAAACTATAGGAGATTAAAAAATGTTTGGACGAGAAAAGCCTGCCCCTGCACCACGGCGCCCAGCGCGCGCAG
>JAMCQN010000138.1 GCA_023382055.1 Chloroflexota bacterium
CGCTTTGCCTTGGGGGCAATCTTCGTCTATCAGATGGCGTTGCTTTATCGTTTCGAGCATGGTTTGAGTCTCAACATCGGCCTCAAAGCGTTTATGCAGGCGGTCTGATGAATTGTGACCAAGCCTCATCTAAATGCCACCCAAGAAGCTTAAACGTACAGCTCACACTTACTACAGGAATGGGGAAAAGTTGGGGTCATTAGTTCTTCATATCAACGCGTACTTTGTCAATGCTTCCTGGCCACGGCTTTAGTGACCTGGTCACCTTATCCCAATTGGCTTTGTCATACAACTGGCCAATCATATTTTCTAATGAATCAGGTTTCACCACTTCAATAGATCCAATCAGCGTATTCCCATCAACAATCCCCACATGTCCAAGCAGATGATCAAGCACATTACCCAACCCAGGTATTACCGAATGCCCTAATACAACCCCTTGCTCCGGGTACCAAAGATTGAAGATGAATGTGCGATCAGGGTAAATCATATTGGTAGCTTGATAACTAGAAGGCTCACCAAAACATGCAAGTACCTCATCAACAGTGGGTTGATTAGATAAATTTACTGTAATGTAGGTGACATTCGAGGATACAAAACCGTTATAGCGTTTATCTCCTGACTTCCATGCATAGAGCTTTGGCTTGCGTCCACTACTGTCTGGATAGACACTTTCATCAACACTTAGGCCAGCATCGGCCAATCCATAGCTCTTCTTGATCCACTGCCCCATCGTGTCGCTAGTGATTGAGTCGAATGGGACGGCACGCAGTTGTGTGTCAAGGATTTGATCACAAGCGACTGGCGAATGCTTGGCGGCGAAGTAGATCACAGCACTAATCAGCAGGATAAGACCAACAATCAATACAAAACTATTGCGCCTCCTGTTCATGGATGCACCGCCAATTCATTGTTAAGGAAATTGACTATCGAGCTTGGAATAGCACCCGGTCCTTTATCCCTGTATAATCTCAACCAATTTCCATCTGGCGTGTTATAGACCCAACCTGCGACAGCGTCTGCGAAATATTCCGCCCCCCACTGGTTAGTGTTAGCATACGTCCCAAGGCTTTCTCCCTTAGGAATTCTGTCACCGTAATTCTTTCCTATGGGGGCAAAGAACTGACCTCTGAAGTCCATGACATGTGCCAATTCGTGTACAGCCGTCCCTCGGATAAAGTACGGATCAGCTAACTTGCCAGGATCACCCGCTGGGTAAATACCCGGTAATCGACCAAATAGAATGTCCGGGAAACGCACTTCATCACGGAAGTTTTGTACACAAGCTATTCCTCCGCCCATGCCACTAAAGCAAGCGTTATGATCGCGTATGAAATATACCGTTGAACCAAGAAGCGCTTGAAGCCTACCGGATCCACCCACCTTATTCATCAGTGCTACCACTCCCTGAGCGACTGTAGTCAATTCATCGAAAAGCCAATCTGCACTGCCATTTGTACCAAGAATACCAACCTCACCCAGTGTGTCGCGGAGTATGTCCCAGTCTCGGAAGTTGGCGTTGTCTTGCTTATTCCACCCACCACCATCCCAGAATTTGCCATGCGCCTCGAACCAGCGATTCTTCCACATCCATTCACTGGTCCAGCACGCAGTATCCCCAGCAGAGCAATCGGCGTGACCGCTAGAATCAATACGCACTAAAGGTGAATTCCTCACATAGCTGTACCGGTTCAGGCTTTGCGGATCACCCGGTCGCGGGACGATGGAGTCCGCGCTGAGGAACCGCCCAATCTGCGGGTCATAGAAACGGGCACCGTAGTTGTACAAGCCGATCCCCGCCTGTTCCTCCTGCGAGGTGAAACGCAGATCGGTCGGCATGCTCCCAAAGCTGTAGCGCGTCTCGCCGTAGGGCGTATAACGCAACTCGCTTACTTTGGCGCCGTTGATATCCGTTGTTGCGCTCGCAGACCCGAGATGGTCGTCATGCAGCCAATACACGCTACCACCCGTGCGCACCGCCACGCGCGCGCCGTTGAACTGATAGTACTGGCAGGTGCTCTGGCATGCACCCGCAGGCGGCGCACCAAAAGCCATCGGCAGGTACAGCGTGTGTACGCGCGTGAAGGTGATCGGAATGCCTGTAGTTACGACCGTGGCGGAGAATACTTCATAATCTGCGCCTGCGTACACCGTCATGCCGCGCGGTTCAACCTTGCGCACCAACGCACCATCGGCGTCGTAGAAATACGATGTCGTCTGGCTGCCTTTTGTGACGCTTGCCAGCCGGTTGTCGCTATCCCACGTCTGGGTATACGTCACGCCACCTTCCACTCGCTGAGTCATGTTGCCATTGGCGTCATACTGGAACAACGAGCCGTTCGATAGCGCGGTGACGGCATGTTTGTGCAATGCATTGGTATAGCTGTAGGTCAGCCCGGCCTTGCTCATGATGTTACCGACCGCGTCGTAGCTGTATGTTTCTGTGTACGCGCCGCTGACACTGGTGAGCCTGTTCAGCGGGTCATAGGTGTAGCTCTGGTTCTCTCCATTAACCGCATCGTTAATCGAGGTGATGTTGCCCACTGCGTCATAGCCATATTGTCGATCCAGCAGGTTCGCGCCCACCTGAATCCGTTGCAGGTGGAAGTTGTCGCTGCGATAGGTGTACGTCGTGGTCACCCCGTTGCCAAAGGTGATCACCTGCGATAGCCCCAGCGCGTTGTAGGTCGCTCCCGTTACCAGACCCATGCTGCCAGCGTACAGCCCCTGCGCCTGCCCGGCGGCGTTGTACGTCGCGGTCACGATCTCCCCGTTCGGCAGGCGCGTCCAGATCAACCGGTTCGCGTCGTCATACTGCAACAGGCTGGCGAACGTGCCGGTCACGCCAGCGAGCGTGTTCTCTTCCGTGGCGACTCGTCCGCGCGCATCATAGGTCCAGACCGTTGCCGCGTTGGTGTTGGAGATGCTTGTGCGTCGCCCGAGGCCGTTCGCGCCCTGGTCGTAGCCGTACTGCGCCAGCAGCGCCCCGCTGCTATTACTCAGTCGCTTCTCGGTCAGCCGGTTGAGCGCGTCGTACCCGAACCACAGCGTCTGACTCAGCGCGTCGGTCTGCGTGACCAGGTTGCCCACGGGGTCATAGCCGTACCCCCATCCTCCCATGTCTGAATCCGCCATGCCCGTCTTGCGCCCCAGCGCGTCGTAGGTGATCACCGTGGTGTTGCTCAGCGCGTCGGTGACGCCGGTCAGTTTGTCGCGCGCGTCATAGCGGTACTGCGTCGTCTGCGACGGTGTACTGCTCCAGTATAGGGTGGTGCGGTCCACCGCCATCTGGCTGTTGCCAGCCCACCACACCCGCAGTTCCAGCCCGTGCCCCAGGCGCCCGGTCGTGTCGAAGGGCAAGGCGAACTCAGTGAAGTTCGTCAGCCCGCCCCTGAACTCGCTGCGGTGCAGCCAGCGCAGCGCAATCACATCACCGCTGATCACGTCGTGTACGTTGATATTGGCGACATAGGCGTCGGCGCCTGTGGTGTCGCTGATGGCCAGGCGGAACTGCGCCACTTGCCCCGGGGCGGCCACCGGCGCGGGCAAGTCAAGCCCCGGGCCATAGATGAAGTGATCGGTAGGATCCACCGTGACTGGTGGCGGCTTCGTCACCACGGCGTTGGTCGTGGTATAGCCCAGAAATCCAACGGCGACGCCGTCCAGGGTTTCCGCCTCGCGGATCCACGGCGTAGCGGTGTACTCGCGCACAGCCGTCACGCGCCCCAGCAGGTCGCTCACGCTGGCGCGCCGGTGATACAGCGGATCGATGCTCAGCGTCGTCTGTGCGCCGTCGGCGCCGGTCAGATAGGACGTGGTTGTGGTCTCGCCATCCGGGCCGCTGGCCCCCACCACACGCCCCAGCACGTCGTGCTGCGTCGTCGTGCGCGGCTGGCTCAGATCGGGCGGCTGGTACGGGCTTTGCACGCTGACCACGCCGCTCACCACCGTCGTGGTGTAGGCGTAGGGTGACGTGAAGTAGGGCGCGCTCTGGGCGTAGGCCCGGCCCTGCCCATCGTACAGCGTCCAGGTCAGCTTGTCTTTGCTGCCCGCGCCGTCCACCCCGCTCGACTGCGTCTCGATCACCCGCCCCAGCCCGTCATAGAAGGTGCGCTCCCACGCCGCCACACCGCTGTTCGCGAAGTGCGTGCCCGTCCCGCCATAGACCAGGTGTACCACCAGCAGGGGGTTGGCCGCGCCGGATGTGACGCCCACCGTCTGGGTGAGCGCGCCGTCGTCCGTCTGCACGCCATCGTAGTACTAATACTCCTCGCTGGGGCTGCTTTGTGTGGCGCCCGGCTGCGCGATCGTGCGCAAGCGCCCGAACGCGTCGTAGTAATAGCTCGTCTGGTTGCCGTTGGCATCCACTGCCGCCTTCAACGCGCCGAAGGGCTGACCCGCCAGCGGCGTGGTTTCATTGACGCCATAGTAGTAATCAACAACCGACTGATTGCCTGCATTGGTCGTGGTGTAAACGTAGTAGCCGAACTTCGCGTCGTAGGCGTACGTCGTGGCGTTCCCGCTGCGCCCATTGGCGGATGGGTTGCCGACCGTGCCGGTGGTGGTGAAGACGGTCTGGCTGATCACGTTGCCCAGGTTGTCGTAGCCGATGGCGCTATCCTGTGTCAGGTTGCCGCCGGAGTCGCCCAGGTCCTGCGCAAACGTCACTTTGCCCTGTGTGTTGTGGTACAGGCGCTGCTCCGAGACCCAGTCGCCCGCGCCGTCGAGCAGTTTGGACGCCGTCTTGCGCAGCGTCCAGTTGGCGAGCGTCATGCTGTAGGTGGTCTGCGCATGGCGCATGAGCGCGCCGCTGTCGTATTCCCAGACGTCCGTCTGCTGCCCGTACTGGGCGCCGCCCTGCAGCGTGGGCGAATAGGCGTAGGTGGCGCGTTTGAAGACGCCGGGATTGCCCAGGTCAGGATAGTCAATCGCCTCGCTGGGAGCGCCGAACGTCACCGACACGGGCAGCCCGGTCGTGAGCTGCTTCGTCCAGGTGACCCAACTCTCGGAAATTGGCGGCTCCGCCGGGGCGTACTGGACGGCGCTGATGCGCCCCTCTTGGCGCGTGCGGAACTCCTGCCCCAGCCGCCACGTCTCGAACTTGTAGTAGTGTTTCGTCACGCCCAGCCACTCAACCGGGTTATCCGGGTTGCGCGCCTGCACCTCGACGATAGGGTAGCCGATCAGCCGGTAGGTGCCGCTGATCGAATAGTCGTACCCGCCGATGCGGCACAATGGCTCGCCGGTGATTTCATCATTCATCAACCAGTCAAAGCACGGCGAGTAGCCGGTGGGGTGCTGCGTGTCGGTGATCGTCTCGTCGTAGTAGATGTAGTAACTGTAATCCTTCCAGCCGGTTGCGGCGTCGGCGTGCTGAGTGGTCTGCATGCGGAAACCGCCGCGCGCAAGCTCATAAGACAATAGCGCGCTGCCGCCGTAGCCGTTGACTGTCTGCGTGATGAAGTAGCGGCTCTGGGTGAGCATGTACGTGACGCTGATGGCCGGGAGCGTGGCCCCATTCGGGGCGACTTCCTGGATGCGGCTCAGGTTCTGCGACGCGTTGGAGTCGCCGGTGCTGGTGTAGGCCAGCAGGTACTGGCGAAGCGTATTGCCCTCCTCGCGCACCGTGACCGTCAGGGGCTGGCTCACGCGGGAGGCGCGCTCCACGTACGCCAGCGTCACCGAGTATTGTGTCCCGACGACCGAGCCATCGGGGCGCAACGGTTGCCGTAGTCCACCTCGGTCAGGTTCGTCTGGTAAGCGCCGCCGGCGTCGGTCTTCTGCTGATAGAAGTACTGCGCGGAGGCGCGGTTGACGGACGGGGCGGGGTCGTCGCGGTAGGGGGCGAAGACGGCCTTCAGATACCACGCCTGGGTGACCGTCGCGTTGGTGGGGGTAGTTTGATTCAGCCTGGCTTCACTTTGCTGATCCGCGCCGAACACGTAGCGCACGCCGTCGGGCGTCCACACCTGCCAGTACTCGCCGCTGGCGTTGGTGTTGCTGACCACAGCGCCGCCGCAGTTGATGGTGTTGCTGCAACGGTAGATGCGCAGCGGGGTGTAGTTCAGCGTCACGAATTCGCTCACGCTGGACGACTTCTGCACCAGGTACATATCCTGCCCGCCGAAGCTGAGGCTGAATTTGTCCTCGTACTGCAATTGATAACCGCTGATCGTGTCATATGAGCCAACCACATACCAGCACCAGCCGTCGTTGACCGGGTGGGGGCAGTTACCTTCATAGGCCGGCCCTTGCTCTATCGGGTAGTAATTGGTGCTCACATACGCTGTCTGCTGCAGCTTACGGGTCACCCTGGGGAGATCCAGGCTCCAGCCATGCCCAAGCGTCTCCAGACTGCCGTCGTAGTCGGCCTTGGCGGAGCTATAGCTGAGAGCCAGCTTCGGCGCGAGACCGTCCTGCATCGGGGGAACTTCGAGCGGGTAGCTGTAGTTGTAGGCCCCGCGGAAGATGTTCATCTCGCCCAGGTTAGCGACCATTTTCCACGGTTTGGGCAATTGTGAATCGACCGTCACCTCATAGGTGGAAAAATGGCCGATGAAGGCGGTCAGCCGTCCGGTGTCCGGGTCGTACCACGAGGGGACTTCCTCAAATGTCCGGCGGGTGTTGGTGACAATGACGCTGAGCGTCGGCGAAACCTGATAGGTGGAAGTGAACGGAGTCTCGCTGACGGATTGCAGCATGGGCGCCAGGCCGCTGGCGGCCAATTCATCCGCGATCTGCCCACCGAGGTCGAAGGTGGCGGTGACCGGCCGGCTGAAGACCATACTGGGGTAGAAATCAACTTTCAGCAACGGATCCGCCAGGCTGAGCCGCGCGATATCGTTGTCCAGGCTTTGCTGCGGGTCTGCCCCGAAGCTGTCCTGGTAAGCGGTCTGCGCCAGCCCCTTCCAGTCTGCGGGAGAGATGCCGGGCATGAGTGCGGAGGGCGGCATCGGCGCGTATTCCTCGCCCGTAATCACGACCGATTCCCCCAGGATCGCATCCCGTGAGAAATCCAATCGAACACGTCCGCTTGCAGTTTGAAACTGTCCGCCGCTCCTGGCGCTCACCACTTGCCCCGGCGTCGTGCGGCTGACGTTGAGCTGGGCGGGTCTGGAAAAGAAGCGCACGGTCTCTGCGCCTTGTGCGTCGGCTATCACGGCCAGACGCGCAGGGGTATCAAGGACGGCGGCGGTGGCCTGGAAGGGTAACACCAGTTGGTTTGCGGCATCGAGTTGCACATTCTGCCAGGTCAACCGGCGCTGCGCCGCATCATACTGACCGGCGCTGGACCCGGTCATATAGTCCAACCCCACCGGGAAATCCAGGGTCGCTGTGAAGGCCGTCGCCGGCGCTGCTTCTCCATGGCCCCCTTGCCATTCCGCTCGCAGTGCGCCGTGCAACGACTGATTGTTCCGCACCACCCTGGATTCGAAGTCCACCTGCAAGCGGATGGGTGCGCCGCCGCCCGCATCGGGTGCGGTCTGCCCTGTCGCCGGGCCGGCATCCGGCGACGCCAATGGGCTTTGCAGCGGAGAGATCAACGCGGGCCGGCCTGTCGAGACAGCCGCCTCCACTTTGAGCCAATTGCCGCCGCTGGTCTGCGTGAGCAGCCCCGCGACGAGTGCGACGCGAGCGACGAGCGATTTCAGCTTCTTCACCGAAGCCTCCTATGTGAAGCGTTGTGCGGTCGACGTACTTGTCAATTAACTGACCAGGAATGCCGTTATCCTGTGCGATGCTATATCAACGCAGTCGTGTCGCTGTTCCCCATTCCCATCATAATGATGGTAATTTGATGGCTGGTGTCAAGGGCACAGTTGAGCTATTTCACCGGTATTTTGCGGCTACGAAGGGCTACGCCTCCAATGGTCTGGGTAGATATGGACATCTTCAAGCGGATCAACAGCGAGTTGGTATCCCCATCACCGCGTTGACGACGAAACAAAAAACGCCCACCCCGAATGTCGGGATGGGCGTCGCTTCGTGCGTCCGTGGAACGCGCGGCTATTTCGCGTCGGCGGCCGTCTTCGCAGCCGCGGCTGCGGCGGCTTTCTTGGCGTCGGCGGCGGCCTTCGCCTCGGCGGCGGCCTTCTTCTTGGCCTCTTCCGCCTTCTTCTCCTCCAACTCGCGCGCCCAGTCCAGCGGGTGGATGCCGGCGTGATAGGTGTCCATCACCGACAGGCGGTCTTTGTCGAACAGCAGTTCCTGTTTGCGGTTGCCCATCGAGGCGATCTCGTACTGGTGATCCATCTTGATCGCGTCGAACGGGCAGAATTCGGCGCAGAACCCGCAGTTCATGCACACCGTCGTGTCGATGTTGAACTCCTTCGGCGCGGGCACCGGGCGCTTGGTGACCGGATCCTCCGTGCGCACGATCCAGATGCACTGCGGCGGGCACACCTTGGCGCAGATGCCGCACGAGGTGCACTTGTCCTCGCCGGTGGCGGAGTCTTTCACCAGGAACGGGATATAGCGAAAGTTCTCCGGCAGGTCCAGGCGCTCCCTGGGGTATTCGATGGTCACCATGCCGTGATTCAGGGGGTTCTGGCGGCGCAGCGGGCGCGGGTCCAGCCCGGCCTTCCTGCCGATGTACTTGAAGTCCTCGGCATAGGTGGCGATAAAGTGTTTTAAGGTCACGCCCAGACCTTTCAGGATTCCGGTTCCAAGTAAACTCATGTTACATCCTTAAGAGAAGAGAGATTGGAGAAGAGAGATTAGAGAAGAGAGATTGGAGATTAGAGATTGGAGATTGGAGATTGGAGATTGGAGATTGGAGATTGCGATGATCTTAATCTCTAATTACTAATCTCCAATCTCCAGTCTTCTGCCTCTTGTCTCTTGCTTCCAGCCTCTAGTCTCTAGTTCCCGATCTCCGATCTCTGACTTCTGACCTCTGACTTCTAATCTCCAATCTCCAGTCTTCTGCCTCTTGTCTCTTGCTTCCAGCCTCTAGTCTCTAGTTCCCGATCTCCGATCTCTGACTTCTGACCTCTGACTTCTAATCTCCAATCTCCAATCTCTAATCTCTATCTGTCCACCTCGCCCAGCACGATGTCCAGGCTGCCGAGGATCACCACGGCGTCGGCCACCTTCATGCCCACCGTCATCTCTTTGAGCGCGCTCAGGTTGATGAACGACGACGAGCGGACATGATAACGATAGGCGTTCTGGCCGCCCTCGCTCACCAGATAAAAGCCCAGTTCGCCCTTGGGCGTCTCCACGCGCGAATAGGTCTGGCCGGCGGGCACGCGGTGCACGTAGGCCTTGCGCCCGGCTTGGATGTCGCCCGGCTTGGTCTGCTCGATCTGCGCCAGGGCCTGCTCCAGGATGCGCAACGACTGGCGCATCTCCATCACGCGCAGGCGGTAGCGGTCGTACACGTCGCCGCCGTACAGCACCGGGATGTCAAAGTCGAAGCGGTCATAGATGCTGTAGGGATCGGCGCGGCGAATATCGTACTGCACGCCCGCCGCGCGCAGCACAGGCCCGGTCACACTGTAGGCGATGCTGCGCTCGGCCGAGAGATACCCCACGCCGATGGTGCGCGCCCGCACGATTTCGTTGTCGGTCAGCAGGCGCTCCATCTCGTCGATGGCCTTGGGGAAGCGCTCGTGCGCCAGCGTGCGGATGCGCTCCATCTGTTCGGGCGTCACGTCGCGCGCCACGCCGCCGAAGCGCATATAATTGTTCATCATGCGGCTGCCGGTCACCTGGTCGAAAATGTCCAGGACAAACTCGCGCTCGGTGATGAAATACAGCGCCGGCGTGTAGAACGCCCCCAGGTCGTTCAACAGGAAGCCGATGGACCAGAAGTGCGATGCGATGCGGGTCAGTTCGCACATGATGACGCGCAGATATTCGGCGCGCTCGGTAGGAGCCAGCTTCATCAACCGCTCCACGCCCAGAACGTAACCCATTTCATTGGGCATGCCGACGAGGTAGTCCAGCCGGTCGGTGTACGGGATGTTGTGCAGCCAGGTGTTGCGCTCGCCGATCTGCTCGTGATTGCGGTGCAGATAGCCCAGCACCAGCTTCAGATCGGTGACCGTCTCGCCGTCCAGCTTGACCACCATGCGCAGGACGCCGTGCGTGCTGGGGTGCTGCGGGCCCATGTTCACGATCAACTCGTCGGTGTGGATATTGGCGGCCTGGAACGGCAGGTCGGCTGGGCCGTCGGTAGGCGTCTCGCTGTACATCGTGTCGTACAGCCCTTCATCCGGGCTGTCCTTGTAGTTGGTCGGGTCGAAACCGGGCGGGTACTGCACGTTGTCGTGCCAGGGCACACGGTCTTCGGCCAGTTGATGATGGCCGCCCGGCCAGCGTGAGTCGTATGGCTTGGTCTCCTGCTCGTAATAAGGCTCGCGCCAGTCTTTGCGCATGGGGTGGCCGTTGAAACCCTCCCACAGCAGGATGCGGCGCAGGTCGGGGTGGCCGTTGAAGCGCACGCCGTACAGATCGTAAATCTCGCGCTCCTGGAATTCCGCGCCGGGATACAGCGGCGTCAGCGAAGGCAGCCCCTCGGTATCCGCCTTATCGCGGCTCACGCGCGCCTTGAAAGTGAGCGGCGCGCCGCCGGTGATGTGCTGGGCGTGATAGACGACTTCCATGTAACCGTCTTTCAGATAATCCACGCCGGTGACGCTGCTCAGCATCTCCAGGTGCATCTCGTCGCGCAGGAACGCGGCCACTTCGGCCAGCCTGGAGCCGTCGGTCACCAGCACGCCCTCGTAGGGGGCGGCCTGGATCAGGTCCGCGCCGAAGTGCTGCTGCAGCGCCTGCATTTCGGGCGTCAGTTCGGCCGGCACGACGGCAGGTTTCTTCTCGGCGTGCGCGGTTTTTGCGGCGGGCGCCGGTCGCGCCGGGGTTGTCGTAGTTGGTTCAGCCATTTCCACATCCAAAACGCGCTGTGCCGCCGGAAGCCGCACGGCGCGCAATCATCCACTACTCCTGGGCCTGTATCTTCTGCGCGATTTCTGCGGCGCGGCGCAAATCCACCACGTCGGGTCCAAGCAACGGCACGGGCACGACGTCGTCGCCGCCGGGCTGGTACCACGGCACGGTGCGCACCGACTGCTTCTCGATTTTCTCCTGCAGCTTGATGAAGCCATGCATCAGGGCTTCCGGGCGGGGCGGGCAGCCGGGGATGTACACATCCACCGGCAGGAACTTGTCGATCCCCGACACGACGTTGTAACCCTCTTTGAACGGGCCGCCGCCGGTGGCGCAGGCGCCCATCGAAATCACGTAGCGCGGTTGCGGCATCTGGTTGTACAGGCGCACGATCTGCGGCACCATCTTCTTGGTCACCGTGCCGGACACGATCATCAGGTCGGCCTGGCGCGGGCTTGGGCGCATCAGTTCCCAGCCGAAGCGGGCGAGGTCGAAGCGGGCCGCGGCGGTGCAGATCATCTC
>JAMCQN010000143.1 GCA_023382055.1 Chloroflexota bacterium
GGCGGAAGGTGGCATTCAGTATGCCCAGCACTTGGTTGAACGTCAACGGCTCAGCCATAACTCTCGCTCCATTCTCATCATGGGCGAGACATTACCACAGTTCACCGAGCCATATTTAGAATTGCTGCTTATCCACAGCCACGGACTTTTCATCCACAGCTTTGTCTTTTTCTGGTGGGGAGCTGCCTGCTCTGGTCGTTCTTGCGCCCGCGATGCTCTATCTGGTGATCCGGACGGCTCTCATTTCTGTTCACCGTCCGCTTCGCTTCCCCTTCGTTCGGGTCAGCGCGTTGTATTCTACCGATTCCCCCTCCCTTGTCAAGTGCTTTTCCGCGTCAATGACACTTTTGCCCTGGACTTACTGTTTTTGCCGAATCGTGTATCATTAATGCACAGAAAATGGAGTCGCAGTCCCGGACGATCAATTATCGCGACGACGATAACGACGCAATGTAGGGCGTCGCTTAGTCTGTCGCGCGTTCCGGTCAAAATTATCAGCGTAGACACTAAGAGCCGCCCAATCAAACGGGCGGCTCTTTCTTTGTTGGATGAGGAGCAAGGGAGATGTTCAAAACACAAACATGCGGTGAGTTGCGTGCGACGGACGATCGCAAAATCGTGAAACTGGCCGGGTGGGTGCACCGGCGACGCGATCACGGCGGCGTGATCTTCATCGACCTGCGTGACCGCTTCGGCATCACGCAGGTGGTAATCCGCTCCGGCACGCCCGACGCCGCGGAGGATGTTTTCAAAGTAGCTGAGTCGCTGCGCAGCGAGTATGTGGCGCAGATCGAGGGCGTGGTGGAATTGCGCCCGCCCAACATGCGCAACCCCAAAATGGAGACCGGAGAGATCGAAGTCGGGGCGACCCGCATCGTCGTGCTGAACCCGGCCAGGACCACCCCGTTCCTGATCGACAGCGACGGCCGCGATGTGGATGAAAACATCCGCCTGCGCTACCGCTACCTGGACCTGCGGCGCGAGCGCATGCAGAAGAACCTGATCACCCGCCACCGCTTCATCAAATTCATCCGCGATTATCTGGATGCGCGGGGCTTCCTGGAGATCGAGACGCCCATCCTGTTCAAGACCACCCCCGAGGGCGCGCGCGACTACCTGGTGCCCAGCCGGATTTACCCGGGCGCCTTCTACGCGCTGCCGCAAAGCCCGCAACAGCTCAAGCAGTTGCTGCAGGTGGCCGGCATTGAGCGCTACTTCCAGATCGCGCGCTGCTTCCGCGATGAGGATCAACGCGCCGACCGCCAGCCCGAATTTACCCAGCTCGATATGGAGATGAGCTTCGTCGACCGCGACGACGTGCTGCAACTGATCGAGGGGCTGCTCACCGAATTCACTGAGAAACACACCAGCAAGAAGCTGATCGCCAAGCCATTCCCGCGCTTCTCATACGCCGAGGCGATGGAGAAATACGGCATCGACAAGCCCGATATCCGCTTCGGGTTGGAGTTGTTCAACGTCACAGCCGCCACGCGCGATTCGCAGTTCCAGGTGTTCGCCGGTGCGCCGGTGGTGAAAGGCTTCGCCGCGCCCGGCTGCGGGTCTTACACGCGCAAACAGATTGACGAACTGACCGACCTGGCCAAACGCAAGGGAGCCAAGGGGCTGGTAACGATGGTGCACGATGCCCAGGGCATCCGCAGCCAGGGCGCCGCCGCCAAGTTGGGCGACGCCGAGAAAGCCGCTATCCTGGCCGCTGCGAATTCCAAGCCTGGCGACCTGCTGCTGTTCGTGGCCGATAGCGCCAAGGTGGCGAACGAAACGCTGGCCGAATTGCGCCTCGAGATGGGTCATCGTCTGAAGCTGGCCGACGACAACGTCATGGCTTTCTGCTGGGTGATCGACTTCCCGCTGTTTGAATGGAACGAAGAGGAGAAACGCTGGGATCCTTCGCACCACATGTTCACCGCGCCGAAGGACGAGTACATCCCCACGCTGGAGAGCAATCCGGGCGGCGTGCTGAGCAAACAGTACGACCTGGCCTGCAACGGCTACGAGGTCGGCGGCGGCAGCATCAGAATTCACCGCCGCGACATCCAGGAAATCATCATGCGCCTGATCGGGCTGGAGATGGAGGATGCGCGCAGGAAGTTCGGCCATCTGCTTGAGGCGTTTGAATACGGCGCGCCCCCGCATGGCGGCATCGCGCCCGGCATCGATCGCCTGACCATGCTGTACTGCGATGAGCCCAACATCCGCGAGGTCATTGCCTTCCCGAAGAACCAGCAGGCTGCCGATGTGATGGCCGGCGCGCCCTCGCCGGTTTATGATGTGCAGTTGAAGGAACTGCACCTGAAGATCGTCGATTAGGTCAACCGGAAAGCTCCGAGTTCCCAGGCCGAACAGTTCGGCCTGGGAACTCGGAGCTTTTGCAGACTCCCGGAATCTCAAGCTGAGCTTCGCTCAGCCAGATTCCGGGAGTCTGTTTTTCTGCCTTAAAGCTTCTTCTCCGACGAGTGGCCGGGGAAGGCCTTGGCGCCGGGATTCAGGTGCTGGTACATAAAGTTCACCGCCACACACGCCTGCGCGAAACCAGTGGCGATCAGGTTCAATGGCTCAATGCCCTCTTCGGCGCTGATATCGCCGGCTGCGTAGACGCCCGGGATATTCGTTTCCTGGCGGCGGTTGACTTTGATGTAACGCGTACCCAGCATTTCCAGACCCCAGTCCTTGATCGGGCCCAGGTCCACGTTAAAGCCCAGCGTGAGGATTACTGCGTCCACAGGGATGACCGTCTCCTGTTTGGTGCGGTTGTCGAAGATCGTGGCAGACTGCACTTTGCCATTGCCGCCGATGGTCTTCAGTTCGTAAAAGACTTTGACTTCCACGTCGGAGTTCATCAGTTCCGTGACCGACTTCTGCAGAGCGCGGAACCCATCGCGGCGATGAATCAACGTGACGTGCTTGGCATAATCTTCCAGGTTCAGCGCCCAGTCCACTGCCGAGTCGCCGCCGCCCACCACCAGCAGATTCTTGCCGCGGAATATGGACTTCTCCTTGACCGAGTAAAACAGGCCGTTGTTTTCGTATTGCGTAAACTCGGGATTGGGCAACTTCTTGGGTGTGAACGCGCCAACGCCGCCGCAGATGAGCACTGAGCGCGCATGATGCTCGCCTTTATCCGTCCCCAGCGTGATCGTGCCATCCTCATTGCGGTTGAGTTTCTGCACGCGCTCGCCCAGATGCATCTGCGGCTTCCACATCATCGTCTGTTCGACCAGATGCTTCACAAGATCGCGCGAGAGAACTTTGGGGTATCCCGGCACGTCATAGATGTACTTCTCGGGATAAAGCGCGGCGAGCTGCCCGCCCGGCTCATCGAGCGCGTCGATGACCTCTACCTTTAGTTCACGCAGCCCCGCGTAAAAGGCGCCGAACAATCCCGCCGGTCCTGCGCCGATAATACTGATATCCATGATCCCATTGCTGTTGCCATGTGCTTCCGACATATCTGACTTTCTCCTATTCGCTCGTCTGACGTAATATATCCGTATAGGTGGGATTGCGCGCGGCGCCGTCAGTGCAATTACCCGCAACGCAGCCACAGAAATTGCAAACGCACTATTCTAACACCCCGCGCTGCGAATCATCAGTCATTATGACTTCTTATAGGTCTCGATGAACACACTCACCACGGCAGGATCGAATAACACGCCTGCTTGTTGAGCGAGGTAATCCCATGTCTGCTGGGTAGACCACGCCTTACGATATGGCCGATCGATGCGCACGGCATCATAGGTATCCACCACGGCGAAGATACGCGCGGAGAGCGGAATTTCCTCGCCCTTCAGGCCGCGCGGATAACCCTTGCCATCCCAGTTCTCGTGATGGCAATAGGGAATATCGAGGGCCGGGCGGAGCGACTCAATGGAAGATAGCATCTCGTAGGCATACGCCGGGTGCTTGCGCAGGATGGCGCGCTCAGCGGGCAGGAGCGAGTCGACCTTCAACAGGATGGCATCCGGCACGTTCATCTCGCCGATATCGTGCAGCAGCGCGCCGCGCCGCACATGCACGATATGCCCTTCCGTGAGCCCCATCCTGCGCGCCATTTCCACGGTCATATCCGTGACGCGCCGTATGTGGCCTTCACCAACTTGCTTGCTCATCTCCAGGGCGAGCGCCCATGCCTCTATGATGGCGTCAAAGTCCTGTGTCAGGCTGTGGTTGGCGTTGCGAAGCGACTCGAGCTCTTCTCTGTTGCCGGTAAACCAGCGCTTCAACGCCGCTCTGGTTTTGTCCAGCAGGCTCGACGACTGGATGTTGCTGCTCATTACTCTCTTATCCCCCGTATCCTCAAGGTTACCTTCTGCGATCATCGACGCTGTCATGGTCAAACGGACTCCCTGTATTCACGGGCGCGCTGAGAACGACATCAATGGTCATCGTCTCGGCCATCGATCCCATGTAAGCCCTGACCGAGTCAATGCGCTCGCCCCGCTCGACTCCCTTGCCGAATATCGTATCGATTATGTCAGCCAGGCTTTCAGGGCTGGTTCGACCGCCAGGGAGAACTATTTGTATTGTCCGTGTCGTACGATCTGTCATGACTTACCCCTCTTTACGGTGGGCACAAATACGCGACTCGGCTTTATTCTAATCTTAAGTTCATGATTGAGTATCAGTTCCCTTGCGTATTTCAATTGCGACATTAACGGTGTATAAATGTACTGTTCGAGTCTGCCGGGCGGTTGCAGGCGAAAACGGCTGTGCCGTGATCGCCTGAGGAAAGTCCGGACTCCCCAGGGCACGGTGCTGGCTAACGGCCAGGCACAGCGATGTGACGGAAAGTGCAACAGAAAGACACAGCCCGGCAACGGGCAACGGTGAAATGGCGAGGTAAGAGCTCACCAGCGCCGCAGCGATGCGGCGGCTCGGCAAACCCCACCGGGAGCAACGCCAAAACGCGCAGATGAGGCGGCCCGCTGATGCGCAGGTAGGCGGCTGGAGTCCCACAGCAATGTGTGGATCGAGAGAGATGATCGCCCCGGGCCCGCAAGGGCCTACGACAGAATCCGGCTTACAGGCAGGCTCGAACAAGCCAACCTTATCCTGTCATGCCGATCGCAGCTTCAGCATCGTTACTTCTGGCGGGCATCCGAAGCGCACCGCCGGCTGGACCATGCCGATGCCCCGCGTGGTATAGACCAGCATGGCGCTGTCCTGCACACGCTGGAGGCCGATGGGGTATTTGGATCCCAGCCAGGGCAGGCGCAGCGCACCCACTAACGGCAACCTCACCTGCCCGCCGTGGCTATGCCCGGACACCTGCAGTATGAACGGGTGCGCGGCTGCAGCCCGATCCGCAAAGTCCGGTTCATGCGCCAGCAGGATGGCCGGGGCGTCGCGCGGCAATCCGCGCAGCGCCGTTGACAGGTCAGCCTTTTGCTCCCACACATCGTCCACGCCAACCACGTGCAACGGCGTGCCGCGAACGCTCAGTATACGGCGCTCATTGAACAGGATTTGAATGCCCGCCCCGGCGAATCCCGTTTCCAGCCCGCGCGTCACGGCAGCCGCGTCATTCCAGTGATCATGATTCCCTAAAACCGCAAATGCGCCCAACGGAGCCGCAGCGACATCTCGCAAGGCTGCTCCGGCTGATTCGGCCAGCCATTGCGACATGACGAAATCGCCGGTGAGCGTCACCACGTCTGGCCGCATGCTCATCAATTGTTGTGCCGCTTGCGCTATGTAAGCCTGTGAGATCCACGTGCTGCGGTGAAAGTCGCTCAGCACACCCACTGTCAGGCCATCCAGCGCAGGCGGAATGCGGCGCGAGCGAATATCGATGCGTTCCACGGTGAGGCGATGGGGTTCAAATACAAGGCCATACGCACCCAGCACCCCCGGCACAGCTACAGCGACGCCACCGGCGGCAGCCAGGCGCAGGAAACGTCGCCGAGACACCTTGTGTTGCGGTCGATCAGACGGTTGAGACATCGCGCTGCCTCATCATACTCAGTTGGCGATGGGACTGGTGTGCGTGTGGCCGACGAATAACCGGCGTTGCCTGGGCGACAGAACGGCTTACATGCGCGTCCCCGAGGACGGGGACGCGCAGCAGGTGCAAAAGCTACCCGGGCGATTGACGCTCAGATGTCTGACTTCTGCGCGAAGTCAGACATCTCGGAGGATAGGCTTATCTGCAGTGACAATCAGCGGCCGATCTCGCCCGCCCATGCCACGAGTTGCGCAAACTCCTGCACGTCCGGGTCATCGGGCAGGGCTCGCGCCACACGATCGGCGTAACTCTGCAACTGCCCCAGCCCGACGCTGCCGGCATAAGGGCTCTGCCGCAGGATTTCGGCAAACTGTGCGACTGTGGCCGACATCTGGTAGCGCGGCGAGGCATCCTCGAATCGTGCCGCCAGATCAAACGTGTTGAAGTTGCCGTTGATTTCCCTGATCTGGAGCGAGTCGGGGTCCTGCCAGCGCAACTGCACGGTGGCGATGCGCCCCTGCGCATTCGGCTTCAACTGCACCGCGTACAGCGCAGTGGCGGTGTGACCTGCGCCGATCTGGCCGGCTGCCACGTTATTGTTGCGGAAGTCCTGGTCTGCGATGGCGCGATTCTCATAACCGATGAGGCGATAGCGCGCCACCACGTCGGCGTTGAAATCCACCTGCACCTTGGCGTCGATGCCGATGGTCTGCAAGGCGCCGGTCAGCCGTTCCAGGAACAGCTTGCGCGCTTCCTCCTGTGTGTCCACATAGGCATAGAAACCATTGCCCTTGTCTGCCAATTGCTCCAGCAGCACGTCGTTGTAGGTGCCCATACCCACGCCCACCGTGGTGAGCATGATATGGCGCTCGCCGTATCCGCGCACGAAGTCGATCAGCGTGTTGACATCCGTCGAGCCGGTGTTGGCTACGCCGTCGGAGCAAAGGATCACCCGGTTGATCGCGCCCTCGCTGAACATCCGGTCAGCCAGCTCATAACCCACGCGCAGCCCGGCGTCCACATTGGTGGTGTTCATCGGCCTGAGCGTGTCAATCGCATCCAGAATGGCGCGCTTATCGGCCCCGCTGGTAGGATCCAGCACGACCCAGGCTTTGGTCGTAAAGGCAGCGATGGCGACCTGGTCGGTGCGGCGCAGGCGCTCGACCAGCATGCGCAGCGAGTCCTTGACCATCTCCAGCTTGTTGTCATCGGCCATGGACCCGGATACGTCGATGATGAAGGTGAGCATGGCGGGTTTGCGCTGGCTGTCGGGCACGTCGTAGCCCTGCACGCCGAAGCGCACCAGGACGCTGCCGTCGCGGTGGAATGGCGAGGGCGCGCCATCGGCGTATATGCCGAAAGCCACATTGGCCGGTTTCGGGTAGTCCTGCTTGAAGTAGTTGATGAACTCCTCCGCCCGCACGGCCTCCATCGGCGGCAGGTTGCCCTCCGACAGGAAGCGGCGCGTCATGGCGTACGATGCGGTGTCCACATCCAGCCCGAAGGTGGACAGGTGATCGCGCGAGGTATCGACGAACGGGTTGACGCCGTAGTCCTTGAAGGTGCTGTCGCCGGGCGGCGTGGCGGTAGGCGGATATTCCAGCGGCGCTTCCCGACTCCCACTGCCGACGGATGTGGGAACCGGCGCCACGCGAGCGGATTCAGCCTGGGCGGGTGCGGTGGCGATGGCAGCGGGCGCTGCGGTGGCAGCCGCCTTCATCCAACTGGTTGCGGCGGGGGCGGCTGTCGGCGCACTGGGGTAGGCCTGATCGGTTCTCTGATTTGCCTGCGGGGCGCCTGTCGGGGCAGCCGCGCTACAACCTGCTAATAACATGGCAAACAACGGGATTATCGAGATGATATTTGTCGGTTTCATGGCAATCCTCCTCTTTTGAACTCAGCAATTCCAGTGTAGGTAAAGTCAACAGGGTCGGCTTGATATCGCAGTGATAAAGGGTTGACACTCCGCTATCGCGCACCCTTAACCCGGCCTGCGGAGCTGGCGCACGACGACCCACACGACCAGCCCGATCAGTGCAAACGGGCCGATCACGACAACTAGCCAGATGGCGATATCCGCCAGGACGCGGAAAATGGATGCCACGACGCCGAAGGCGCTCGCGAAGGTTTGGGCGGGATTCCAGCCGGCGTCAAACGGGAATGCGATCACAGCCGGGCGCAGGTGCACGGTGACATGGGTCATGCGCCCTCGCGCATCTCCGGGGCTGGCGACTTCATTCGATACGCGGTCTGCGATTAACGTCCCGAGATCGAGTAAATCGCGCCGCAGGCTGTCGAACCGATAAGCCGGCACGGAGAGTTCCAACTGGATATGCTTTTGTCCGTCCTGGAACCAAGACTGCGAACCGGCCGGATAACCGCCATATTGGTAAGCCAGTTCGGTAGCTCGCTCCGCAGCGACATCGACATTGCCGACAGCCAGTTCGATATCGGCGTCGTAGGGGATGACTTCGCCGCGGGGATACGGTTCACGCGCGATGGATGTCGGTTCCACAGGTGTGCTGCGAGGATACGACGCAATCTGACTGGGGCTCGCGCTGCTGCAGGCTGCAAGCGCCAGAAAGCCGCACACGGCCAGACATGCGAACCAGGTTTTGCTTAGCATGACTACCTCCCTCTTTGCTGAGAACGGTGTTGAGGCATGTGGCGGCGTAATGCCGCCGCGCCCGATATGACTGTAGGGGGAGAGCGCCCGCGCGTCTTGATAATGGGTTGACAGCGCGTTGACAGATCGGCGGGGCAGCCCGTTTCGCCGGGGTTCTACAGCGTCTGCCCCAGGTGTGCGGCCGTGAGGTAGAGCAGTTGCTTTGTGGAAGGCGCCAGGTTGTTGAACTTCAAAGCGCCCACGCAGGCCAGGCATAGCGCCAGGGTGTACTCGCGCGGTTGCGCGGGATTGGCCAGGCAACTCGCGGCGATATCATGCAGCGCGATCAACAGCGGATGGCTGTTTGCGCGCAGCAGATTGAGATAATCGACCGGCGTCGCGACCCCCCGAGCGATGATGTGCGCGATCACCTCGGCCTCCAGATGCGCAAAGTCATACAATACGTGGCCGTCGCGCGTCTGCGCAAAGTCGATCAGCCAGACAAATCCGCCCGGCCCGACCAGGATGTTCTCCAGGTTCAGGTCGCCGTGGATGGTGGACTGCGAACCGCGCACGCTTTCGTCCAACCAGCCCTGCAGCCGGGGCAACGGATCGGGCAAGCCGCAGCGATCGAATCCCGCAACGTACTCGCCCAGGAGCGTCGCGCGGTCGCTCACCACGCGCCCGGTCGCGCCATTGGGCGGTTCGGTGCTCAACCAGCGCACCCGCAGCGCCGGCCGCCCCGGGGCAGCCTCGCCGGCCAGCGACAGGCTCTTGCCATCCATGCGGGTTTCAATGCGGTTGAACCCGCGCAAGGCAACCAGGTCGCCGAGTTGCGCGACAGTTTGCCACGTTGCGCCACCTTCCTCGGCCTGCGCATCCAGCAGCTTACCCTTGCCGCTGGCCGGCTCGATCACAAAATGCGCCGGCAGGGCGCGGTCGTATTCCTGCGCCAGACGGAACGCATAGGGGCGGCGCTGCATCCACCAGTTCGGGCCGAACGTTGTGAAGAGCTTTCTTAACAGCGCCGGGTCGGGGTTTGACAGCAGAGCCTCCCGCAGGCTGATCGGGTTGCGCCCCGGCTCGCCGATGAATGTATACCGCAGGACCGCGCGGGTTGCGCCATTTCCTACGCGGCGATCATCCGGCGCCTGCCGGCGGGTGAAACGCGGGGATAGCGTTACCGGCGCTTCCTGGATGCGCGCCGTGATCGGCGGGAGGGTGTCTTTGACAAACCTCTCGTAATTCTCGAACTCGCGCTGGATCGATTCGTGATCGCCGATCTTGGCGATGGTATAGGCGTCGGAACGGCCATCCGCATGAATGGGCAGCGCCAGCAACGTGCGGGCGCCCGAGTAACCGGAGAGGAATTCGCTCTCCACCACCAGCCGCGCGTAATGACGGAATAGCGTCTGAAGCAGCGTTCCTTCCTCCGGCTTGATCCGCAATCCGGGGCGCGGTTCGATCACGAGACGCTCGTTTGGGAATTGCGCCTGCAGCGCCGCGCGCAGGGGCCGCCGGCGCGACGCCAGCGCCGCCGCGCCGAAACCGCCGCCCAGCATCAGCCCCATCACTCCGGCCGTCGCAGCCTGCGCCGTTGTCATGCCGAGCAGCGATGTGACATCGACGTTCAAACCTTTGGAAAATATCAGCGACTCGTGCGTAGCACGCGCAGCACCCGATACCGGCGTCCAACGCAGCGTCAGGCTTACCGCCAGCCGATGCTGGCCGGCGGCGCGCGGGATGAGCGTCCAGCGCCAGGTGACGGTCTCGCCGACGGGCAGGTCGTGCACCTGGTCGCCCTGCGGCGACAGGTCAAACCCAACGCCATCCAGCCGCCCCACCGCCGACAGGTCGTAACCGCCGGGGCGCCGCACCTGAACCGTGGAGGTGACCATCTGGTGTTCGGCGAACTCGGCGCTGACGGCATAACCCTCCTGCGACGGGATCAACGCGATCCGCACGATATCGGAATCGCCCAGCCGCATGTGCTCGGGCCACTCCAACTCGACCAGACGGCTCTCGGTCGGCGCCGGCGCGCGAGTCGGTAAGGCAGTGCCGCTCGGCTGAGGAATGCTGGTGGCCAGGCTTTTTTCGGTCGGCAGCGCGGTTGGGGTGGCGGGCGCCCTGCCGGCGGTTGCGGTCATGGCTTGGCCGGCCTCGGACGCGGCGGGAGCGCTGGTCGCCGCAGGCGCCGAAGTGGGAGCCGGCGCAGCCGTAGTCGATTCAACTGCTGCTGCGGGGGCTGCGGTTGGCGCCGGCGCACTCGTCGCTGCCGGAGCCGAGGTGGCTGCCGGGGCTGATGTCGTCTCGAGACGCTGCGGCGGCGCACCGGCGCATGCGCCGAGCACAGTAGCGGCAACGACTGCCAGTGCGCAAAACAGGAGCGATCCCCGCCGGATGTTCATGGCGATATCACTGGGGTTGCACAAACACGGTCGGCGACAAGCGGTATTGCTCGCGTGTCGCGCCGCCCGGCCAGGCGGCGTAGGCAAGCATCAACAGCGATACCAGCACAATGACTGCACCGATGACCGCCAGGGAAGCGCGCATTCGCCGGGACACGCCAGTTTCCTCCTTATCTGTTAAGACGCCGCTATCGCCGAAGGTGTTCCATAAATAGTATACTCACGCGGAGATGCACCGCTGAGACCGCGGAGGCCGCAGAGGATATTACGATGGAGATAACTTCTCTGCGTTCTCGGCGATCTCCGCGGTGAGTATCCGTGGGACGATGAGGATGCACCGCTGAGTGCGCGGAGAACACGGAGAAATATCACGATGGAGATAACCTCTCTGCGTTCTCGGCGATCTCCGCGGTGAGTATCCGTGGGACGATGAGGA
>JAMCQN010000034.1 GCA_023382055.1 Chloroflexota bacterium
CGGTGTGCGCGGCGCCGTAGGAGCGAAGCATTGCCGCGCGGCTCCAGCAGGTTGCGATTCGCCGGCAATGCTTCGCCCCTATCACACGCAACACGAATCACGATTATAATAATCTGGATTAGTATTTGTAATCAAGTCTTCTGCAGAATGTTGCGAAATGTGGTGAATCATGTTTATCGACCGGCAAGTAGAACTGGAACAGTTGGAGCGCCTGTATCGTTCCGACCACGCCGAGTTATTTGTTTTATATGGTCGCCGGCGCGTCGGTAAAACTGATCTATTGCGCGCCTTTTGCATCGGCAAGCCGCACATATTCTTCATTGCTACACTCAGTACAGACAGCGAGCAGTTGGCCAACTTTTCGCAGTTAATCTACGGATTCGACCATCCGGCAGCGCCTGATGGCTTCACGTTCCCTACATGGGAAGCCGCGTTCAACGCGTTGGCCGGTATAGAGCTGCCGGGCGCCGCGCGCCCCGTCGTCGTATTGGATGAGTTTCCCTACCTGATCAGCGGCAACAAGGCTATTCCCTCCATCGTACAAAAAGCATGGGATGCTGTGTTCAAGAATACCCGACTCATGCTGGTGTTATGCGGCTCCTATATCGGCATGATGGAGTCGGAAGTGCTGGGTCACCGGTCTCCACTGTACGGCAGACGTACAGCCAGCGTGTTACTCCGCCCGCTGGATTTGCCATCCTCTGCGTTGTTCTTCCCGCGTTACAACGCTGAAGCCGGGTTCATGTCCTGGGCAGTCCTGGGCGGCATGCCATATTACCTGCAAACTTTCGACGACCGCCAGAATGTTGTTGCCAACGTTCGCCGGCACATCCTGGATGCTCAAACCGGCGCGCTGTTTAATGAACCGCGTCTGCTGCTGATGGAGGAATTGCGCGAGCCGCGCAACTACTTTTCAATTCTGCGCGCTATTGCGCAGGGACGCACGCGCCTGAATGAAATCACATTGGCTTCGGGCGTCGGCGAGGCGACTTCCGTGGCGCGCTATCTTGATATTCTCCAACAGCTGCATCTGGTCACCCGCTATGTGCCGGCGACGGAAAGTCAGCCTGAAAAGAGCAAGAAAGGGCTGTACCAGATCGATGATCATTTTCTGCGGTTCTGGTTCCGCTATATCCACCCGAATCAGGCGGGCCTTGACCTGGGGCTGGCTGACGCAATTCTGGAACAGCGCATCAAGCCGGACCTGGATCACTTTGTCGCCGCACCTTTTGAGGAAGCAGCCCGTTCGTATATCGCCAGACTGGCGCAGAAGGGTCGATTGTCGTTTCTTCCAGAGCGGATCGGGGGTTGGTGGGACCGGTCTGCCGAAATCGATGTATTGGCGATCAGCCGGTCTGAAAAGGCGATTCTGGCAGGCGAGTGTAAATGGTCGGTCAATCCGGTGGGGATTGACGTTCTAACGGATCTAAAACGCAAGGTGCAAGTGTTGTTGCGCAATGGCGAGATACAGAAGGTGCAGTATGCGTTGTTTGCCAGATCCGGATTTACGCCTGCTTTAGAAAGGCGCGCCAGAGACGAGGGAGTTCAACTATATACGGTGCATCAGCTTGTAAATAGTGATGAACCGTAAGGGCGAAGCATTGCCGCGCGGCTCCAGCAGGTTGCGATTCGATGGCAATGCTTCGTCCCTACCAAGGTGCACGGACCTTACGGGAACAGCCGTCTTGCCTTGACCTCGGCGACGGCGTCCTCGCGGAAGCGGTATAGCCGGGCCGGGCAGCCTTCGTGCGAGCGGTGGGCGCCGGTCGGCTCGATCACTGCGGCCTGCAGGATGCGCCGGCGGAAATTGCGCTTGTCCAACTGCTCGCCCAGCACGATGCGCCACCGGATAAATCCGGCGTCTGGCACGGACGAAACCGGCCAAGGCCGGTTAACGCGCCTGGGCGCGTTTGCGCGCAGCGTGTGCCAGCCTGTGGTTTCGAACCACAGGCACGGCTGACGGTGTGCGCGGTTCCGTAGGGGAGAAGCATTGCCAATGGGTATTGGCAAACCAGTGCTTATAAGGCAATGCTTCGCCCCTACCACGGCGCCGAGGCCTTCGCTGAAACCTCACGGGTTTCAAAAACCCGTGAGGTTTATTCACGCCCGCCAGACTATGATTCGGCGGCAAATCGCATGCGCGGGTGCGTTTACCAGAGACTCGTCATCAGTTGCTCGATAACGGCGAAATGACCATCCCGCGTCGCTAACGTCAGACCATACTGGAATGCGGTCGCAGCGATCCAGATATCGTTTTCCGGTGATGGACGCCCCTTGCTGATTTATGGGCGCCGTAAAACAACTCGCCCACGGCGATACTCGAAAGATAGACTTCATCCGTTGTCGCGAGGTTATTCTTGACTTGTGCGTCGTCCGCAAAGAGAGCGATCAGTATATTGGTGTCAAGCAGGAATCTACCACTCATTCGCGTCTACCCGCTCGCACCCCTGTTCAATCGTGTCACGCATCACGTTGACGTCGGCAGGCGGTATTGACCCGGCAAAGCGCAGCAGATGCCGGCCAGGTACGCCGTGGGGTGTAGACAGAACCAGAGCGCGCGTAAATTCAAGCACCCGCCGCTGCAACTCGTAAGGTAGATCTTTCATTTGTTCCACCACTTCATTCACAATGGGTGTGTCCATTTATCCCTCCTCTGGCATTATCTTACAACAACGGTTTTGTCAGCCTGTGGTTTCGAACCACAGGCACGGTTGACGGTGCGAGGTTCCGTAGGGGCGAAGCATGGCCGGCGAATCGCAACCCGCTGGAGCCGCGCGGCAATGCTTCGCCCCTACCACGGCGCCGAGGCCTTTGCTGAAACCTCACAGGTTTTTGAAACCTGTGAGGTTTGTTTACTTGCTGTCCTGCCTTACGGAAACAGCCGTCTTGCCTTGACCCCGGCCACGGTTTGGTGCGCCCGGACCTGTCGGGTTTGGGCTTGCGCGGGTCACGGTTCGATCAAACAAACCCGACAGGTCTTAAGGCGCAGAAAACCTCACAGGTTTTTGAAACCTGTGAGGTTTATTCGCTCCTACGGAAACAACCGTCTTGCCTTGACCTCGGCCACGGCGTCCTCGCGGAAGCGATACAGCCGGGCCGGGCGGCCTTCGTGCGCGCGATGGGCGCCGGTCGGCTCGATCACCGCGGCCTGCAGGATGCGCCGGCGGAAATTGCGCTTGTCCAACTGCTCGCCCAGCACGATCTCGTAAGCCTGCTGCAGGTCGCTCAAGGTGAATTCGGGCGTCAGCAGTTGAAAGCCTACGGCGGAATACTCCAGTTTGTAGCGCAGTCGCTTGAGCGCGTAGTCGAGGATCTGGTTGTGGTCGAAAGCCATCACCGGCAGGCGATAGACCGACTTCCACTGCGCGTCCGCCGCGTCGTCGCCGGCTTCCACAGCAAGGGGCGCCGGCACCAGCGCGAAGTAGGCCACGGTGATCACGCGCCCGCGCGGGTCGCGTTTGGGTTCGCCGAAGGTGTATAGCTGTTCGATGTGAACGTCTTCCACGTGCGTCTCCTCGAACAGTTCGCGCGCGGCGGCGTCTTCCAGCGATTCGTCGGCGTTGACATAGCCGCCTGGAATGGCCCAGCGTCCCTCGAATGGCGCATGCTTGCGCTTGACCAGCAGCACCTGCAAGTCGCTCTCGCGCAGCGTGAAGATGACGATATCGACGGTGACGGAAATTTCGGATCGCATGGCTGATGTGATTTTAACCCGCCCAGCCCAAACGCGGCTTAATACGGCTTAATAAGGCCTTTAACTCGTCTTAACACTCCTCGCATAGACTCGCCGGGATGCAGCTTACGAAGCACGATTTCTCCGCGTCAATCGCCGGGCGCATTCGGCGCGACTGGCGCGAGTGGCTGATCTTCCTGGCCTTTGCCGGGCCGAATGTGGCGCTGTTCGCCATCTTCACCTATGCGCCGATGGTCAACAATCTCATCCTGTCATTCAACGACTGGAACATGATCTCATCGGATAAGGCCTGGGTGGGGTTGCAGAATTACATCGATGTCTTCACCGACTCGCAGTTCAGCCGCATCTTTCTCAACACCATCGTGTTCACTGCCGCCTCGGTCACACTCGTGCTGGCGCTGGGTCTGGGCGGCGGGCTGCTGTTGAACCAGAAGCTGCGCGGCCGCAACGCGGCGCGCAGCATCTTGTTTTCCCCACACATTCTCTCCGGCGCGGCGATTGCCATCGTGTGGATTTACATCTTTGACCCACGCTTCGGGCTGATTTACGCCGTGCTGCATCCGCTCGGTATCCAGTCGCCCAACTGGCTGACCGATCCCAACTGGTCGATGCCGGCTATCGTCATCGTGTATGTGTGGAAGTATCTCGGTTATGCCACTGTGATCTACATCGCCGGCCTGCAGGCCATCCCCGGCGACCTGTACGAAGCGGCGCGCGTAGACGGCGCAGGCGCGTGGATGCGTTTCCGCCACGTCACGCTGCCCGGCTTGTCGCCGGTCATGTTCTTCCTGGTGTTGACCAGCATCCTGTCGTCGTTTCAATCTTTCGACATCATCAACATCATGACCAAGGGCGGCCCGATCAATTCGACCAACACGCTGATCTACCACCTGTACGAACTCGGCTTCATTAACTTCTCGATCGGGCGCGCCGGCGTGATCGGGATGATCCTGTTTGTTCTGATGTTCGTCGTAACGCTGCTGCAACTGCGTTATCTGGATCGGCAGGTGAATTACGCATGAATGCGCTGATGGAGAGGGACGCACAACTGATTGCGCAGCCGGCGCCGGCGCCCAGCATACGCGCTGAAGCCGCGCTGTCGAAGATTCTGGGCTATTCCGCCGTCATTGTTGCGGTACTGATCATCGGCATCCCGGTCTTCTGGCTGGTTACGGGCGCGCTGAAGACTAATCGCGAGATTTTCAATGCCAGCCCGCAGTGGCTGCCATCGCATCTGATGCTGGACAACTTCGCCAATGCCTGGAATGGCGCGCCGTTCGGGCGTTATTACATCAACAGCTTCATCACGACGATCCTCGGCGCAGCCTGCGAAATCACCATGGCGGTCACGACTGCGTATGCTCTCGTGTTCGTGCGCTTCCCCAAGCGCGACTGGGTCTTCGTGCTGCTGCTGCTGGCGTTGATGGTTCCCGAAGAAGTGGTGATCGTGCCGAACTATCTCACCATCGCCAACTGGCGGCTGGTCAACACCTATGCAGGGATTGTTCTGCCCGGCGCGTCGATCGCGTTCGGCACGTTCCTGCTGCGGCAGTACTTCCGCACGCTGCCGCCCGACCTGATCGATGCGTCCAGGGTCGACGGCGCCGGCCATGTGCGCGCCATGATTTCCATCGTCGCGCCGGTTGCCGCGCCGGCGGTCGCCACCGCCGGGTTGCTGTCGGTCGTCGCCAAATGGAACGATTACCTGTGGCCGCTCATCGTCACCACGACGTCGGACATGCGCACATTGCCGATAGGCATCTCGTGGCTGCTCGATCAGGAGGGCAACACGGAATGGGGCGTGGTGATGGCGGCGACGCTCTTCGTGGTCGTGCCCGTCATATTGGTGTTTCTATATGCGCAGCGGTTTCTCGTAAGCGGGATCGCCGCCGGCGCGGTCAAGGGTTAAGCACAGGGATTGGAGATTAGAGAATGGAGATTGGAGATCAGGCATCAGGCGACACCCGGGAATCTCAAATCTCTAATCTCCAGCCCCTGGTTTCTAGGCATAGATAAGGAGAAGAATTTACCATGAACAAGAAAGTATCACGACGTGATCTGTTGAAAGGCATCGGCTTTGGCATTGGCGCGGCTGCATTAGCTGCCTGTACGCCGGCCGCGCCCGCGGCGACATCCGCGCCGCAACCCACCAGCGCGCCCGCCGCCGGCGGCTCGGACGCCGCAATTACTTACTGGGGGTTCAACGGTACGCTTGGCAAGACCGAAGACGACATGGTGACCATGTATCACGCCGCGCAGAGCGCGGTCAAGGTGGACCGCCAGGTGCAGGGCAGTTATGAGGAAACCGCCCAGAAGCTGACCGCTGCGCTGGCCGCAAAGACTGCGCCCGACCTGGCGCTGCTGTCCGACGTGTGGTGGTTTAAGTTCTACCGCGCCAAGGTGCTCATGCCATTGAACGACCTGGCGGCTGGCGCCGGGATCGATGGCTCCGACTTTGTTCCATCGCTGTGGAGCGAAGGCGTACGCAAGGGCGCGCAATACTGGATTCCCTTCGCGCGCAGTACCCCGCTGTTCTACTACAACGTCGATATGTTCCAGGCCGCCGGCTTGCCCGACCGCGGCCCGAAGACGTGGGCGGAGTTCGACGAGTGGGCGCCGAAGTTGCTGAAGAAGGATGGCGCTACGATCAAAACGGCGGCGTTTGCGCACACCGGCGCAGCATCCTATAACGCATGGATCTTCCAGGGCGTGATCTGGCAGTTCGGCGGCGAGTACAGCACCCCGGACTTCAAGATCGAGCTATTGGCGCCGGACTCCATTCGATCTGCGCAGTTTTATCAGGATACGGTGGACAAATTCGGCTGGGCGGTCACCGCCAAAGACGCCCAGAAAGACTTCATCACCGGCCTGACGGCAGCCACGATCCTTTCCACGGGCGGCCTGACGGGCATCCTCAAAGACGCCGCCTTCAAAGTCGGCACTGCGTTTCTGCCCGAGGAAAAGCAGTTCGGATGTCCCACAGGCGGCGCGGGCTTGTCAATCCTGACGGGGACATCTACAGAGAAGGCGCAGGCAGCGGCGAAGTTCATCGCCTACGCCACCGGCAAAGAGGGCGGCGCGTTCTGGTCGCAGAACACCGGTTACATGCCCGTGCGCAAGAGTACCGCGAACAGCGACTCATACATAAAGTACTTCCAGACCTACCCGCAGACCAAGACCGCGGTGGACCAGTTGCCCAAGACCAGACCGCAGGACGCGGCGCGCGTGTTCATCCCCGGCGGCGATCAGATTATCGGCAAAGGTCTGGAGCGCATCATCACCGGTAAGGAAAATGTCGCCACGGTGTGGAAGGACGTCACCGCGCAACTTGATAAAGAGGCCGAGCCGGTGAAGAAAGACCTCATCGCGTTGGGCGCGTAAGGGGTTTTCTGTTCTGATTGGTTGGCAGGAGGAGCGCGGTTGCTGTAACAACGTGCAGCAGCCGCGGTTTATTTTTTCGCGCGCGCGACAAGCCGCGACGCGACAAACCGCCTGGCAGGCATGGGCAGGCGGCTGATAAATCGCCCCATGGCATACAGGCGCGAATCGCGGTTCGATGCGCTGAACTCCTGCACCGATTGCTCCATGCTGATCCCGCCTGCCAGCACGGCTTTCTCATACCGCGCAGTCCACTGGTACAACTGCGAGTGGGCCGTGCGCAACTCCACCAGCATCAGGCGCGCCAGCGGGCCGCCCTCGTCCAGGAAACCGCTGTCCTCGAAATCGCGTTCGGCCTGCTGCCGGGCGTAATTCAGCCGGATGATTTTCGCCTCCCAGCGGCCGGCGCGCCACGTCAACTGGGCGTAACTGGCGCGCCGGTCGCCGTCGAAAGGCAGACCTGTCGCGCCGGCATTCACCACCAGCGTCCCGTTGATGCGCCGGATCAGCGGTATGTGCGTGTGTCCGACGCAGAAGACGGGCGGCTGGGGTTTGCCGATCAATTCGGGATACGCTTCATCTGGGGTGTGCCAGTAGATGCCCACGCGCGTGCCGCGCATGGACGCGTGTGTCAGGCGTATTTCGCCGCCGTCGGGCGCGCTCAGGCTCAGCTTGTACGGCATAGCTTCCAGCGGCGACACATCGTTGTTCAGTTTCTGATAAGTCCAGTACGAACTGCGGTGAATCTCGAAGCGCGGATCGTTTTCCATCACCCTCAAGTGGGCATTCTTGATGACGTATTCCTCGTGATTGCCGATGAGGGTCAGCCATCCGCAGGTTTTCTGCTTTTCCTGCACAAAGCGCAGGCACTCCAACGGGCGCGGCCCGCGGTTAACCAGGTCGCCGGCGACGACAACCTGGTCGGGTTTCCATGCGTCGATATGCCCGGCCACTTCGCGCAGTGCGATGATGTTCGAGTGAATATCCGAGAGTACGGCTAGCTTCATGGGTGATCTATCGGTTAAAATTCACCGCTTGATTATAGGGCGCTCGCTTTCGACTTCCATGATTTACGCTAGACTATCAATCGGCCACATCGCAATCACGACAACGCATGAATCGAGGAGAATGATGGAGCGAGAAACTAAGACGACCCGGTTGACACAAGCGATGCGGTTCTGCGCGATCCTGACGGCTATATCCCTGGTGGCCGGCTGCGGCGGTCTTGCCAGCCCTGCGAAGCCGGTCAGCGTGCAGATCACATCGCCCATACCCAGCGCCGAGGTGACGATCGGCATCAGCACGTACATCATGGGGAATGTGACCGGCGACAACATCACGCGCGTCGACGTGGAGATCGACGGCCAGGCTTATGCGATCCTGACCGCCGACGACAAGACCAAAGGCATGCCGAGTTTCCCCGTGCAGGTGCCGTGGGCGCCCAGTGGCGAGGGTCTGCACGTGGTGCAACTCATCGTGTACGGCCCGTCGGCCAGCGTCGTCGCCAAATCCGATCCGGTCATTTTCAAGGCCGTGCGCTCCGGCGCTGCCCCTGCGCCGACTCAGGCCGGCGCGGCTGCCGCGCAACCTGTGCCGACTAATCCCGCTCCCACGGCGGCTGCGCCAACCGCCATCCCGCTGAGCAACACGATACCGCTGACCAATGCGGTTGCGACCGCAGCGCCCGGTACGACGCTGGTGGCCCTTACGGCAACAGCCACGCTCACTGGGCCCGGCCTGACCATTGTGAACGACGCCATCAATATCCGCAGCGGCCCGGGCACTACCTACGATCTGGTCGGCCAACTGGCGAAGGGCGCGACGGCCGCAGTGCGCGGCAAGAGTGCAGACGGCACGTGGTGGCAGATCGACTATCCGAGCGCGCCAGGCGGTCTGGGATGGGTATTCGGGGAACTGGTGCAGGCAAACACAGCAGCAGCGGATGCGCCGGTGGTGAATGTGCCGCCGCCGCCGACCGGCTTACCCGTAACGGTCACGCCCGCGCTGCCTTCGGCCACCCCGACACCCACCGAAAGACCGTGCGATGCCGGCATGCTGGAATGGTTCGGCAAAGACCCGCATTACCCGTTCTGCGTCGCCAAAGTGATGACGTGGTACGACAATCAGGACGGCGCCCACCGTTACGAGAACGGCCACGACGTGCCGGTGTCGTTCTCGTGGGATATCTGGGGCGTCGACGGCATCTGGATCGTCTTCGAGCAGGATAACAGCGGCTACTGCGGCTACACCAAACAGGCGGCTAAGACGATCAACGAACGCGTCGACGGCGGCTACTATGCCTTCAACGTGAAGGACTTCCCCGGCGGCGCCACCATGCGCATTCACCTGAACGTCAAGCGCAAGGACGGCCAGGTGGTGGAGTTCGGCGACAAGCGCCTGTGCATCTTCTAGCAACCCGCCTGCGCACCCTTGCGAAGGCTTGGAGCCTTCGCAAGGGTCGCTGCGTAGGTTTACTCGCCCTGCTTCACTTCCTGCCACACCGCCTGCAGTTCGGCGCCGTTCATGGCCGCCATGTCGAGGTTGCGCGAGCGCACGATGTTTTCCATGGCGCGGAAACGCCGTGAGAACTTCAGGTTGGCCTCGCGCAGCGCCGTCTCGATGTCGATGTGGTAGCCATCGGCCACGTCGGCGATGGTGAACAGCAGGTCGCCCAGTTCTTCCTTGCGATGCTCGTTGTCGCGCGCGGTTATCACTTCGTCCAGCTCCTCGTGCGACTTGGCCAGGCGTTGTTCGTGATTGTCGAAGCGGAAGCCGGCGCGCTCCGCTTTGTGCGCCAGCTTCTGCGCCTGCGCCAGCGCGGGCAGCGCGGGCGGGATGCCGTCGATGGCCGACTCGCGCGCGGGTTTGCCGCCGTTGTCGTGTTCCTGTTGTTTGATGACGTTCCAGTTGGTGAGCACATCGCCGACGCTGTTGACCACCACATCGCCAAAGACATGCGGATGGCGGCGCTTCAGCTTGGCGTCGATCTCGCCGATGACGTCGATCATGCGGAACTGCTCGGCCTCGCTGGCGATCTGCACCAGCATGATGACATTGAGCAGAACGTCGCCCAGTTCCTCCTGCAGGCCGACCAGATCGCCTTCGTCGATAGCCGCCAGCACCTCGTAGACTTCTTCCAGCAATTCCTTGCGCAGCGTCTCGTGGGTCTGTTCGCGATCCCACGGGCAGCCGTTCGGCGCGCGCAGGTAAGCCACCGTCTCCTGCAACCCCTCGAACCCGCCGACGGCCGGCAGCGCCGGGATGTACAGCGAGGTGAGCGGATCGAAGCTGTCGCTGTGATCGAGGAGATGCAGTTGGGTTGCGCTGCAACTCTCCTCTGCTCCTCTGCTCCCCCGCTCCCCGCCTCCTCTAACGACCCACACCTTATACTCCGGCGGATACTGGTTCATCAGCGTCAGCTTGACATCGGAGGCGACGGCGCGCGAGTAAAGCTGCGCGACCAGCGCGGGTTTATCGGGATTAATCGACGGGTGGTGCAGCGCGGCCAGTTCGAGCGCGTCGCAGACCTGCAGGCCATCCAGCGGGTCGACGGATTTCAGCGCAGCGGCGTGGGGGCGCCGGCTGGTTGCGATGGCCTGGATGACAGGCTCGATGAAACTGAGCCCCGCCACGATACGGGTCTCGATGTGCGACGCGCGGGCGCGCCGCAGGATGGCGTGCACGGTGGCTTCGCCGACAAGCGGGTGTCCCGGCACGGCATAGATGACATCGCCCTGCTGCGCCGCCGCGATGATCGCTTCGGTGATATGCGCGTAGACATCGGCGAAGTCGTCTCCGCGCTCGTACAATTCGTCAAAGTCGTGCAGGATGAGATGGCCCGGCAGGCCGGGGATGGTGGGGTGCTTGCGCGTGCGCAGGGTCACCTCGGACGCTGCGCTGAGTGTGTCCCACGCCTCGCGGGTGAGTAATTGAGGGTCGCCGGGGCCTAAGCCTAAAATAGTCAGCATTTTATTAGTGGTAATCATTAGACGTTATAAGAAATAGCGATTAGACTGCCGGAATGCTTGAGTTCACGGTGCTGAAGAAGGATCGCCACAAGTTTCTGGCACTCACGGGTTTGACTCTCAAGGAATTCAACGAGTTGCTGCCACCCTTTGTGACGGCTTACCAACGCCGGCAAGCTCGCGACAAGACACTGACGGGACAACCTCGCCAACGCGTCGCAGGTGGCGGGCGACGGAGTGTCCTGGAGAGCATGGAGCAGAAGTTGTTGTTCATCTTGGTG
>JAMCQN010000164.1 GCA_023382055.1 Chloroflexota bacterium
TTCAACCGGGCGGTCTTATCAATGCCTTCCTATCCGTGTAATCCGTGCAATCCGTGGTTTATATCTTCATTCACGAGCTTATATTTCCAGTCGCCTGCCGGTCGGGCCGCGGTGGTAATGGCCGAAGTCGCGTTTGTTGTCGAGTTGGTCGAGGGTGAGCACCGGGCCGTCGATGCACACCAGCACGTCGTCGAGGGCGCATTGGCCGCACACGCCGAACCCGCATTTCATGTAGCGCTCCACGCTGAGCTGGCCGTGCCAGCCGTTGGCGTGGCACAGTTTGTACAGCGCGACCAGCATCGGTTCGGGGCCGCAGGCGTAAAGAGTGAGATTAGAGATTAGACGCGGAGCGTGGGGATTGACTGCAATGCGTGACGTCAGGTTATTGACGTTTGATTCAGGCGCGCCGCCGGGAAATTCGGCTTTGATCGCGTCGGTGACGAAGCCTTTCACGCCGCGCGACCCATCGTTCGTGCTGAGCAACAGCCGCACGCCAAGTTCCTCGAACTGGTCGGCATACAGCAACTCGTCGGCCGCGCGCGCGCCGATGGCAACCGTCACGTCCATATGATGCGCCAGGGCCTGTTGCGCCAGAACATACAGCGGCGCGCTGCCGTACCCGCCGGCTACTAGCAGCGCCGGGCGGTCGGTTTCCAGACGGTACGGCCGCCCGAACGGCCCGCGCCAGCCCACGTAATCGCCCACCTGCATGGCGTGCAGGGCGCTGGTTGCCGGGCCCACGCGCGCCACGCTGACCGTGAGCGGTTGCATGCCGGCGATGCTCATCGGTTTCTCATCCACGCCGGGAATCCACAGCATGATGAACTGCCCCGGCTGGGCGTCGATGGCGGTGTCAAAAACGAAGGTCTTTACCAGCGGGGTCTCGCGCCGGATGTCGATGATGCGGGTGGCATGTGGCAGTTCATAGGCCACTTGCGCCGATTGAGATGTTATGCTCGACGATGGTTCGTGTTGGCGTGCCTGAGCCGGTGTCATGCGACCATTTTAACTGAGCACTTACAATTGAGGGGACACTTTATCGGAACAGGAACCATGATCCAGCTAACCAAAAACCAGACCGACCGGTTGAATGCGCGTGTCGAAGCCCAGCGCGCCGAGATTATCCGCTTCATGCGCGAGATCTGCGCCATCCCCAGCATGGAATCGCAACTGCGCGACGTGGGCGAGCGCTGCGCGAAGGAGATGCGCGGGCTCGGTTTCGACGAGGCGCGCTTCGACGTGATGGGCAACATCGTCGGGCGCATCGGCAACGGCCCGCGCCACATCGTGTTCGACTCGCACATCGACACGGTCGGCATCGGCGACCGCTCGCAGTGGGATCACGACCCCTTTGAGGGCGTCGTGCGCGACGGCATCCTGTTCGCGCGCGGCGCGTGCGACGAGAAAGGCAGCACCCCCGGCATGATCTACGGCATGGCGCTGGCGCGCGACCTGCGGCTGCTCGACCCGTCTGTCTGGACGGCCTGGTATTTCGGCAACATGGAGGAATGGTGCGACGGCATCGCCCCCAATTCGTTCGTCGTGAACGATCCGGGCATCCGGCCGGACTTCGTCGTGATCGGCGAGCCCACCCGTATGCAGGTCTATCGCGGCCACAAGGGGCGCGTGGAGATGAAGATCACCGCCAAGGGGCGCAGCGCGCACGCCGCCAGCAACTACCTGGGCGACAACGCCATCTACAAGCTGTTGACGACCATCGCGGGCATCCGCGACCTCGACCCGCAACTGCGCTCGCATGAATTCCTGGGCAAGGGGACGATCACCGTCAGCGACATGAAGGTCAGCACCGTCAGCATCAACGCGGTGCCGGACGAGGCGACCATCTACATCGACCGGCGCGTTACGTTCGGCGATACGCTGGAGAGCGCGCTGGCTGAGGTGCAGGCTATCATTGACAAGTCCGGTTTTCCGGCGTTGAAGCTGGAGATGCTGCAATACGACGAGCCGAGTTACACCGGCTTCAAGATGGTGCTGGACAAGTACTTCCCGGCCTGGGCGCTGGAGGAGTCGCATCCGCTGGTGCGGGCTGCCGTGGCGACCACCGCGGCGGTGTTCGGCGCGCCCGCGCAGACCGGCAAGTGGAACTTCAGCACCAACGGCGCCTACTGGGCCGGCAAAGCCAACATCCCTTCCATCGGGTTCGGCCCCGGCGATGAAGTGCACGCCCATACCGTCATCGATCAGGTTTCGCTGGACGACGTGGTGCGGGCGACCTCGTTCTATGCCGCGCTGCCGGCGCTGCTGGCGGAGTAGAGAGTAGAGAGTTGAGATTGGAGATTAGAGATTGGAGATTAGGAACAAGGGGAGCATGAACAAATCTCTAATCTCTAATCTCTCTTCTGTCGGCAAGGCCGCGCTGGTGGTCGCGCTGGCAGTGCTGGCGGCGCCGCAATTGTGGTATCCGCTAGGGTTCGACCAGGGCGTGTATGCGGCCTGCGGCGATATCATCCGGCGCGGGGGCGTGCCGATCCAGGATTGTTTCGAGACCAAGCAGCCCGGCGTGATGGTGATGTATGCCATCCCGATGCTGTTCTCGCTGGCGCCGATGGCGATCCACGCCTTCACGCTGCTGTGGACGGCGCTTACGGCGGTCGTGATCGGCCAGATCGCGCGGCGGCTGTTCGGCGCGCGCTCGGCATGGCCGGCGGCCATCTTCTACTGGCTGGCTTACGCGGGCATCAACTACTGGTCGATGGATCAGGCCGAGACGTTCGCCAACCTGTTCCTGGTCGTCGCGCTGTTCGCCGTGTGGCGGGCGGGAGAAGGGAGAGATTGGAGATTAGAGATTGGAGATTGGAAGACAGAAATCGGAGGTGAGAAGCAAGAGGCCGGAGGCAAGAGGTCAGAGGTCGGAAGTCAGAGGTCAGAAGACAGAGAGGAGATGCTAGAGGCAAGAGGCGAGAAGCCGGAGGTCGGAGGCAAGAGGTCAGAAGTCAGAGGTCAGAGGTCAAAGGCTAGAGATCAGAAGCTGGAAGCGAGAGGCCAGAAGACAGAAGACAGAAGTCAGAAGTCAGAAGTCAGAAGTGGAGTGACTGATCTACAATCGCCAGTCCCCAATCCCCAATCTCCAATCCCCAATCCCCAATCTCTAATCTCTAATCTCCAATCTCTAGTCTCCAATCTCCAATCTCTAATCTCTAATCTCCAATCCAATTCTTTCTTCTGGCTGGCGGTCGGCGGGGCGTGCATCGGGGTGGCGTTCTGGTTCAAATATGTATTCGCGCTCATCGCCATGGCGCTGGCGTTGTGCCTGCTGCTGCATGATTGGCTGAGGACGCGCTCGTGGCTGACCGCGCTGCGAGACAGCATCGTGTTCGGCGTGATTGCGCTGGCGGTCGCCGGGCTGGGTCTGCTCTATTTTGCATTGAACAACGCTCTGCCCGCACTCGTCTCGCAGTTCCAGTTTCTGCTGGCCGCCTTCCCGCTTGGACCGCCGCGCACCCTGCCCGAAATCGCCGGCGAACTGGCGCGCTTCTTTAACAACGGCGCGGATGTCACCGGCGATTTCAAGGCGACCGTGCCGCAGTGGATCGTGCTGGGCGGCGGCTTTCCGCTGTTGCTGATTCTGGCTGTGATCGGCGCATGGCAGCGTATCAAACAGGCTCCCATTCTCTACGCCTACCTGGTCGCCCATTTCGTCGCCGCCGCGGCGATAGTCGTGTGGCAGGCCAATTACATCCAGTACCACTACACCATCATGATCCCGGCGTTTGTGCTGGCTGCGAGCGCGCCCGATTTTCGCTGGAGGCCGCGCTTGCGGCTCACATTCATTCCGGCCGCGCTGGTCATCGCGGCGGTTGTGCTGCTGTCGGTGCGCATGCTGCCGTGGGTGGATGACATGGTTCAGAACGTGGCGCTGTTGCACAAAAGCCCGCGCGATATCTACCTGGAGAGCCGCGTAGCGCCCAATGTGCCGGTAGCCGAATACATCGCCGCCCACACCGGCCCGAACGACACCATCGCCATCTTCGGCGACGCGCCGTGGGTGTATACGCTATCCGGTCGCCGCAACGCCACACGCTTCTCCTTCATCAACCTGTGGCTGCGCAAGCGCCAGGCGGTCACTTACCCGCTGTTCACCGGGCAATATCTCGCCGGTCTGGAACGCAATCAGCCGATATACTTCATCCTCACGAAAGCCGATTTCCCCTGGCCGAACAACGATTACATCCCGGACTACAAAGCGAGCGGCGCCATTTACAATTACGTCGAGAGCCATTACGCCTACGAAGGGGAGAACGGCCCATTCCTGCTCTTCAGGCGAAAACCATGAACCCGAATATCCGCCGTCTGGTCGTCATTGGCCTGGCCGTCATCGCAGGCGTGGCGCTGCTCGCCGTCGCATTGCCGCAATTGTGGTATCCGCTGTGGTTCGACCAGGGCGCGTTGGCCGCCTGCGCCGATGTGCTTCGCCGCGGCGGCGCGCTGTATCGCGACTGCTGGGAGGTGCGCGGTCCGGCGGCGGTGCTGGCCTATGCCATCCCCATGCTGGTATCGCCATCGCCTGTGGCGATCCACGCTTTCGATCTAGTGTGGCAGGCGTTGACCGCCCTGCTGCTGGCGCTGCTGGCGCGCAAGCTGTTCGGGACGCGCGCCGGCATCGCCGCCGCCGTGCTGTACTGGCTGATGTATGCCAGCATCAACTACTGGGCCACGGCGCAGGCGGAAAGCTTCGCCAATCTGTTCTTCGTGCTGGCGCTGTACGCGGGTTGGATGGCGGTCGGGGAGAACGGAGAACGGAGATTAGAGATTAGAGATTGGAAGTCAGAGGACAGAAGTCAGAGGTCAGAGGTCAGAGATCAGAAGCAAGAGGTAAGAGGCAAGAGGCAAGAGGTCGAGGGGCAAACGTTGTGGTATGCGCACCGAGTGGATCAGGATGATACTGATGTAAACGATAATGACGATGATGACGAAGATGACGAAGTTGGTGATGTTGTTGTTGACGAGGATTCCATCCTCGAATCCCCAATACCTAATCTCCAATCTCCAATCTCCACGCTCCGCGTCCAATCTCAATTCATTTGGCTGGCGATCAGCGGCGCCTGCGTCGGCGTGCTGTTCTGGTTCAAGTATCCCTTCGCGCTGATCGGGCTGGTTCCCCTCGGCCTGCTCCTCGCACGGACTATGTTGCGCCGTCGAATGCCACCAGCCGCCCAATCTCCAATCTCCACGCTTCGCGCCCAATCTCTCCTGCCTTTCTTGCTGGGCGGGCTGGCGGTGCTGGGTCTCGGCCTGGCGTGCTTCGCCGTCAGCGGCGCGCTACCCAGCCTGCAGGCGCAGATCACCTACGACATCACGACCTTCAACAACGTCCCGCTGAGCGAGCGGCTGGTCTGGCTGCGCACGACATACTGGGAGGAAATCGTCGCGTTTGTCGGCAGCGGCAACACCCCCACCGCCGGATTCAAGGACACCGTCGCACAGCTCTCCATCCTGGGGCGCGGCTACCCGTTCGTGTTTGCGCTGCTGGCGATTGGGCTTGTCGCCGGACTGTGGCGGCGCAATACACGCGCGGCTGCGCTGTACGGGCTGGGGTACTTCGTCGCCGCTATCGCCATCAGCCTGTGGCAGGGGCATTTCTACCGTTATCACTTCCTGATCGCGTTGCCGGCTATCGCGCTGATCGCAGCGGGAGCGATTGGTGAAATGAGATTAGAGATTAGAGATTTGAGATTAAACGCAACGCGTGGTGATTCGAGATTGCTTCGCACCCAATCTCCAATCTCCAATCTCCAATCTCTAATCTCCAATCTCCAATCTCTTATCTCCAATCTCCAATCTCTAATCTCCAATCTCCTCCTGGCGGCCGCAGCGGTTGGTCTGGCGGCGGCGATGCTGCCTTGGGTGCGCGACGCCTACGTCAATGTCGTCATACAGCAGAAGCCTGCCGCGTCGCTTTACCAGGAGTCCAGGCTGGCGGACTATTCGCTTCTGGCGGCAGAGCTGGTTCAGCGCACCGCGCCGCGCGATCGCATCGTCATCTTCAGCGACGTGCCGGCGGTCTATGTGCTGGCGCAGCGCCCCAACGGCACGCGTTTCCCTTACATGCGCTGGGCTCAGGAGGCGGGCAGCGACGCCATACGCGATGAATATGCGCAGGAGTTCCTCGACGACCTGACCCGCAGCCGCGCGAGGTTCTTCGTGCTGACCCAGACGGATTACCCGTGGGCGGGGGCGGACTTTATCGGGCTGTGGAAATCCATGCCCGCGATTCACGACTACGTCGAGAAGAACTACCATTACGTAGGGGAAAACGGGCCATTCTTGATTTTCCAGCGCAGTGCGCCGTAAGCATGAGTCGGACATTCACGTTCGCGACAAAGACTCCCTGTGAGACTCAGAATCCCGGAATCTCGCTTGCGGATTCCGGGATTCTGGACGCTCCAGCACCGCAACCAGAGGTTAGGTCTGGGGTGAGCGCGTCCCAGAACCGCATTACGACTTCGTCTTACCCGCGACGATCTTCTGTTTGTAGTCGGTGACAAACCCGTTCAACTTCTCCAGCAGGGCGGCCCATTCGTCGCTTGCCAGTGCGCGATCCAGCGTCTCGCGATCCTGCGCCTCGCCCACGGTGATGATCTGCGGCCCTTCGCCATAAACCGTATACCACGCCTCGGTCGGCCGAATCCCCAGCTTCATGATGCGTGGCGCGAATTCCTGAACCACAAACTCGAAGTATGCGGATTCATCCGATTTGATATTCCAACTCATGATGAGCTTGACCATCGTATCCTCTTTGTCTGGCGGTCCATCTCCGCGCAGGCTCATGGGATGACCCTGCCTGCCGGTCATCCGGGCAACCACGCACGTGGAGCGCTCCTTATTTACAGCGGTCCGCCAGAGCCTGCACCTGCTGTTTGAACAGAGGGTCGGCCGGGTTAAAGCCGTTGATCTTCTCGATAGACTTCGCGCCGCCGGCTTTATCGCCGCTGTTGCACTGCGCCTGCGCCAGCGCCCAGTATGAGTACGGGCTGGGTGAGTCCTGCGTCAGGTCCACGCCCTTCTGCGCATTTTCCAGCGCCTTCTTGTAATCTGCTTTGAACAGGTACACGTTCGCCAGCCCGATGTAGGCGGCGCCCATCTTCGCATCGCTCTTGATGGCCGCCTCAAATTCCGCCTGCGCCTTGTCCAGCGCGTCCGGGACCTGCCTGGGATCGCGCTGCAGGTAGATCGTGCCGTACACGTAATGCGACGTCGGATCGTCCGGCTTCAGTTTGAGCGCCTGCTCCACCTGTTTCTGCGCATCATCGAACTGGCCATTCTGATAGTACACCGTTGCGAGATTTGTATAAGCCGCATCGTTGCCGGCATCCAGTTTGATGGCCGCCAGATAGGCGTCCACCGCTTTAGCCAGGTTATCCCGGCGTTTCTGCGCGTCGGTCTCGACGCCGGCCATTTGGTTGTAGGCGTTGCCAAGCAGATATTGCGCTTCGCTGCTGGTCGCGTCGGCCTGCGCCGCGGCGGCGGCCTCCTGGCGGGCGTCAGCATACTTGCCGGCTTTCAGCGCCGCCCTGGCCGCATCCATATGCGACTGCGCCTCTGTATTGGGTGCCGCGATCGGGCGGGCCGTGGGGATGGGTGTGGGCGCCGCGCAGGCGGCCAGAACCATCCCGAGGGCGGCGGCGAACGCCAGCCCATAAGTACGCAGCGCTTTGCGCCGGGGGATCGACTGCGGCATCATCTCACCTCAAGCAGAATCACCTGAGTGTCTTCGGGCAGCGTGCTCTTCGTTACTTTAAGCGCGTCTTGCGTCTTGGCCTCGCTCAGCCCCATCTCTTTCAGGAACTTCGTGGCGCTGTCCAGCTTGCGGCCGCCCTCGGCGCCGACGCGGTAATTCATCGGCACGACGATGCTGGGTTCGATCAGGCTGATGATCTCGCTCGCCTGCGCCGCGTTCAACCCGTCGCCGCCGCCGACAGGGACCAGCAGCACATCCACCGTCTCCAGCGCCTCGACCTGCGCCTGCGACGGCACAAAGGACAGGCCGCCCAGATGCACCACCGTCAGGCCGTCGAAGTTGAAGGTATATACCGTCCCGCGTTCCCCCGCCGCGCCTTTCTTTGTCTCCGACTTCATGGAGACGCCTGTGATGAACACGCCGCCCATCTCGTATTCGCCGGGGCCGCGCACGATGCGAACGTCGCCGCGCTGCGCGCCGACGACGGCGCTGATGTTGTTGTGCGCCGGGTCATCGCGCGTGATTGTGACGACATCTGCCCGCAGCTTGGGCGGCTCCTCGCCGGTGCTCGCGTCAAATGGATCGGTGACGACGGTGAGCGTGCCGCGCTCGGTCATGCGGAAGCAGTATTGGCCGTGCCATGTGATTTCCATGTCTGCATTTTACAGGACAGAACGATAAGTCTGACTTCTGCCAGAAGTCAGACTTATATACCGATGGCAGAGAAGAACCCTCAGTCTTCGTCAGGCGGCGCGGCGCTCGTCGCGGGTTGCACGCGCTCCGACAGAGACTGCGCCAGATGCTCGACCGCCGTTTGCACGCGCTTGAGCGGGGTTTCCGGTTTGGGCGCGTAGTTCTCCGCGTAGTCGAGCGCAGCCTCTTCCGGCGATACGTCGGCGCCGCTGGCCTCATGCAGGAAATGCTTGTGGTCGATGATCCACAGATAAAGGTCCGCCTCGGTGCGGCCGGGGAACTCACTCAGGATATCGTCTGTGCGGACGGCGGCGACGATCGGGCAGTACACATTGTCGTACCAGTCCATCACGGCCTCGTCCTCGCTGATATCCCGCCGCTGTTCCAGCCCCATGAAGTAGCGGTGCACCGCGACGTGCTCGATCAGCCGCGCATAAGCGCCGCCGATCGAGAAGCGGATATTCTGCGCGGGCCGCAGCTTGTCCAGGCGGGTGCGTTCGAGGAACTCGGAGTACTCGCCCAGGATCGTGAGCGAATCCGCGTTCAGGTCGCTGGCGGTGGGCGGCACGCGCGTCTCCGCCTCGGTGACTTCCGCGTCGATGAACGCCGCGCCGTGGCCGCGCGCCACCGACACGCGGTGGTTGCCGTCCAGCACAAAATACACCTCGCCTACCTTGTATAGCTGGACGGGCGGCAGGCTGACATCGTCGTAAAATGCGCGGTTGATCTTGCGCCAGCGCATGCTGAGCGCGTTGCGGGTGGGCAGGAAGGCATTGTCGAAATCGTTGTAGCGGCCCACGCTGCCCACGATCTTCTCAATCGGCACGGTCTGCATGCCGCGATAGACCATGCCGCGCAATTTCAATTTGTCTTTCACTTCATCCCAGGCCACCAGGTCGTTCCTGTGGCCGGAGATCACCCCCAGGATTGAACGCAGGAAAGCGCGCGTGCGCGCGTTGTTGAATTCGAGCTGGTCCTGCGCGTTCAGGCCGCTCATGTCATCCATCATGAACGCCACTATAGCATGACCGGATTCAGCAACTTGCCGGATGTTCTGTGTGATCTGGACAGGCGCCGGCGAGCGTCCATGTTTGGGCAATCCGTTAAACGAGAGTAATATTTAATGTGGCGCAAGATAGCGCAAGCGATGACAACATCCTTGCAAGTGAGGTTCATCACGGTCAACCAGACGCATCCTTCTCGTTGGTGGAAGCACGGTGTGATCTATCAAATCTACCCGCGCAGTTTCAAGGACTCCAATGGCGACGGCGTGGGCGATCTGAACGGCGTCATCCAGAAGCTGGATTACCTGAACGACGGCGCCCCAAACTCTCTGGGTGTAGACGCCATCTGGTTCAGCCCGATCTGCCGTTCGCCCATGGCGGATTTCGGCTATGACGTGTCCGACTACTGCGACATCGACCCGCTGTTCGGCGACCTGGCGACGTTCGACCGCTTAATCGCCGAAGCGCACAAGCGCGGCATCAAGGTCATCATGGACTATGTGCCCAACCATTCCTCGGATCAGCACCCCTGGTTCATCGAATCGCGCCGCAGCCGCACAAACCCCAAACGCGACTGGTACATCTGGCGCGATCCAAAAGCTGACGGCCGGCCCCCCAACAACTGGGGAAGTTTCTTTGGCGGACCGGCCTGGACACTCGACCCGCAGACAGGCCAGTATTACATGCATCAGTTTGTGAAGGAACAGCCCGAGTTGAACTGGCGCAACCCGGATGTGCGCGCGGCCATGCTGGACGTGCTGCGATTCTGGATGAAGCGCGGCATCGATGGATTCCGCATGGATGTCATCGGCTTGATTTATAAGGACCCCGCGCTGCGCGACAATCCGCCCGATCCCAACGCGCCACCCAACCTGCCGGATAACGCCCAGTTCATGAAGCAACTGCATGTGTACAACTGGGACCAGGATGATGTGCACCCGGTGATCCGCGCAATCCGCCGCACGCTGGATGAGTATGACGACCGCTGCGGCATCGGCGAGTTGTGGGGAGACCTGCCGCGCTGGACGTGCTACTACGGCGCGGGGCCTGAGGGCGACGAGTTGCAGTTGCCGTTCAACTTCCGTCTTATGGAGGTTCCATGGAACGCGAGCGCGATGCGCGAGTCGGTGGACGCCATGGAGGCGGCGCTGCCGGCGTATGCATGGCCAAACTATGTGCTGGGCAACCACGACCAGCAACGCTTTGCCACCCGCTTTGGCGGTCTGGCGCAGGCGCGCGTGGCCGGCATGATGCTGCTCACTCTGCGCGGCACTCCCACCTTTTACTATGGCGACGAACTGGGCATGCAGAACGTGGATGTACCGCTGGAGCGAATTGTGGACCCGCCCGGCAAAACCTTTGGCCCGCAATACGGCCGCGACCCGGAGCGCACACCGATGCAATGGGACGGCAGCACGAACGCCGGCTTCTCGACCGCCGAACCGTGGCTGCCCGTCTCACCGGATTATGCCTCGCGAAATGTCGCTGTCGAATCCGCCGATCCGGCGTCTTTCCTGAGCTTTTATCGCAAGCTGTTCTGGTACCGGCGCAACAGCCCGGCGCTGCACAGCGGCAGATACGCGCCTGTAAACGCCGATCCCGACTGCTTCGTCTACTGGCGGGCGGAGGGCAGCGAACGGCGGCTGGTGGCGCTGAACTTCGTGAACGAGCCGCGCACGGTCGCGGCGCCCGGCGCTGCAAAGGGACGCGTGGCGCTCTCAACGCACATGGACCGCGCCGGAGAAGTCGATCTCCCGGCGCTGGCGCTGCGCCCGTTCGAAGGCGTCATC
>JAMCQN010000112.1 GCA_023382055.1 Chloroflexota bacterium
TGATTTGCACCAGCTTTTGCCGCTGCCCTTTTGTCAACCGCACCTCAACCTTCTCGGTCATGGGACCAAGCTTACCCCGCAAAACTAAATGGTCAAACTACTAGGGTGCGGGCGATATTGTTTCAGCGACGCATCCGCATCCATCGACTGCACGGCGCGAAGCGCTATCTGAGTTCGTCGCGTGTCAGCGCGCGCCGTTCCGCTCTGGATGCTTGGCGTTATTGCTTATACGCGCATGAACTCAGAATCCCGGAATCTGCGAGATTCCGGGATTCTTGCGGACGCTTCAGCGGGCAGCCTCTACATCGAGTTACACAGGCTCATTCGTGTTCATTCGCGCAGATTCGCGGGTGAACACGTAATGTGCTAGATCTGTTGCCCCTTGAACTGGCTGATGTACAGGTGATGGTAGAAGCCGCGCTTCTCGAGCAGTTGACTATGCGAACCCTGTTCCACTATCTCGCCGTTGTTGATCACCACGACGTTGTTGGCGTCGCGGATGGTGCTCAGGCGGTGGGCGATGACGAAACTGGTGCGCCCCTGCATCAGCCGCAACAGCGCCTTCTGGATGCGCGCTTCGGTGCGGGTATCCACGCTGCTGGTGGCCTCGTCGAGTATCAGAATGGCCGGGTCGGCCAGGATGGCGCGCGCGATGGATAACAACTGGCGCTGACCCTGGCTCAGGTTGCTGGCGCGCTCCGACAGCATCGTCTGGTAACCCTCCGGCAGCAGCCTGATAAAGTGGTCGGCATCGGCCATGCGCGCGGCCTCTATCACTTCCTCATCGGTAGCATCCAGCCGCCCGTAGCGGATATTTTCCATTACCGTGTTGGAAAACAGGTAGGTGTCCTGCAGCACCAGGCCGAGTTTGCGGCGCAGGTCGCCCTTCTTGATATCGCGGATATCCATACCGTCGATGCTGATGCCGCCGCCGTTGATTTCATAGAAGCGATTGAGCAGGTTGATGATAGTGGTCTTGCCGGCGCCGGTCGGCCCCACCAGCGCGATCATATGGCCGGCTGGCGCGTGCAACGACATATCTTTGATGATCGGTTTGCCGGGCTGATATTCGAAATCAACATGGTCGAACGTTACATCGCCTTGTAGTTTATCCAATGCGAACGCGTTCTCCACGTCCTGCGTCTCCGGCGCGACATCCAGCGTCTCGAACACGCGCTCCGCACCGGCCAGCGCCGCCTGGATGGTGTTGTACAGGTTGGCGATCTGGCGCAGCGGGTTGGTGAAGTTCTGGGCGTAGTTGATGAACGTGGCGATGATGCCGACGCTCACCAGGCTCTGCAGCGCCAACCAGCCGCCCAACCCGGCCAGGACGATGACGAAGAAATTGCCCAACACGTTCGTCACCGGCATCAGCAGAAGCGCATACGTATTGGCGTACACACCCGACTGATAAACAGCCTGGTTGCTCCTGCGGAACGTCTCGATCACCGACTCGTTTCTGCGGAACGCGTTGACGACCTTCTGGCCGCTGATGGCTTCTTCCATTACGCCGTTCAGCTCGCCGAGATGTTTCTGCAGGCCCTGGAAACCCTTGAGGGTGTAACGCGCGACGAACTGAGTAAACCAGAACATGATCGGCAAGACCAGCAGCGAGGCCAGCGCCAGCCAGCGATCCAGAAGGAACATGGCGACGACGATGCCGATCATCGAGAGCACGCTGGCAACCAGCGACGTAACGTTCTGCGAGACCGCCTGGTTGATGGCGTCGATGTCGTTGGTGAGGCGGCTCATCAGTTCGCCGGCTGAACGGCGGTCGAAGAAGCTCAGCGGGAGCGTCTGCAGGTGGCGAAACAGATCCTGGCGCATTTGCTTCAGCGCGCGTTGCGAGATGCCGGCCATCACCCAGTTGGCAACAGCCTGAAACAGGTTGTTAAGCAGGTATGTGACCAGCATGGCAATCGCGATAGGCAGCAATCCCGCTATCTGTTTCGTGGAGATGTACTGGTCGATCGCGCGACCCATCAGGTATGGACCCATCAATCCCAGCAGGGTGTATACCACGACCAGGATGAGAACAAACGCCATTCCTAACTTATATCGACCAAAGTATTGCAGCAGCCGGCTCAGCGTCCCGCGCGGGTTTTTGGCCCGTTCGATGCTGCTGTTCATCGGGCCGCCGCGCCCCATGCTGGCGCGCACCGATGCGGCCCGGTCAGTGGACTGCATGGTCATTGCTGCACCCCCGCGGGCGCCGGAATCGCCAGCGGTTCTTCGATGGCGTCCAAACGCGTCCCGCCGCCCAGTTGCGAGTCGTAGATTTCCTGATAAATGGCGCTGCTGCGCATCAGTTCGTGATGCGCGCCCTCGGCGACGATGCGCCCCTGATCGATGACGACGATTTTGTCCGCCTTGAGGACGGTGCTGATGCGCTGGGCGACGACGAAACTGGTGCAGAGGTGCAACTGCTCTTCAAGCGCGTCCTGTATCTTCGTTTCGGTCTCCACGTCGACCGAGCTGGTGCTATCGTCCAGTATCAGTATCCTGGGCCGCATCAACAGAGCGCGGGCGATAGCCATGCGCTGCTTCTGCCCGCCGGAAAAGTTGGCGCCGCGCTGTTCGACGTGCGTGTCGTATTTCTGCGGCAACTGCATGATGAAGTCGTGCGCCTGGGCCGCCTTCGCCGCGGCGATGACTGCCTCTTCGCTTGCACTGGGATTGCCGTAGCGGATGTTATCGCGCACCGTTCCGGAGAACAGGACCGACTCCTGCGGCACGATGCCGATATGGGCCAGCAGCGAATCCTGCTTCAACTTCCGCACGTCGATGTCGTCTACCAGGACGCGCCCGGATTTGACATCGTAGAAGCGTGGAATCAAGTTGATCAGCGAGGACTTGCCGGCGCCGGTGGCGCCAAGGATGGCGACAGTCTGGCCGGGTTCGGCGATCAGGTTGACGCCGTCCAGGACTTTCTCATCGCCGCTGGTGTTATAACGGAACGAGACATTCTCGAACACCACTTTGCCTTCCGTTTTCTCGGGCAACGCGACGGCATCGGTGCTATCGAGCACTTCGGGGATCGTGTCCAGGACTTCATTCATGCGGCGCGCCGAGACAATCCCGGCAGCCCAGGTATTCGACAGCATGGTCATCATGATGAGGGGAGACATGGTGGTGAGCAAGTAGTTGCTGAACGCTACGATCTGCCCGACGGTCATCTGGCCCTGAGCGACCTGCATTCCGCCTGCGTAAATCACCACTACAACGCCGACGTTGACGCACATCGTCAGCGCCGGCCCCATCGATGACATGAACTGCATCACGCGAACGGAGCGCGCCGTCAGGTCTTCGTTGGCGGCCTCGAAACGCTGGCCTTCATAATCCGCGCGCACGAAAGATTTCACCAGGCGCACGCCGGCGATATTCTCCTGCAGGACGGTGTTCAGGCGATCCAGCTTCTGCTGCACCGTGCGGAACAACGGCTCCATCTTCATGATGAAGAACACGATGATGATGGAGGTGACCAGAAGCAATGGCAGCATCGTCAATGCCAGCGAGGGGCTGGTGTTGATCATCAGGAACAGGCTGCCGATCATCATCAGCGGCGCGCGCGTTCCGATGCGCAGCGATATCTGTACCAGTTGCTTGAACTGCGCAACATCGCTGGACAGGCGCACGACGAGTTGTCCGGTCTTCTGTTGATCGAGGTTGCCATAGGTAAACGACTCGATTTTCAGGAAGATGGCCTCGCGCAGGTCGCGCGCAACGCCCTCGCCGACGCGAATGGAGAAGATGTTGTTCAGTATCGCCGTGATGGCGCTCACGATGGAGATGCCGATCATGAACGCTGCAGTCTGGATAACCAGAGGCTGATTATGCTGGTTTATGCCCTGGTCGATGATTTGCTGAATCAGGCGGGGGATTGATAAGTCAAGAACCGCTTGAACGATCAATGTAACGAGCGCCAGGGCAGCCAATAACCAGTACGGCTTAACATATTTAAGCAACTTGCGGATGTGGTTCATGTCAATATGAATGGTCAGCTAGCGAGGTTCGCAGGGTCTGGTTGTGCAAAGTATAACGCCTGAATCACCCACGCGAATCCTTGCAAAGGCCCGCAGCCTCCGCAAGGGTCTACACTCGCGGTTACCCGCCATTGGACTGCGCGCCGGGCGGCGCCTGACGTGGTCGGTAAACCAGCACAATGGCGACCAGTTGGTCGCCTTTTTTGGTTCCCCACACCGTCACCGTGCCAAAGGTCGTGTCGGAGCCCAGCAGGTTATCGAGTGTATCGACGGATTGCACCTGCTCCTGCACGGCGGCGGTATTCTGCCCACCCTGTTGAAAGTTGAATTGCGTCACATCTTTGTAGAGCTTCGTGTTGCTGTCGGTGACGACTTCGGTCTCCGGTCCGTTATACGGGGCGCGCGTGGCGTTGGGATCAACAGGCTGGCGAGTGGCATTGGGGTCGCGCGTAGGGCGCGCGCCGTTATTACCCTGGGCGCGCCCAAAACCGCCCGTGCCGACGAAGACGTTACTGCCCTGGCGTCTCACCAGGATGCCAGTCAGATCCGGTTGCGACGCCGGCAGTTCCGGGGCGGGCGTCACGCGATATTGCCCGCGACCTGGTCCGCCATTGCTTGAACCCTGGCCGCCGCCCGCATCAGCGCTCTGGTTCGCCGGAGCCTGTTGCCCGATGGCGCAAGCTACCCCGCCGAATAATCCCATCCCCACAATACCTGCCATACCAATGAGCATATTGCGCCGGCCGAACTTCGGCTGCCGGCTTATAGCATCCTGTCCTTTTTCATCGCGATCCATCTTCATTTTGTCTAAACCTCACATAGGATTGATAATTAGTTTTGGCAACTATTCACGCAGTTCAATCCCATAATTGAATAATGCGCCAGCTCATGCCGTTGGCCTGGGCATGGCGCGAACGTGATGATAGCTGCGGGTCAGGGAGGTTGCCAGTGGCTGGGGTCACACGGAGGTCATGACCGTACGCATATCCACGCGAAACGGGGGAATCCTACACCTCACAGGTCTTCGAGACCTGTGAGGTGTCAGGGAGGATGTTTATGTCAACTCACTCGCCAATTTGTCAACGACGGTTTTAAGGATTTTTATGCGCCCATAAGGTTTGTCATTGGCCTCGACCACCGTCCAGGGTGCGACCAGCGTGCTGGTCTTCAACAACATATCCTCGACCGCGCGTTCGTAGTCTTCCCACTTGCCGCGGTTGCGCCAATCCTCATCGGTCAGTTTCCACGACTTGTAATCGGTCTGCTCGCGCTCATTAAAACGGCGCAACTGCTCTTCCTGGCTGATATGCAGCCAGAACTTCAGGATGATGGTGCCGAAATCCGTCAGGTGGCGCTCAAACTGGTTGATCTCGCTGTAGGCGCGCAGCCAGGCTGCCTCGCTGCAGAAGCCCTCCACCCGTTCGACCATCACGCGCCCGTACCACGAACGGTCGAAGATGGCGATTTTACCGGCCTCCGGCAGACGCCTCCAGAACCGGTACAGATAATGGCGCACCTTATCGTCTCCCTGCGGCGCCGCAATCGGCCACACCACAAAGCCGCGCGGGTCGATGTGCTCAGTCAGGCGTCTGATCGCGCCGCCCTTGCCAGCGGCATCCCAGCCCTCAAAGACAATCACCGCGGGGCGCTTCTGGCGGTACACTTCAAATGCCAGCAAATGCAGCTTGTTCTGCAGACGCACCAATTTGCGCTCATAGTCGTCGGGATCGAGTTTCAGCGTTAGATCGACCTGTTCAAGCATGGCGCCTCTCCTTGCGCGCGGGGACGCTTTTTTGCGCGGGTTCTACCGCAATCTCGGCGGCGGTTGGCGGAAGCAGATGGGGCTTGCTGACATCCAGACGCATCTCAAGGGCGCGGATGATCGTCTCCATGACTTTAACGCGCGTGTAATATCGGTCGGTGGCCTCAACGATGATCCATGGCGCGTGGGCCGCATCGGTGCGCGCCAGCATCTCCTCGACAGCGACCAGATATTTGTTATACGCCTTGTGTTCGGCGGCGTCCTCATCGCTGACCTGCCACTCTGTGAGCTTATGTTTCAGCAGTGCCTTGAAACGGCGCGCCTGTTCTTTCTTGCTGATGTGCAGCCAGAACTTGATAATCACCATGCCGTCGGTGGCCAATTGCTGCTCGAAATCAAGGATGTCCTGGTAAGCGCTTTGCCACTCCCGCTTGCTGACGCGATGTTTCAGGTGATCGACCAGCACGCGGCGATACCACGAGGTATCGTAAACTACCATCTGCCCGTTAGCGGGAATCATCTGCCAGAAGCGCCACAGCCAGGGGTATCCCATTTCATAGGTGCGGGGTGGCATAACCGGCACGACGCGGAAACCGCGCGGATCGAGGCGCTGCGCGATAACTCCAATGGTGCTGCCTTTGCCGGCGGCGGCCCATCCCTCAAAGACGATCATGGCTGGGACTTTTGCCTCGAACATACCGTGTTCCAAGTCGAACAGGCGGCCCTCCAATTCCGGCATGCGGCGCTTGTACTCAGTCTTGCTGAGCGACTGGTCCAGGTTGATTTGCTCCAGCATATCATCCTCGCTGAATAGGGCGTATTAACGGACGACACAGTGATTGTATGCCCGCTCACCCCTCTCGCCAAACAGGCAAACAGGGCTATCACCATCATCTCATAATTCGGGTGTAGTATGGCGGCTCGATTCGGTACATTTAGGAAAAGTCTGCTTGTCAATACTCAAACATAATCCCGTAAAGTCCCTCGCATTTACCCAACAATTCGGTTTTCGCAAGACGCTGATCGAGCGCGTAGACCGCTACCTGCGCGAACACAACCTGCCCGCGCGCGACGTACCCGCCATGTATCTCAAAGCCGCTGTGGTGCTGGCGTGGTGGTTGATCTCTTACCTGCTCATCCTGCTGGGCGGGCTTCCGCCGTTGATCGATGCCGCGTTATGCATCGTGTGGGCGCTCTCAATCGCCTCCATTGGTTTCAACGTGATGCACGATGCCAACCACGGCAGTTTTTCCAGGCACGCGCTGGTGAACAAACTGCTCAGTTTCAGCGCTGAGTTCATCGGCATCAGCGGTTTCCGCTGGCGCACCAAGCATAATGTGTGGCACCACACCTATACCAATATCGCCGGGCTGGACGACGATGTAGAGGCATATGGCTTCATGCGGCTCTCGCCGCACGAGAAGTGGAAGCCGCTGCACAAGCTGCAGGCGTGGTACTTCCCAATCGTGTACAGCATGATAGGTTTCGATTTCATGATACGCGACTTCGCCATGATCTTCGCGGGCAAGTCCGACGCCAACCATGTCTACCCGCGCATGAACCGCAGCGATAAAGTGGTGTTCTGGCTGGGGAAGGCGTTTTATTTCGCCATCATGATCGGCCTGCCGTTGCTGTTTCATCCGTGGTGGCAAGTGCTGATCGGTTTCTTCCTGGTGCTGCTCACGGTCGGGTTAACCATGGGCATCGTCTTCCAACTGGCGCATGTTCTGGAAATTGCCGCATATCCTGAGCCCGCCGGCAACCCGCCGCATATGGATAACGAGTGGGCGATCCATCAGGTTGAGACTACAGCGGATTTCGCGCCGCACAATATCCTGCTGAACCTGTATGCCGGCGGCCTGAATTACCAGATCGAGCACCACCTGCTGCCGCACATCTGCCACCTGAACTATCCGCGCCTGGCGCCGATCGTGCGGCAGACTTGCGAGGAGTTTGGCATTAAGTACAACTGCTTCACTTCGTGGCGCGCCGCATTCGCCAGCCACTGGCATGAACTGCGCATACTGGGGCAGGCGCCGCGCGTTGCCACCGCCAGGCCATGATGCGTGCCGCGACCATCGCCGACACGCGGACCATTTGCACCAGGCTCGACCAGCTTAGTGGATCATCCGACACGTTTTATATGCGCTCGTAGCCCCGTCCTCGGGGCGCTGAGCAGGTAAACCGCCAACTTCTTCTGGCGACTCACTTAGACGTACGGGCAGGCTTGTGTGCCTGCCCTATGTGTCCACCCTGAGACGGCAGGAGGGGCGACACACAGGTCGCCCCGTACGTTTCTCGAAACCAATTTCGCCAACAGTCAAGATGGGCCTGGCGGTGCACCGCAAGGCATGAAAACAGCCTGCCTATTTTCATATCAGACGGCAGGAGGGGCGACACACAGGTCGCCCCGTACGTTTCTCGAAACCAATTTCGCCAACAGTCAAGATGAGCCTGGCGGCGCACCGCAAGGCATGAAAACAGCCTGCCTATTTTCATATCAGAATCCGAGGACGGGGCTTTGAGCATGCGTAAAGAATTATCGGATGAACCACTTAACAGGTTGTCGTGTCGTGTCTGCTTAATCAAGCGGGTTGCTTGAGAGAAGACACCACGCGGAAGCCGAGATAATCGAAACGGAAGTTCGGCAGGCTCCAACTGCGATAAGCGCAACGCACGACCCGCCGCACGCTGTTGAACGCGCCCCCGCGCAGGACGCGCGCGCTTCGACTTGTCAGGTCTTCGCGCCCATCCCGGGCGTTGTATGGATACGGCCTGTGCAAGCTGCCGGTCCACTCCCACACGTTGCCGGCCATGTCAGATGCGCCGTAGGGGCTGTCCCAGGCCGGGCTGTACTTGCCTGCCGGCGTCGGCGCGCCGACGCTCATGTTGAAGTTCAGGCGCGTGGGGTCGGGCTCCGCGCTGCCGCCCAGTGAGAATGTGCCGCCCCACGGGAACAGGCGGCCATGCGCGCCGCGCGCCGCCTTCTCCCACTGCGCCTCGCTGGGCAGCGCAATCGAACGGCCGGTGACCTGGCTGGCCCACTGGCAGAAGGTGACGGCATCATCCCATGTCACCAGTACTACCGGGTAATTGTCCTTGCCGATGATGTCGCTGCCGGAGCCTTTGGGATGGCGCCAGTCCGCTCCGGCGGCGTCCTGCCAGCCGGTTGCGGTGTAGATGTAACCACTGCCCTGTTTCTCCGCCGTCGTCTTGTAACTGGTCGCCTCGCAGAACGCGGCGAACTGGGCATTCGTCACGTTGAACTTGCCGATCAGGTAGACATCGAGGAAGAGTGTGTGCTGCGGGCTTTCTTCAACAAAGGCATCCGTATCCTGCAGGGCGCTGCCCATCTGAAATTCGCCGGCCGGCACGCGCAACAGATCGAGGAACACGCCGGGCGCGAGCGTCGTCGCTTCGGGTTGGATCGCCTGCGCTTCCGACAGGGCTTCAACCGACATGGCGTGCTCCGGCGTCTGGCTGAGTTGCGCAGGGTCCGGGATGACGATAGTCTGCATGGCCTGAGCAGGCGCAGGAGGAGTCGGCGCGCCTTTCAGCGCGATGCGCATGGATGCAGCATCCTGGTAGCGTTGCTTGCGATCCAGGCTGAGCGCCTTCATGATGACCCGCTCGGTGTTCTCTGAAGCATCGCCGCGGTACATCCGGATGGGCTGCTGCGGTTCGCCGGCGCTCTGGTCGGTGGCGCTGACCGGCAACCGGCCGGTCAAGGCCTGGTAGAGCGTGGCCGCCAGCGAGAACAAATCGCTGCGCTGATCGGTGCCGCCGGTATATTGTTCTGGCGGGGCGTAGTGCGGCGTCAGCCCGCGAATACTCGGGCCGCCCTGCCCGCGGCCTTTGTCCACCTTGACCAGGCCGAAGTCCACCAGCACAACGCGCCCATCGGGCTGCACGATGATATTGGCCGGCTTAATGTCGCGGTGCAGCACGCCCTTGGAGTGGATGTAATCCAGCACATCGAGCAATTGATCGGCAAATCCCAGCACGACCTGTTCAGGCAGGCCGTTTGGCCCGATCAGCTTATCCAGTCCTTTACCTTCGATCAGGTCCATCACCAGGTAATAGTTGTCGTTCTCAAGAAAGTAATGGGTCACGCGGGGGAGATTGGGATGCCGCAGATCGGCCAGCGTCTTGGCCTCGCGCTTGAACTGCTCCGCCGCCGTCTCGGCGAAGGCGGGGTCGTTCATAGGCAGCATTTCCTTGATCACGCAGGGGATATCGAGAGTCAGTTCCTGTGCCTGGAATACGGCACCCATTCCCCCCTGCCCCAACACTTTTACGATGCGATAGCGTCCCTGAAGAATCTGGTTTTCCTGCAGCATGTGTCCTCTCCCGATTATTGCATAGTACCTCATCCGCAGGAAAAATGGGGGTAGAACCGATTATTCACATCACACCCATTTCGTCAGATAAGCCGACCTCTACGTACGGGCGCACCTGTGTGTGCGCCCTATTGGCTTGTACCCAGGCGTGCCATTCGCCGGGTTGCCCGTCGTGCGGAAGGCGCACCTGTGTGTGCGCCCCTATTGGCTTTGTACCCAGGCCATCACGACCTGGCTCGCTTGTATGCATCCATGGGGCAGGCACGCAGGCCTGCCCCTACGTACGATATTTCCGTCCAGACAATTACTCTGCGAGAACTCGGAGGTGTCTTTGTTGCAAACCTCACAGGTCTCCCAGACCTGTGAGGTTTCTCATGGACGATTACCTGCGCGTACCCCAGAAGATGATGAAGCCATCCGCGCCGGTGGAGGCCAGCGCCTTACCATCCGGGCTCCAGGCCAGGCTGCCCACGTAGCTGACATGCGCGAGCAGCTTCGCCAGCGGCGCGCCGGTCTCGACGTTCCACAGGCGCACGCTGTTGTCTTTTCCGCCCGATGCCAGCAGCTTGCCGGAGGGATCAAAGGCAACGCTCAGCACATAGTCGGTGTGGCCTCGCAATTCGCGCGCCAAACTGCCATCATCCACTTTCCATAGCCGGATGGTGTTGTCGGTGCTGCCGGTCGCCAGCAGCGCGCCGTCGGGGCTGAAAGCCAGGCACCACACCCAATTGGTATGGCCTTGCAGCACGCGCACCAGGCTGCCGTCCGATACGCGCCACAGGCGGGCGGTGTTGTCGAGGCTGCCCGATGCCACCAGGTTGCCATCCGGGCTGAAGGCGACCGCTACAACCCCATTGTCGTGGCCTTTGAGCGTGTACAACAGCGCGCCGTCCGACACGCGCCACAGCCGCACCGTGCCGTCGTCGCTGCCCGACGCTACGGTCGCGCCATCGGGGCTGAATGCGACGCTGGTCACCTGATCGGTGTGGCCTTTGAGTGTGCGCAGGAGCGTGCCTGATT
>JAMCQN010000033.1 GCA_023382055.1 Chloroflexota bacterium
CCCTACCCGACGCTCTTCCCCTCCATCCCGCCCGCCGCTCGAAGCGCATCATGGTCGTTCTCGGCATGCAGCTGGCAGACCTGTGAGGTTTACCGCCATCCCGCCTGACCAGCGCATGTACGCGGTGTAACGCGCACCAGGCGATCGATCGAGCGTGCTGACAAGCTGCCGCCACCTTCGCCCATGGTTCACCAGCCATCCTATAATGGTTAAGCACAAGGAGGCCTCACGAAAGCATGGTAAACCAGACCTCGCGCGAGCGCGTGTTGCGCGCCCTCAGCCGCCGGGAGGTGGATCGCGCGCCGTTCCTGGAACCCGTCATCGCCGAGAACGTCGCGCTGGAGCTATGCGTCACACGGGCAGGAATTGAGCTTTCTCGATTAGCTGAAAACGCAGGATAATCAGCGAGTCAAGAGCCGTCTTGCGGGTTGTATTAGTCTGGCTCAGACAATCAGCTGTGGCGGACTTGAAAGCGCCATATTCGCTGTAGTACTTTGACGCGAAGCGCAAGCATTGCTTTCTGACAAATTTCCATAGCCGCTCTATCAGGTTGAGATTGGGCGAATAGGCTGGCGGCTGTAGCTAAAACCAGAGCGCATTTCTGATAACGGGCATTATCGAGAAATTGGGGTATATTACGCTAAAACAGCGTATAATGCCGTCAGAGTATCCTGTTCATTTCCTGATACAACACATTGGTAATTTCCCGCTCTACACAGGTTTCACATACAGGATATTCGTTGAATGGATGGATGTCTGCGGGGATGGCTTCATCGGCTGTCTACTGATCAACGCTGGATCCAAGACCGCCGTGCTGCGCCAATAACCGATCTCGACAGGCGCTCAGATGCCTGACTTCATGGAGAAGCCAGACATCTATTGGGATAGCCGCCAGGTGAATGGAGGTCGAAACATCTGTGTGCATGGTAAACACGGTCACGCCATCATTGGCTGACGCGATCGCCCAGCACAGCAGCATCCTGCTGGCGCTCGATCGGGCCGGTCGGTTCATCATGCTCAACCCCGGCGCTGCGCGCGCTGCACAAAACGCGCGAGAAACTTGTCAGTAAAAACTGACGCGACTTCGGCATGCAGGCGAATCTGATGGAACCCTTCGAGGCGCAGGCGCTTCGCGTATTTGAAACCGGGCAACCTTACAAGGGCGAATTGGTCTTTCCATTGCCCAACGGCCTGGCTTACGACGAATTCATCATCAGCCCGGTCATGGGCGCGGACGGGCGGGTGGACGCCGCCGCCGCGGAAAGAGGAGGAGCAATAGAATGAACAGATCATCTTCTCGTTTTGTCGCCTGGTTCGGCCGTGTTTTGCAAGCAAGTGTTGCCATGATCTTCGTCCTCCTTGCCGCGTGCGCCGCGTCGCCGACGCCCGCGCCGCAGTTCACGCTGCGCATTGGAATCTTTCCAGTGCAGGATTGCCTGCCCTATTTTGTTATGCGGGAGCAAGGGTTCGACAAACAAAATGGCCTCCAGTTCGTAGAGACGACTTATACGGATGGGGACGCGATGATCAAGGCAATGGGGGCCGATTCGTTGGACGTTGGTCCAACGATCGGCAGCGTGCCAGTTCTTTCCGCAGCCGCGCGCGGTCTGATCCCGGGCAAGATTGTGCCAGTAGCCGCTAATGATTTCGCCGATCCTGATCATCCCTCTGTGGGTGTCCTGGTTGGTCGTTCCATCAACAACTGGAAAGATTTGGATGGGCAATCGATTGGCGTTGCCTCGCTGACCTCCCTCCATGGTACTGCCATGAAGGGACGCCTGAAACAGGAAGGCGTACGTGACTATACCCTTGTGGAGATTCCCATTCCCAATCTGGGGTTAGCTATTGCCGGGGGAAATGTGGCGGCAGCCTCCATGCAAGAACCCTACTTGACTCAATCGTTGCTGCGAGGCGATGGAAGACTGCTGGGTTGGATCATTGGTGGTCCTCCCTTCGAGCGTATGGAGTTCACAATGATTGTCTTCAGCGCTGCTTTCTACCGAAACAACCCGACAGCAGTCAAAGCGTTTCTGCGTGCTCACTTACAGGCGGTCCAGTGGATCAATCAGCACCCGAAAGAGGCGCGTTCTATTCTTTCCAAACGACTGGCGCTCAGCGAAGAGGTGAGCCAGAAAATTACTCTACCGAACTGGCCGCTCGATGCGCGCAACGATCCGACTTTGTTGGACAACATGCAGCCGCTGTTGGTAGAGATTGGCACAATAAAAGCGCCCATCCCGGCGCGCCAACTGTACGACGAGACCTTGCTCGATCAAGTTCTGGCGGAGAAGCGGTAGGGGCTGCACCTATGCGTGGACTCAAATTGTCGGTCAAGCTGCCGCTGCTCTTCGTCGCGGCGACGGTGTTGGTTGCCGGCATCGGCAGCGTGCTCGCCGTTTCCATGGGCCACGATATCTTACGAACACAATCGATGGACGCGAGCGTCATCGCCGTTCAAAACTATGCCAGCGCGGTGGGGTTCTATCTCGACGATGCCCGTTCGGTGCTGGAGACGACGGCGCATCTGCCCGAAATAACGGATTTCACTTCAGCTCAATCGATTGACCCCGCGCTGCACGGTTTGCCCGCCGGGGTCGACACACCTAAGCGCGACGTCGCCGCTCGGATACTGGAACACTCGAAGGTATTCGAGTATGTCATGCTCTTGCGAGCCGACGGTTCCATTTACCTGCTCGAGCCTTATGATCTGCAGGTCAAGGCGTCTCGCCCCGACCTGGCTTTCACAGGCTGGTACAAACAACTGATGAGCGATGGCGCGACGGTCATCAGCGACCTGCACATTTCCATCGTAACCCAGCGACCGACAGTCGTAATCGCCACACCGGTCCTTGGCGCCAATGGACAGATCATTGGCATCTGGGCAGGCGCGCTCAAATTGAGCGAACTTTCTCAGATCGGGACAGCCGGTTTGACCGGCAAGACTCCTCAACGATACGGCTATATCACCGACGGACGGGGGCTGATTATTGCGCATCAGGCGAACTCCAAGTACGTTGAACAACAGACCGATTTCAGCACTGTGCCGCCGGTGCGTGCGGCACTGGCCGGACAGCGTGGCGCGTTGCAATTCTTCGACCCCATCGGGCGCGCGGACGAACTGGGCGCGTACATGCCCTTGGCTGGATCGCACTGGGCAGTGGTGTACGAAGAGTCCACCCAGATTGCCTTTGCGCCAATCGAAGAACTGGCGCGCGATCTTGCGTTGCTTGGCGCCGGGGAAGCCATTCTCCTGATCTTGAGTAGCGTTGCGATCACGCGGCAGATCACGGGTCCGCTCAAGCAACTCGCCATAACGGCGCAAGCGATAAGCGCCGGGGATTTGACGCGGCGCATCGAGGTGCGGTCGAAAGATGAACTGGGTCTGCTTGCCGACGAATTCAATCAGATGGCTGCTTCACTTGGACAAGCCATTGAGCGTCTGCGCCTGCAGGGTGCGGCGCTGGAATCCGCCGCCAACGCCATCGTAATCACCGACCGCGAAGGGGCCGTCCGCTGGGTCAACGCGGCTTTCACAGCGCTGACCGGCTATACCGCCGAGGAAGTCATTGGTCGCAATCCACGCGTCCTCAAGTCGGGCAAACAAGATGCGGCGTTCTACCGGAATCTGTGGGAGACAATTCTTGCCGGGCAGGTCTGGCACGGCGAGATTATCAACCGCCGCAAGGACGGCAGCCAGTACACCGAGGAAATGACCATCACGCCAGTTCGAGACGAGCGCGGCGAGATCACCCACTACATCGCCATTAAGCAGAATATCACCGAGCGCAAACAGGCGGAAGAAGAAATCCAGAAATTGAATGCGGAACTGGAACAGCGCGTCGTCCAGCGAACAGCTCAGCTCGAAGCCGCCAACAAAGAACTGGAGGCGTTCTCGTACACGGTCTCGCACGATCTGCGCGCGCCGCTGCGGGCGATTGACGGCTTTTCGCGCGTCCTGCTCGAAAAGTACGCGGCGCAACTCCCAACGGAAGCGCAGCGCTACCAGCAGATGGTGCGCGGCAACGCCCGGCAGATGGGCCAGCTCATAGACGATTTGCTCACGTTCTCGCGCCTGAGTCGCCAGCCGCTGAAAATCCAAACCGTGACGCCGGCCGACTTAGTGCGGCAGGTGCTTCAAGATTTGCGACAGGAGCAGGAAGGTCGGCGCATCGAGATGACGATTGGCGATTTTCCGCCTTGCCAGGCCGACCCGGCGCTGCTGCGGCAGGTCTGGATTAACTTGATTGCCAATGCGCTCAAGTACACCCGAAAACGCGAGGTGGCGCGGATTGAAGTGGGAGTCATGCCGATGACGGATAGCAGATGGCAGATGGTAGATAATCAGCAGACCGATATTCAGCCATGCGCCTACTTTGTCCGCGACAATGGCGTTGGCTTTGATATGCGCTACGCCGACAAACTCTTCGGCGTCTTTCAACGCCTCCATCGCATGGAAGAGTACGAAGGCACCGGCGTCGGCTTGGCGATTGTGCAGCGCATCATCCACCGCCACGGCGGACGCGTGTGGGCTGAAGCGGAAGTGGATAAGGGCGCAACGTTCTATTTCACGGTTTAGTGCAGGGGCGAAGCATTTTTCTGAATTGCGAAAAATGCTTCGCCCCTGCACCGAATATCCGAAATAAAAGAGGAGATTCCCGTGGCCGAAAAATCAGTCGAAATCCTTTTGGTCGAAGACAATCCCAACGATGTGGAACTGACGCTCCTTGCGTTGAAGGACAATAACCTCACCAATCCGATCCACGTTGTGCGCGATGGCGCCGAAGCGCTGGAATTTATTTTTGCGACTGGCGCGTATGCGGATCGCCAGAACGCAGAGAAACCGCGCGTGATCCTGCTCGATCTGAAATTGCCGAAAGTGGATGGGCTGGAAGTCTTGCGGCAAATCAAAGCCAACCCGCACACGCGGGCGATCCCGGTGGTGGCGCTCACTTCGTCGCGCGAAGAGTGCGACATCGTGGAGAGTTATAACCTGGGCGTCAACAGTTATATCACCAAGCCGGTGGATTTTGATCAGTTCACCCACGCCGTGCGCACGTTAGGGTTGTACTGGCTGCTGCTCAACCAGCCGCCGGTGATGTAGGGATTTCAGATTTGTTCGATCTGCCATTTGAAAACAAGGGGGTCGCCGTTCTGCTGACTAGATGGGAGCAGGTATGGACTCGAAGAATACGTTTCGTTACGCATGGCAACCCTATGTCGTTGCGGTAGCCCTTATCGCCGTCGCCGCCGGCTTGCGGCTGTGGCCCCTGCAGATTCTTGGAGTGCGCCTGACCTGGCTCACGTTCTATCCGGCTGTAATGGCCGCTGCACTCTACGGGGGTTTTTCGGCTGGTTTGCTGGGGATATTCCTCTCCTGTCTCACGATGCTCTACTTATTGCCAGTATTCGTTACCCAACCCTTCATCCAGAATCCCGTTGATTGGCTGGGCATGGCGGTCTTCGCAATAACCTGCACGATGATTTCATTCGTCGCCGAGGCGATGCGGCGCGCCCGTGCACGGGAGAAGCAGACCAGGGAGCAGCTCGGAGCCGCCAACAAGGAATTGGAAGCCGCCAACAAAGAGCTCGAGTCCGCGAACAAAGAGCTTGCAGCCGCGAACAAAGAACTGGAGGCGTTCTCGTACTCAGTCTCGCACGACTTGCGCGCGCCGCTGCGCGCGATCGATGGATTTTCGCGCATCCTGATGGAAGACTACGCGACGCAACTTGACCCCGAAGCCCTGCGCTACTTCAATCTGGTGCGCGATAACAGCCGGCAAATGGGAAATCTGGTGGACGATCTGCTTTCCTTTTCGCGCCTGAGTCGCCAGGCGCTCAGGAAACAATCTGTGAAAACGACCGCTCTTGTTCGCCAGTCGCTTGACGAACTGCGCGCAGAGACAAACGGGCGACGGGTTGAGTTCACGGTCGGCGACCCTTCGCCCTTCGGCTCCGCTCAGGATGGCTCAGGGCAGGCTTTGCCCGAATGTCAAGCCGATCCGAACTTGCTGAAGCAGGTCTGGATCAACCTGCTGTCCAACGCGCTCAAGTACACGCGCAAGCGCGAAGTAGCGCGGATCGAAATCGGGTGGAAAAAAGAAAACGACGAACAGGTGTTTTTTGTCAAAGATAACGGCGTCGGTTTCGATATGAAGTACGTGCACAAACTTTTCGGCATCTTCCAGCGCCTGCACCGTTCTGAAGATTACGAAGGCACCGGGGTGGGGCTGGCGATTGTGCAGCGAATTGTTCATCGGCACGGCGGACGTGTGTGGGCGGAGAGCCAAGTGGACGACGGCGCGACGTTTTATTTCTCGCTGCCCCTGGTTGAAACCGCAGCGCCTGCGCCGGTCATCGAGCAGGCGGATGAATTGGCGGAACGCGCGCGGGAATTGATCTGATCCGTATAGGAGGCGACGGTGTTTCAAATCACGCTTTTGATCAGCACACTCTTTTCTATCGCGTCAGCGGCAGTTTACGGTTATGTGGCCGCGCGCCTGAGCCGACGGACGATTTCTAACCCAGGCGCGCGATTCGCCTGGCAATCGTTCAGTCTCTGGTGGTACTGTCTCGCCGCGACGACGCTGGTGAGCGGCATCCTGAATTTGCTCGGCGCGTTCAACTGGGTCGCTCTCCCGTTCTTTGTTGCGCTGACGTACGTTAACATCCTGCTCGTCTGCATCGCCCTGTGGGGGCTGCTCTACTATCTCGTCTACCTCTTCACGGGGAGCCAGCGGTTCTTGATCCCGCTCACGATTTTCTACATCCTCTATTACGTCCTGCTGGTTTACCTCATCACCGCGAGCGATCCAGACCACTTGGAAATCAGCCGATGGGCTACTCGACTTGTTTACGCCCATCCACTTACGGGTCCTTTTTTTGCGCTGGCGCTGGTCTTGCTCGTGTTCCCGCAGATTTTAGCTTCGCTCGCGTATTTCACGCTTTTTTTTCGTGTGCGCGAGGCGACGCAACGTTATCGTGTTCTGCTCGTCTCGTGGTGCATCATTCTTTGGTTCGGCAGCGCGTTCGTCGCCTCGGCGGCCGGTTTGTCCGGGCAAGACTGGTGGCAAATTGTCAGTCGCTTGATCGGACTGGGCGCGACCGTCGGGATTTTGCTCGCGTATCTCCCGCCGGCAACCATCCGGCGGAGATTTGGAATCGCGTCCATTGCGGAACAGGCGCAAGCATAGAGCGAAAGCGAAACGGAGTTTTCCCGTTTTGCAGGGTGTACGTCAAAACAATAAGGAGGCAACGATGGAAGAAAGACCCGTTGAAATTCTTTTGGTCGAAGACAATCCCAACGACGTGGAATTGGCGCTCCACGCTCTGAAGAAGAATAACATCGCCAATCGCATCGAGGTCGTGCGCGACGGCGCCGAAGCGCTGGAGTTCATCTTCGCCACCGGCGCGTATGCGCGGCGCAGCATTGACCATGTTCCCAAAGTCATCCTGCTCGACCTGAAATTGCCGAAAGTGGATGGGCTGGAAGTCCTGCGGCAAATCAAAGCCGACCCGCGCACGCGGGCGATCCCGGTGGTGGCGCTCACTTCGTCGCGCGAAGAGCGCGACATCGTCGAGAGTTATAACCTGGGCGTCAACAGTTATATCACCAAGCCGGTGGACTTTGATCAATTCACCCAGGCCGTGCGCACGCTGGGGATGTACTGGCTGCTGCTCAACCAGCCGCCGAGATTGTAGAGAAGGGAGCATCATGTCTATTCCCCTTCGTATACTGATCCTCGAAGATAACCCGAGCGACGCCGAGTTGATGCTGCACGAACTGCGTTGGGCTGGCTACACCGTGGACTGGCGGCGCGTTGAGACGGAGTCTGATTATCTTGCCGCGCTCGATCCAGCCCTGGACGTCATCCTCGCGGATTACACCCTGCCGCAGTTTGACGGACTGCGCGCGCTGCGCCTTTTGCAGGAGCGCGGCCTGGACATTCCTTTCATTATCGTCACGGGGACAGTGGGCGAAGAAGCGGCGGTCGGCTGCATGAAGCAAGGCGCGGCTGACTATATGCTCAAAGACCGGCTAACGCGCCTGGGTCTGGCGGTGGTCCATGCGCTGGAGCAGAAGAAACTGCGCGGTGAAAAACGGCAGATGGAGCAGGCGCTGCGCGATCGCGAGAGACTTTCCCACGCGCTCATCGAACACAGCCACGACGCCATTGCCTTGATCAGCGCGGAGGGCGTGTTTCTGTACGCAAGCCCTTCCACCACCCGAATCGTGGGCTATGCTATCGAGGAACTCGTCGGCGAGACGATGTTCAAATGGATTCATGCCGCTGATCTTCAAAACGCGATGAACGTCTTCACGCAACTCGTTCGAGAACCAGGCGCCAGCGTAAACGCCGAGTTTCAGTATCGCCACAAAGATGGGACCTGGCGATGGTTAGAGGGCGTCGCCACCAACCTGCTCGCCGTACTGAGTGTGGATGCCATCGTCGCCAACTTCCGCGACATTACAGAGCGCAAGTCAGCGGAACGGGATCTGCAGCATATGAGCACCCACGATGCGCTGACCGGCCTCTATAATCGCGCCTTTTTTGAAGAGGAACTCGCCCGGCTGAAACGCGGACGACGCTTTCCCGTCAGCGTCGTGATTGCGGACGCGGATGATCTGAAGGCGGTCAACGACAGCCAGGGTCACAGCGCCGGAGACGGATTCCTGCGGCAAGCGGCTCGGATACTCCTCGCCACTTTTCGCGCGGAAGACACGGTGGCGCGGATCGGCGGCGATGAGTTCGCGGTGTTGCTCCCTGGCGTGGATGCAAGCGTGGCCGCAACTGCTTTGGAACGGCTGACCAGGAGTCTGCTCGCCTACAACGCGGCTGCCCCTGAGACGCCCTTATCCCTGTCTCTGGGTACGGCAACCGCAGAAAATAGCGAGGCGCTGCAGGAGGCGCTGAAGCAAGCCGACGCGCACATGTATCGCGCCAAGTCGGCGCAACATACCGCATCGGAAGAAGACCTGAGAAGACGCTAGAAACAGGAGAAGACTATGGATTCCCCTCTCCGCGTTCTGATACTCGAAGACAACCCCAACGACGCCGAACTGGCGCTGCTGGAACTGCGCCGCGCCGGCTACACCGTGGACTGGCGGCGCGTGGATAACGAAAACGATTTCCTGGCCGCGCTGGCGACGCCCATCGACATCATACTGGCCGACTACCAGTTGCCCCAGTTCGACGGGATGCGCGCCCTGCGGCTGTTGCGCGACCGCGGGCTGGATGCGCCGTTTATCCTGCTCTCCGGCACCGTCGGCGAGGATATCGCCGTCGAAGCCGTCAAGCTGAGCGCGGACGACTACCTGCTCAAGGACCGCCTGGCGCGCCTGGGGCCGGCGGTGACGAATGCGCTGCAGGCCAAGGCCATGCGCGACGAGCAGCGCCGCATGCAGCAGATCCTGCAGCGCCGCCTGTCTTTCGAGCAACTGGCGGTCGCCATCTCGACGCGCCTGTTGAGCGCCGGCGCGGGGCAGGTGGACGCCGCCGTGCAAGCCACACTTCAGAATATCGGTGAATTCAGCGACGCAGCTTATTGTTTCCTGCACCTGTTCGGCGCGGACGGCATAACCGTCGAGCGCGGCTACGAATGGCATATTGACGGCGCACAGCCTCTTACAGAGAAATTGCTGGGCAATTCTCTGCTGCAATTGCGGCGACGCTTCCGCAACATACGCAGCCATGCCGCAGCCAATGTCTACCGGCTTGCCAATTCCCCGCTGCGCACGGACGGCATGTTCGACCCTCTGCAGTTCCAGAACGCCAGATACCTCCTGTGGGTCCCATTGGTGTTGCGCGAGGCGATGTTGGGATACTTCGGCCTGGCGGCAAGCCACGAATTTTCTTCCTGGGACGATGAAGATATGGCGCTGCTGCGAATCCTGGGCGAAAGTTATGCGAACGTCATCACACGCGCGCAGGCCGAGGAACGCCTGGCCGGCGAGCGCAACTTATTTCGCACTGTGATCGACAACCTGCCGGATGCGATTTACGCCAAGGATCGCGCCGGCCGCTTCATCCTCGTCAACCCGGGCGTATCTCATCTGCTGGGCACAGCTCCGGAAGACATCCTGGGCAAAACCGATCTGCAATTCTTCTCCACAGAAGAAGCCCTGCAATACATGGCCGATGACCAGAGCGTGATGACTGCCGGGGGTACCATCAGAGAACAGGCGGAGGTGGTGCGCGACCATGCCGGGCGGCCATTCTGGTATGCCAGTACCAAGGTCCCGCTGCGCGACGGGCAGGACAACATCATCGGCATGGTGGGCATCGGACGCGACATCACCGAGCGTAAGCGCGCGGAGGAGGAACTGCGGAAACGCGAGCAACAACTGTCTTCCATATACGATACCGTCGCGGATGTCATCTTCCATCTGGCGGTGGAAAAGGATGGACGATACCGATTCATCTCCGTCAACCAGGCTTTTCTCTCGACTGCTGGGCTGGACTATGATCAGGTGGTCGGCAAACAGGTGAATGAGGTCATCCCGGAACCGTCGTTGACCATGGTGTTGGGGAAGTATGCGGAAGCGATCCGAGAAAAGAGGATTGTGCGCTGGGAGGAAACCTCAGAATATCCGACGGGGCGGCTGACTGGTGAAGTCAGCGTCGCACCCGTCTTTGATGACGCCGGGAATTGCATCCACCTGGTCGGTGCGGTGCACGACATCACCGAACGCAAGCGTGCGGAGGAAGCATTGCGCCACTCGCGCGACTTGCTCGATCTCACCGGACAGATGGCCAAGGTCGGCGGCTGGGAGTTGGATCTGAAAACGCAGACCCTGAGTTGGACTGAGGAAGTCTATCGCATCCACGAGGTCGATCCGGCTACTCGGCTGGATGTCGCAGAGGCGATCAATTTCTATGCTCCGGAGGCGCGACCGGTCATCGCAGCCGCTGTACAGGCCGGCATCGACTCAGCCACCCCGTGGGATCTTGAACTCCCGCTGATCACCGCGCAGGAGCGCCGCGTCTGGGTGCGCGCCCAGGGCGCGGCTGAGCGCAAGGACGGCAGGACTGTCCGCCTGTATGGCGCGTTTCAGGACATTACCGAACGCAAGCGTGCGGAGGATGCCGTGCGGGAGAGC
>JAMCQN010000102.1 GCA_023382055.1 Chloroflexota bacterium
TGTTCCCGTCGGTACCCTCCCCTCTGGCTTCAAACTGAAGCCGGCTACTCCTTGGCGTAACATGCCCGTTGGTAACGCTCAAACAATGTCGTCTACTCCCGATCATGCAAAATCTTGAGTCGCACCCGGCGCGTTCGCGTTCGCGCGTTCGTATAGAATAATCAGAAATGAAGCCTGCTTCACCGACTCAGCGCAGTAACAGGTATAGCTCCGAAATCTCCCAACGGCTGAAAACGATCACTTCACCGGTGCGCGTTCATCCCACGATCTGTGCCGTTGGGCTTTCCATGCTGCTGGTCATCGTCGCCACGTGGAAACTGACATTCGGGAACCGCATCATTGCGCGCGGCGATCTATTGCTCTATTTTTACCCGTTGCGGGATTATGCATCGGCCGCAATCCGGGCCGGCGTCATACCATTCTGGAATCCCTTCACGTTCATGGGCGCGCCATTCCTGGCAAACTCGCAGGTGGGTTTCTTCTACCCGCTAAACGTCATTGAGGCCTGGATACCTGTCGCCCAGGCCGTGTCATGGAGCATCGTCGCACACCTTGGAATTGCCGCACTCGGTACGTATATCGTCGCGCGACACAACATGCGCCTCGGCATACTGGCATCGCTGGCATGCAGCGTGTCTTTCGGCCTGGGCGGTTACCTGGGTTCACAGGTCGAGCACCTGAACCAGTTACAGGTACTGGCATGGTTGCCTTTCGAAATTGCGGCTCTCGGCGGCGTGCAACCTCGCTGGAGGTCGATAGTTACACGCGCTGTTATCCTGGCCTTCCTTATCGCCCTGCAGGTGCTGGCAGGCCATACACAGTCGCTGTACATCTGCATGGTCACTTTGGTCATCATCGCGATTGCCCGCACGATTTCAATTGCGGCGCAGCATATCAGGCATGATGCGATGACGCGCGCATCGGCGCTAAAGTCCAGCTTCCGCCTGACAGGCGCGATCCTGGTCGCGCTCTGCGTGGCCGGCATTGTTGCCGTGACGATGACGGCGCTGCAACTCATGCCGACCATCGAGCTGGCGCAACAGTCGGCTCGCTCCGGCGGTCTGCCGTTTAACGAGGTCGGCTCATTTTCGTGGCGCCCGTGGGTTATCGCGCGCGCGCTGCTGCCAACTTATGGCGACCCGCTGTTTCCGGAGTATGTAACCTACCTGGGCGCAGCCGGTCTGGCGCTTACACTGCTGGGATCGCTCGCGCCATACACACAACACTCAACCGATGGGCCCACTAACGGCGACGCCCGCCCGGAATGGCGCATCGTCGCCCTTATCCTGGCCCTGTCAGGATTCGTACTGGCACTCGGCATCGTCACACCACTCTTCAATGTGCTGTATCGCTTCCTGCCGGGTTTCAACCTGTTTCGCGCACAGGCGCGCTGGCTGGTTGTGTTCGCATTTGGCGCTGCACTGCTGATCGGTTTGGGTGTGGATTCATTGCAGAGCAACCTTACACATCGGACTACAAGACACTGGTTGATTGCGTGGTTAGTTACGTGCTTCGTGCTGCTCGCGGGTCTGCTGTTGGGCGCCCGATTGTCGCCAGAAACCGAATATCGTTCTTTACCCGCGCCCGGCGTGTTGATCGGCTGGTTGACCAGTTTCATCGTCGTGACGGGCCTGATCGTTCTCATTGACAGAAAAGGAATACATCCGCAGGCACATCCGTCGAGAATTCCCGCCGTCCTATTCTCCCTGTTCCTGTGCACTGAGCTGCTGGTTGCTTCTCAATTTCAACCTTATTCTCGCGCCGCGGATGGGCAATCATTGACTGACTTGCGCCCTTCTACGGCTTATCTGCTGGCGGATCAGATACTGCGCGACTCGCACTCAGCGTCGGCAGGCCGCATCCTGGCGCTGTCCGGTTTATTCTTTGATCCCGGTGATATGCCCGAACAGACGCTGATTTATCAGAGCCAACTGTCTAGAGACGAGTTATACGACCGGATCATCGCATCTAAAGAAAAAGAGGTGCTATCGCCCAACTTATCGCTTTACTACCGCCTGGCCGGCGTAGATGGCTATGATGGAGGGCTGTTGCCACTCAGGCGTTACCAGGAATTTGTATCGCCCCTGATCCAATCATCAGGAAAATCAAGCGCCAGAGCGCCACTGACCGATGGGCGCCTGCGTGAAGCATTATCCGAAGCTCCCGCGAATCCCTGGTTATCGAAAATGGCGGTGCGCTTTTTGATCACCGACAAGACGCACGATGTGTTCATCGACAACGTCTATTATGACCTCCAGTTTCAACAACAACTCACCGGCACGGTTGACCTGCCCCTGGATGAGTTTAGTGCCACCGCGCTCGGGCTGGTACTGTCGGCGCCACAGTCACAGCCTGGTGATGATCTGTTGCATGCGACGGTCTATTACGCCGACGGCGAAGCACAGAATTTTCCGGTGCGAGCCAGCGACGCCGTCACACAGACAGCCTTCGGCATTCGCCTGCAGTGGGATGGCATCCGGACGCCCAGCCATGTCGTTATTACGCCGGTCGTGGCAGGTGTGACGTTACTTGGCATGTCCAGTATCGATGGGGTTACGGGCGCTTTCCAGACACAACAGATCCAGTGGGATTACCACATGCGTCTCGTGCACTCAGGCGACGTCAAAATATACGAAAACCTTAACCCGGCGCCGCGGGTGTTCATCGCGCCGCTTGCGGATACCAATACGATATCCGGCGAACTGCGGATCGGTGACTCAGCAACAGGCGACTCAGTAAACGCGGGGACAGTCACCCTTATTGAAGACAGGCCGGAGAAACTTTCGATCAGCGCGCAGGTTTCTCGACCGGGATGGTTGATTGTGCGGGATGCTTATTATCCCGGTTGGTCTGCTCGCATTGACGGCAGTCCTGCGCCAATCATCCCGGCAGACTCTTTGTTCAGGGCAGTTGCAATCACACCCGGCGATCACCAGATCGAGTTTACCTATGAGCCGCAATCGTTCGTAACAGGTGCGCTGATCAGCATTGCGGGTTGGCTGCTCTGGGCGGCAATCGCCATGGCGTTCCTATGGCGCAGAATCAGCCGGCGCGGGATGAAACCTTAGGCGTGCGTCGATCGTTCGACTCCCACAGACTGCCTGACAACCGCATCCGGCGCAATCCTGGCTTTGTCCAGCGCCTCAACCGCCAGGTCACGAATGTGTTCGTTGATGAAGTAACGCTCCAGTGTATCGATGGACAGGTAGCGGGCTCCGGCTACGAGTCGAACGCACTGCGAAGCGCCGCACAGGCAGATAAACGGCCTGTCCATCTCCCACTCGGTTGATGGATAAAAGAAACTGAGTTCCTCATTCGGCATAATGTCGCGGATGGCGACAACCGTCAGGTTTTTCGTGTCGATAATGGTATTAGGCTGGCACGAGTGGTTCATGTAAGCAAGCACACCCAGTTCTTCGATGTGCGTATCGATTCCGATCTGAACGGTCTGGTATGTCGCCGTATGAACGACGCGATGACCAGTGATCGTGTAAATGACTTCGCCGTTGCGAATCGGCTGATCGGTAATCAAGCGCGCGCCATATGCGCTGCCGCCGCGTTCCACGTTTAGCATGAGTTTACCTCGCCGGCTGCGGGAGTATCGAGTCCAGGTTCATTCGTGCCATGTAGTCTATCATCTTCCAGCGCAATGTGAAAACCGTTTTTTGTCGGAACGTGAAGACGCGGTTACCTGATGACGACCGCATTGTCGGGCCAGGGCGACCCATCGGATCGTTTTGCCGGCAGGCGTTCTCCGGTGGCGGGTCGGTACACACCGATCTGAATGTGAACGGCTTTTGACAGGTTCGGCGCGTTGCGCTGCTCGATTACCTGCTCGCCAGGATCCCAGAGGTTCGGGGAATAACTGAACGGTGCATCGTTCTGCGCGACGATGCGCGGTGTTCAGTCGCCGCCGAACTTGGTCTCCGGCATGGGCAGGTGCTCAGTGCCCAGTTTCCGCCGCAACATTGGGATCAGGCCGCCTGCGTTAATGATCGCGGTGACCGACGGGGAAAGCGGCGGGAATGGGAACTCGCCTGCCGGTGTCTGGACGACGTTTTTGTCAAGATCGACGGAAATCCTGTCGCCTTTCTTTATTGCCGGGATGGCTTCCGGACATACCACGGGGAGTACGCCGTTATTGACGCAGTTGCGGAAAAAGATGCGGGCGAAAGACTTCGCAACGATCACCCTCACGCCGGAGAGTTTGATGCAGACGGCAGCCTGTTCGCGCGACGAACCGCAGCCGAAGTTTTTGCCGCCTGCGATGATGTCGTCAGGTTGAACCTGTTTTGCGAAATCGGGGTCCAGGTCCTCAAGAGCATGTTTGGCGAACTCGTTGATGTTCGTCAGGGTATAGGTATATTTGCCGGGGAAAATGACATCCGTGTTGACGTCATCGCCATAAGTCCAGGCACGTCCGGTAATTTTCATGGTTTACACAGTTCACAAACCTGACAGGTGGCTGACGTGCGCCACCTGTCAGGTTTGATCATTCTACGGCGCAGGCGTCGCTTTGTTCTCCGGCGCCAGTGTTGGCAGCGGCACAGGCGTCGCCACGGGCACGGTGCTTTGAATGGGACCGATCGCCGTCGCCGTCGGCGTGGGCGCCAGATTCGGCCACAGTTGATACAGGCCGTATGGCGGGTCGCAATTGATCTTCAGAGGCTTCTGGTCATGCCCGTCGGGGTAACCCGGGCGTTTTATCCTGACATCAACGACATAATAGCCGGTGCCAAGGCTGGTGTATTGTTTGTTGCCAGCAGGTATAAGTGAGTTAATCTCAGGGCTAACGATTGTGTTAGATCTGGAGGATCCGGCTTGGCATGCAGAAGTTGCCTGGCCGTTAAAGTTGACGTCAATCTCAGTCGCGCCAGGAGCGCCACGCCAGTAGACTGTTACAGCATAGTTAGGACTGTGATCCGAGCAACCTGAGAATGCCGGGCACAGGTCGATCTGCGGCGCCCAGACATCCGAGCTGGTGGAAATGCGGAAGTTATACGGAGTTGTGACGTTGAAGTTGCCGCCCGTGTAGACCATCAGGTAGTACTGCCCCGGTATCACATTGGTCTGGGTGAGATAGCCACTCGTCTGACCGGTCAGGTCGACCGTATTCAGGAACACCATTCCGGCATTATCGGAGCAATTCGTTGTTTGCTGGATCAGGTTCATCTGCCCGCTCGTGCCCGTGTAATTCGTAACGGATATATACACCGTCTGGGTGGTGGGGTTCGTAAACAAGAAGAAGTCATAATTGTCTTCGGGGTAGTCCGGATAGACTGACCCGACATTCACCGGCGTCGCGCTGCATGGCGTGTTGTTCGGTTCATTCAGACCGGTAGCAGGTACATAGTTCCATGTGAATGTGAAAGGCGTGGTCGAAGTCACACCGCCATCCGAACTGAACCGTCCCAAGTAGCCACCGGGAGCAACATTGTAAGCCTGAATGGTCGGGTTTGTGCCGATGACGGTGTAGTTCAGCGTTGTACCGGCTGTCGGCACGCAGTTGCCGATTGGCGGCGGGATGCGGAACTGCATTTGCCCGGACAGCGTGTAGTTGGTCACGGTCATGTAGACCGTCGAGGTCTGCGGGACCGTCATGCTGAAGAACCGATACGGCCCATCCTGCGGTATGGAATAACTGGTCAGCGGGTTTGCCAGGATCGCATCACACGGGCTGTAACCCTGATTCACCAGCGGCGGATAGGCATTATAGACCGCAGGTAGATAGTTGTAATAGGTGACCGAGACCGGGTATGTCACCGAGCCGTAATCCAGTGTTCCGCTATAGAAAACCGCGAACTGCACATGTTCGCCCGTCCCGTACAAAGGAATCTGTGTCGCAGTAATTATGGCCGTTTGGCCATCAGGCGTCAGCGAAACTTCGCCACCGAGCGTAGTTGTAATTTGTACATAACTCGGGCCACTAGGCTGATAAGCCCGATAATAAAATTTCGAAATATCGAAGTCTGCCGGTGAGTTCCTCGTGACATATACTACAACCGGCGGCGCTGTTGTAACACCGCCCGTGAACTGTAACGGGGTATTGGGCGCGGGGAACCAGGTTTCATTCAACGTCGGCGCATTTGGATAAGTTGCCGCTGCGCTGTGTGCATTAGCCACCATACCGACAAGAGCAACCGTCATCAACAGCGCCATCGCCAGCGATAATAGGATCAGCGCTCGTCGTAACGCAGTTACTGCTTTGATCATTTTGTTATGCGATCTCCTGAACTGCTACCTAAACACATACACTCCACACAGCCTCTCGTAGCCCATAGCGCGGGTTCAAACCCGGGCCACAGTTTTTTATATGATCCAAGGTCGAATGACAGTACATTTTTAGGGAGCAGGCGTAAACGTCGGCGTCGGCAGTGGTGGATGTGTTGCTGTAGGTACTGCAGTTGCTACCGGTGTATTCGACGCCGCCGGCACTGGCGTCGCTGCGCTGACACCTATGCACATAAACTTCTCGTTGTAGTATGTAAATGTGCCGTCATTGCGCTTTATCCAGAGGTGCACGATGTAACCACCCGTGCCAAAGTCACGGACATTCCATGAATAGGAACCATTTCCGTAAGCGTCGGTATTCAGATCCACGCTGCGCCCGCTAGTTGATCCTTGAGGGCACCACGTGCTGTTTTGTTCTATCTTCAAGGTTATACCCGAGACACCATAGATATTGAACAAGATACCAATCGTCTGGTCTTGTCCACTAGGCGGATATCGCACCGAGGGTCCACCATCAGTCCAGTCCATGTCTTTGCCGACACAGAAGGGATATTTAGGATCGCCGCCGCGCCAATTGGGGTCAGAAGGAGTGCAATTGGTCGAGGCAACTGGCGTTGCGACGGCTTGACCGCTGATATAAATCACCACGGAATCGATGGAGTAAGAGCCATCGTTGTTCTGCCACCTGAGCTGCAGTGTGCGTTGACTCCCAATGCCCGCGACATTGACGGTCTGAGTGCCGCCAGCCGCCTGGAAACCTGAGCCATCGCCTTTATCGAACCAGATGCCCTTGATATTTGCAACACTCCAATAGGCATTGACTGCGCCGCCTGCTGCGACAGGGTTCTGGTCAACCTTCAATTGACCCAGCGAGCCAACCAGGGGTGCAGTTGGCGCAGGTGTCGAGGCCACACCGGCGGTGGGAGGCGGAAGCGTCGCGAACTCGATTATGGCCGCAGTTGGTTGCGGGGGCTGTGTGGGCAGCGGTGGGGCGGAAGCCACCGGCACGCTGGCCGACGCGCTGTTCGCCTGCACATAATCGCCAAAGACCCAGCCAACGCCGCTTGAACCTGCTGCATACGATATCTGCCACCAGGTACCGTCCTGGCTCTTACCGCGTACCGGCGCAGACTGGCCTTTATCCAGAGTGCCCAGCAACCGGTAGCCGATATTCGGCCCTTCGCGGACATTGACAAAGTCGTTGGTAACAGTCAACTTTGGCCCTTCAGCGGCTGTCGTAGCCTTCGGGGTTGGCGTTGCTGAGGCGCCGCCTGCCGTCGTCGCCGTTGCCTGGGCAGCGGTTGGAGCAGCCGAAGCGGAATCGGGCGTCGGGGTGACCTGGGCGACGGATGCTTTGGCATCCATAACCAATGGCTCTGACTGCCCTAACAGCTTGTCGTCCAATCCAAATGCGCGCAACTGGATAGCGTGTGTGCCTGCCGACATGGGAGTCCATGGCACCGAAACCGGGAAGTTGGCGACACCCTTGGTCTTATCCGGAGTGGACAGTGAAGCATAAGCCTTTCCGTCCACAACTACTTCGACACGGGTGATGTTGTCGCCATTGGCCTCACCCTGGATGACGGTTCCCTGGCCGACGTCAATAGCGGTTCCCGGAGCCGGCGCGCTGATCTTGACGTCTGTGGGTTTCGCCGCCCCGTTGTTACACGCGGTCAGTACAAGACCGGCAGCCAGGATGATTGCGCCCAACTTGTGCCTTGTTGTGCGCAGAGACCTCATGAAATCCTTCATTAACTCACTTCTCCTATCATTCTAGTTCTATGGTCACGCGTGTTGCCGCGAGCCACGGCCATATGCCGGCTATTCGGGTCAAATCCACGGCGATACCTTTAAATTCACTTTCAGCCATATTTCGTCCGGCCTTGATTCCACTACGCGCGAAGGCCTGGATACCTTGCAGTCTCATGGGCAGCATATCCTTTTCCCTTCACAGTTGCGGTGACCTGTCGTCATGCAGACGATGTTCTATTATAAGCATATGCATCTGCCGCCTCGCTGAGCCGTGAAACGGCCGGCGTAGCATAACCGCTTATACATAGTCCACGCTCCCGACACTCGCACTACGGCAACCCGACTGGCAGGATACGCTTTGCCGCCTTCCAGCCACAAATCGCTTCCGGCCGCAGTCCCTCCGGCGCTTCCGCATTGGGAATCGGCAACGAGACGCCGCCAGGATGATCTTCGATGGGGTTGGTGATTTATCGATGGTGATAAACCTCCCAATCCATATATTTACCCAGGGCTTCTTCCACCGCGTTCGATACATTCGACAGGTTGATCGCAACATGGTGCTCGAAGCCGTTCTCGCAGATGTGGCGCAGCAGAGACTGCATATTCTCGATCTTGACGACGCCATATCCGCCGAAGGTGGATAGAGGATCATTGGTCAGTTCGCCTTCGCCCACATAGGCGCGCACGGCGCCGATGGCGTCATCGGTGCTGACACGGCAGAAGGTAAACGGGTCCGCCTTCACGCGGCCATACATCGTGCCATAAGTATTGGCAGCGCCGACGGCGCCGGCGATGATTTCCTGGTATTCCATCACGGGGATGTCGTTGAACACCTGTTTGGGCAGGTTCGAGCAATGGAACACCACCGCCTTGTCGGGATCGTCGCCGTAATTGTTGTTCCAATCCACCAGCGCGCTCGGTTTCTGAGCAGCCAGCGCCATGGCGTACATACCCACAACGCCGGCGACATCGGTTTCGCACGCCGACGACTGCAGGTCGTCGCTCAGCATGCTCATAATGGTGCAGGGCACAATGCCGAAGAACTCCTCCATCGACGTCCAGCACTGGATAGCTGTCATGTCCAGACGGTCTTCCTGCATCCAACGGCCGATCACAAGCCCAAGCTTAGCCATCTTGTTCAACGCTTCGCCGGGTACATTCGGACCGACATTGGCGTATGCCACGATCTTCTCGCGCTGCGCCTTCACGGCTGGATCGGCATCCTTCAAGCGGTTGACGCGTCCGAAGGCTTCGCTCAAATCCAGCGTGATAACGCTGATGCCGCTCATCTCCAGCAGTTTCTCGCTGTAGCGCACGGTGTTAAACGCGGCCGGGCGCGCGCCCAGCGCGCCGATGCGAGAACCGCGCAGGCCTTTCACCACGCGGCAGGCGCCCACAAAGCTGCGCAGATCGTTCTTGAAACTGGCGCTATTCGGATCCACAGTATGCAGCGATGTCAATGTGAACTTGATCCCATACTGGGTGAGGTTGTTGCAGGCGGACATTTTCCCGCAGAAGGAGTCGCGCCGGTCCTTGCTGGACATGCGGTCGGCAGTATCAGGAAACGCGTGCACGAGAATGGGCACGTTCAAACCCGCCCAGCGGATCGTATCCGCGATCGGGCGCTCTTCACCGAAATTGGGCAGGGTCAGCAGGATGCCATCGATCTCATCACGATGTGCTTTGAATAAATCGGCGCATTTCTGAGCGTCATTCAAGGACTCGACCGCCCCATGCGGGGAATCCTCCGGCGTCAAACACACCGCGTTGATGCCTTCTTTATCCAGCAATTCGAGGATGGTTTTCCGACCGCTATCCGCCAGGTGCTTGGGGAAAAATCCACGACTGCCGACAATGACGCCAAGGGTTGGTTTTTTCAGCTTTGCCATATCACTCCTCATTTGTAATGGAATCGTTCAGGGCGACTCTAGATGCTACTGATGCACATGATCTAAAACCTGAGTCATTTTAATGCCGGGAATAAAAACAGGCAGGCCTTGATGACCGTCGCAGATGCGATGGAACCTTCAGGGCAGGCTGGTTCGCAGTATACGCAGCCAGTTGCCGCTCATGATCTTCTCGACGTTGGTTTGACCAAAGCCGCGTTGTGCGAGCGCATCGCCGATCTTATAGAGGTCGCGGGATGTGTCAAGTTCGCGTGGGGCGCTTTCTGAACCAAAGCCGCCGTCAAAATCGCTGCCGATCCCCACATGATCCGCACTGCCGGTGACCTGGCAGATATGATCAATCGCCCGCACGACATCATCCAGTGTGACTTCATGCTTCCTGCTGCCGGCGCCCCATTCTCTCCGCAGGAATTTGTTGAACAGCACGATCCCGATGACGCCGCCGCGCTCTGCAATCATCTCGATTGCCTCGTCGGGGAGATGCCGATCGGTTGGTATGATCCGTTGTGGATTGCTGTGCGACGCAATCAGGTGGCCGGGGCCGCCCTCAAAGTGTTCCAGCGCGTCAAATAACGCCTGCTGTGCGAGGTGACTGACGTCCAATACCAGCCCCAGGCTGGCGATCATGTTGAGCAGTTCGCGGCCCAGTTTAGTCAGCCCGCCCGGTTCATGGGTGCCGCCCGCGTAGCGCGTGCCGGTCCAGGCTGGACCGACAATACGCAGACCTTTCTCCGCCCACTGCTCCAGTTCTTTTGGCTCTTTGATGGGATCGGCTCCTTCCATCAGCGGAACGATGCCGACCTGGCGCCCGGGAGACCTCGTAACCGGTGTCGTGAAGGAATATGTGATGCGTTGCTGCGGGGGCTTGTACAATCCCCATGATTCCAGCACGTCGTTCAGGTCAGACTGCGAACCGATGAGGCGCACATGGTTGTCCTGTTCTGACCAGCGCCTGTAAAAGTCCAATTGCGCCATGCCTTGCTGATAGGCTTCTTTTTCGTCACGATAGGTCAGTGGGCTGACACCCATGGTATGTCGCGAGGGTTCAATGAAGATCGTGCCAAAGACGATGCCCACTCTGCCGCGCACCAGATCAGGCAGCCCGACGCTGCAAAGGCCGGCTTCGCGCGCCGCCAGCGTGCCGTTCTCCTGACTGCGGATCCAACGCGCAGCCCGCCGGTAATTTCGCCGCCATCCAAGCGCGTTATACGCCAGGTCAACATGCCCATCGACGATAAACCAGTTTGCAGAAGTGCTCTGATCGCTGCTATCGGGCGTGGTGTGTGAGTCCATAGGGATGCATTATCAGCGAGTTGTGTGAGTGCATTCAAGGGACAATGCACATATCGCCGGCCTGGTAATCGTCATTCGCCGAGCCAAAGGTATCCTGACCCAGGACCAGATATACATTCTTATTCTTCTGAGCAAACTTTACAACCGCATCGCAGGCAAGCCGATAGTTGCGGCTCTGCTGGTAGGCGGCCATGAAAGCCTCGGCCATATCGGCGTACAGCGCCGCCGGCGACTTGCCGCCCGCCGCCGGCGCTAATGCGTCGTGAGCGGTCTGCAGGTTGGCCTCGTCTCCCGCGCTCGCGGCAGTCTGCATCAGGCGAAAGCGCGCAAATGCGCCCAGGATCTGCGCTTCATCGCGTAAAGGGGCATTTCCCTGGTAGGACTGCAAACTTGCATCATTGATCACGCGACTATACAAGGCATTCGCAGCCGCCAGATCGTTGCGGCGGAAAGCCGCATCGCCATCCTGCAATGCATGGATGCGATAAACCGGTGGCTCGCGGGTGGTCGTCGTATAGGTAAATACGTCTCCGTTATAGACCCATGTATCGGTCACGGCGCGCTGCGGACCTGCGCCGGCTGAGGCCAGATACCCCACGTGCACATACAGCGATGAGCCCCTATCCCCATCTGCATTCGAAGACGCAAATTCAAATGTTGGGAATGGAACCCATTTGAAGGCTGGGATGATATTGTGAATCGCCCCCTGCTCCGCGCTCAAAATAACAATCCTGCTGTAGCAGGTGTCAGCACCGCAATCACTGACGGAAAGGCTCAGGTCAGCCAGTCCGTCACCGGTGACATCCGTGCTCGATAGGATGCGCGGGTTCAGGAGTTGATTCGCAAGCTCCTTATCGGCGCTGGCCTGGTAGATGACATCATAGCTGCCATTGCTGCAACCTAGCACAAGCACGTCGCCGCGTCGCGACGGATTCTGAGTCTGTGTGCTATCGACATATGCCGCGGCAACCTGCGCGTCGTTGCCAGCCAGGATTCTGGCAGTGACGACCCCGCCGGCTTGTTCAGGCTTGTCCGGCAGTGTGGTAATGCCGGCCCACGACTTCAGTAGGTCTGTAACCGCGTCCACACTCGCACCGGCATTCAGATACGACACGAGGGCTGTGGCGGTATCTGAGACCGTTTCGGGCCTTTGCGGCGCGATAGGATTAGGGTTGACTACGGGACAGTTGCTTGCACCTAGTGATGCTGTTTGCGCCACGATAGCGTTTGGTGACGCTGGTGCGCTGGTGGGTAATGGTGCTGTGGTAGGTGTAGCGATAGCACCCGCAGTCGCAACGATGGTGATGTTTACATGGCCTGTGGCAACCGGCGCCAGATCAGATGGTTGGTTAATAAGGTTACACGCACCGAGCAGAATCGCCGACAGTAATCCACATGCCAGGCGGGTGCTGAGGCGGCGGGTCCTGTTTTTCATACTCCAGCATTATCACGGCACTGCCTGCAAAGCCATGGTGATCTGTTTTACATGTTCCTCTGTGTGCGAGTCGAGGTTAAGCACGCGATAACCGAGTCTCCACAGTGTGCTGCGATGGGTCAGCAGGTTGTCGGGCAATGCCTCGAACAGTGCGACCACTTCAGTCTGATTGCTGACCAACTCGTCGAAGAGCGCCTGCGCCGTGCCGTATACCTGAACAATCGATTGTAGTCTTGCTGGTATGTTGCCGCGGAAAACGTTCATGACCTCGTCTTCCTCGATGACGCTGGCAACCCAACCTAGTAGATCGCGCTCTGTGGCAATCAGATGAGCCAGGATATCGCAGACGCTCCATTGATCCAGCGACGGGCGCCGGGAAGCTCGCACTTCCGGGATACCCTCCAGACATCGCCGTAATAGCGCCTGGCCGTGCGAATACATATTGCGCACTGCATCCGTGAGTTCCAGCGGGTTGATGGGGATATTCGGTAACTGCCGCGGCGATAACTCGAGACTGACCGCATGTTTGCGGCCAGCACGATAATAACCGATCTTTACCCTATCCCCGCCGCGACGCCGTTGCATGGCGCCCGCTAAAGCAGGATATCCCGCCAGCTTTCTCCCATCGAGACTGACGATGACATCATCGACTCGCAAACCAGCGTTGTGAGCGCCCATGCCCTCAACGATGCCGGTAATACGAATGCCATCGGTACTCGGCGCTTTCAATTCGACGACCTTCTCCTTCGTCAGAGGTTCGCCAAACGATATTCCCAGCATCGGCCGCTTCGCGATGCGCAGGTCGATGCCGGATTCCATCACAGACTGCAGGTTCTCCAACAGCACTTCCCAGCCTGTCGCGAACTCGTTGACGGTATGCAACCATGCTTTACCCGTGCCAACCCCGCTATGCTGCAGACTGACGCGAGTGCAGCCGTTCTTTTCACGCAAGGTTACCTGCACCGTCGTAGTTGCCGGCTCCCCTCTGCCAAACCAGCTAAAGGCTACTTTCCTGGCGGGAATCAGCGTAATGTACTCGCCGTAGGTGAAATAACCGCTGGCCCACTCAAGATAAACACGCCCGCCTTTTACCGCAACAACCCGCGCGGTTTCACACAACCATTCCTGTAGCGCCATCGAGAGGGTAAATGCACGGTAGACTTCCGCGGCCGGCGCATTGATGTCGCGATGAAACATGAATACCTGTGTTTTTGCCATCGTGGACCTCCATCACCGCAGCAGACCAGTTGTATGGTGCTTTCACCAGCAGCACACCGATATGCTCACAGTTGACTATACCTGAAACACGAGGTCAGGTGGTCGTTGACCATGCCTGTCGCCTGCATAAAGGCGTAACAGATGGTTGAACCAACAAACGTAAAACCGCGTTTCACAAGTTCCCTGCTCATCGTATCTGACTCAACCGTTTTCGCTGGTATCTGAGCGAGCGAAACACAACTGTTGCGCCTGGGTGTGTTGCCAACGAACTGCCAGATGAAGCTATCAAACGAACCATATTCGTGTTGCACCTTGAGCAGCAGGCGCGCATTATTTATCGCTGAGGTAATTTTCAAGCGGTTCCTGACGATACCGGCATCTACCAAAAGGCGCGTAATATCGTCGTCACTATAAGCAGCCACCGCCTGCGGATCAAACTGGTTGAAGGCAGCTCGATAATTCTCGCGCTTGTTCAAAATGGTGTTCCAGCTCAAACCGGCCTGAGCGCCCTCAAGCACCAGGAACTCGAACAATCTGCGATCATCGTGTACTGGCTTTCCCCATTCTTCATCATGGTAAGCCAGCATGAGTGGGTTGCCATTTGCCCACTGGCATCGTTCCGGCATAAAGCGGCCTCCTGGTTTCTGGAAGTATCACACATGATATCAGCATCCCGCGAACCAAACAACGAAGCGCCCGCAGTGGGTGACACTCGGGCGCTTCTCGTATCCGCGCAGGGAATACCGATCGACTCGGCTGGCGATCAGGTTCTGCGTATCACGCAGACTACGCGCCCCTGAATCTCAGCGTTGCGAGCCTCGACGTAAAAGGGCTTCATGGTTGGATTTTCCGGCTTCAGCCTGAGACGCTTACCTTCGCGAAAGACACGCTTGAGCGTGCTTTCGTTGCGGTCGGTCAGGAAGACGGCGGCGAGGTCGCCGTTGCGGACCTCCTGATCGCGCCGCATGATGACGATATCGCCGTCGTTGATGAGCGCATCGATCATGGAGTTGCCTTTCACTTCCAGCGCATAAAGGCCTTCGACATTCCCCACCAGGCTGCGGGCGATCTGGACGGAATTTTCGGCGGACGCCAGGGCATCGGCATCCGGCGTCGGCGCAGGAGCGCTGGCGACGATGACACCGACGATGGGCACCGCGGCGATATCGAGCGTATGCATCCGCATGGGTTCGGTGACCACCAGCCCGCGCGAGCGCCGTTCGTAGCGATTCAGCATTTGTGCGCGCTCAAGCGCCTTCAGGTGGTAACTCACCATCGACGTTGAACTGATGCCTGTGCCGCTCTGGATTTCCCGAATTGTCGGCGGAACGCTGTTTTTCTCGACGTAATTGGTGATGTACGCCAGAATCTTCTGCTGCGGCTCTGTTAATTGGCCAATTGTCTTTGCCATTCGGTTTTCTCCACTCGTGCGCTGCTGATGCAGTACAACGCCATATGAACCTTTGTTCTATCATATGCGAACATACGTTCTATGTCAAGTGGATCATTCGGCGTACGGCCGGCGGCTGATCGGGATTCACGGAATAGCCGCCGTACCGAGCGTGGCCGAGTCATCCGGGAAGCGCAGGCCCGCCGGGTCCAATGCCGGCAAGCGCGGGCCGCCTGCAGCCGGGTATACCCCCACCCTCAGCGTATAGTTGCCCGGCTTGATGGTCTCCGGGAGCACCAGTACACGGGTATCAGCCCACTGATCGCCCGGCTTCCACCATAACGGGTTTGACAGTCCCATTAAGGGCAGCCCATCCTCCTGCGCCACCAAGGCATCGCTGGTATCCGTCATATGGATATAGGTGCGCACTTCCTGAGTCAGTGTGACCCAACTCTGCCAGTGCAGGGTTACCTGCAATCCAGTCGGCACGCGATGCCACCGACCTCCCAGCAAAGCCAGCGTACCGCTGTATGCCGCGATATAGGTGGGAGCGCGCGGCGTATTCTCGGCTTCCAGTTTGCCGGCATCATACGTCACTAAATCGTGGTTTCGGTAGCTGGTGAACAACACCTCGCGGGCGATGCGAAGCTGGGGCTGCAGATCCGGAGATGTCCAGCGCGAGCCGTAATTCAGGTAGTTGAAGCGCCAATGAGTCTGCAGTTCGGTGACAACCGCGTTATACATCGGGTGGTCCACGCCGGTCATAGCCCATACCAGGTCGATAGGAGAACTATAGGCTGGTACAAACGACACGCCCTCATGTCCCAGGGCATAGGTCGGTGTTATCGGCGCAATCCAGGCCGGAAAATTTACAGATAGCACGTTGCGGTTGTCTGTGGATGGCGCTATGGCTGACGATATCATTCCTTCGCTGGCGAGGCGCGTCTGCTCGTACATGTCAGCGCGTTGATCGAGGAAAATAACGCTGCCCACCATAGTACCTGCGATCGTCAAAGCAACGACAGCCAGCCCCGCCAGTCGCTTAGGGGTTTGTGACAATCCTCGCCAACGGTTGACGAGTACCGCCAGAGGCAGCGCCCAGAATATGGCCGCCCCGAGCGATGCTTCGTACATGAGCCGCGGGCCATCGACGACGTAGCTGAACTCGAGCGCCAGCCAGGCCGGCGCGATCATGACAAGGTACCAGCCTGTTGCAAACAGCGCCAACCTGGCCTGACCCAGCCTGACGTAGACAAACACCAGTATCAACATGGCGGGCACGCATACGATCAGAACCGCACCCAGATCGTTCAGCTTTGGGAAGATGCTTAGTAGATGCGTTGCCAGCGGCGCAACCGGATAAGCAAGCCCCTGCAGGAAATAAACCCCATTCTGCAGTCTGCTTTCCAGGTCGAGTTTTACCGCTGGCGCATTGTCATGCTGGCGTATGGCGAGCAGAATAACCAGGGACGCCAGTGCAATAAGCCAGTACGGTCCCGCTTTCCTGGCGGACTGCAGCAGATCATTCATAGCGACTCTGACGGCGGCAGGCAGACCTCGACCAGAGCGACCCGACACAGATGCATTGTGGGATGGTGCGGTAAAGTAAAACAGCGTCAGCCCGGCGGCGAAGAGCACGCCTGTCTCGTGAGCAAATGGCGCGATAAGCGCCAGAGCCAATGAGGCAATCCATAGCCAAACGAAACGTCTCTCAGCCGCCAGTACGGCAATGACGATGCCGCTCAGCATGATCAGCGTTACCAGCGGATGGGTCAACGATCCCACCCACGGAATCGCCTGGTAGCTGAACGGAAACAGGAGAAACAGAATCGCAGCACACAGGCCGGTCAGCGTTCCCGCATCGGTGCGCGCCTGGTGCAGCCGCACCAGGTTATAGACCATCACGCCATTCAGGGCGTGGCACACCATATTGATGGCTGGAATGAGATGAGGGGAATACTCGCCTGTTAACCCGTACACCAACTTCCACAGCGTAAAAGGGAGCGGCCGATAGTAAGCCAGCCCGGCATTCCCCAACCACACATCAGCCAAAGTGTGCGCCGATAACAGGCGGAAGTGCACGAAATCATCGATACGATACGGCAGGTTGAGGGCGTAACCATAGACCAGCAAACCGAGCACAAAGATCAGCAGCCCAGGCAGCCACACGATCCAGCGTCGAACATGCACACGCGATAAGCTCATCCTGCCGATACCCTACTCAACCGCGAGGCCGTGAAATGCCAGCATCGGCATAAAGCGCTCCATATCCATCGGTACGATGTCCGGGTCTGGACCGTATGCGCCGTGAACTACTGCGCCGCCAACCACTGGACGCGCCAGGGCCAGTTGGATCGTGTCGTCGCCAGGATAGATGGTCTTCTGCACCGCCGCTACGCCGTTGGCGTCTTCCACCCTGAAACAATTCGCAGCCGGGCTGATTGTGTCCATGCGGCTGTCTACATGGTCGAATCGGAGAGTTACGGAAGCGCCATCCGGGGCGCGGACCGCCGACCGAACATCGGGCGCAAGATGGGCGTCTGCCAGGCCGTAGACACTGCCGAACGCAGCGCGCGCGAGTCGATCCGCCAGAAGCATATTACCGGCCGGGCTGATGTGAATGCCGTCGCTCAACGGCAGGTCGAGAGTCGGGACGGCCACAATGCCTTGCAGCATTTTAGGCGCCTGGCGTTGCGCTTCCCGCAACAATGACCAGCCTGTATCGGAGCGTTCGCCGGCCGTCGGGTGAACCCGGTTGAGCTGGACGGTGATCACCGGCAGATTGTCGTCATGCAGTGCCTCACGCCAGGCATGCGCCGCCTGGATAAAGCGGCGGGCATAGGTCGGGCTGTCCTGCTCATTGGCATCGCTCTCACCCTGATACCAGAGAATGCCTTTGACTCGACCGCCTGTGAGTTGCACACAATGCACCATGTTATCGAATAACACGGCTGATTCGCTTTCACCAGGATTCCATGGCGCCAGTGCGGAACCTCCTAACGCTGTTGGCACCAGACCAATCGGATAGCCCAGGCGCTGCTTCAACAATCTGGCGAAGTGCAGATAGGGCGAATGGCCGGAATTAGCTGCCTCGCGATTGACAGGATGCCGCGTGCCCGTCGATTCATTCAGCGGGTGCGTTGCCAGCGCCCACTGCTCACTGTTGCGCAACACGTGGACGCCCAGTTCGGGCGGGTCGGCTATCGGCCCGCGCCCGTACCCGGCCGAATTACTCTGACCTGCGATCACCCACAGGTCGCCGACGCCGAGAAAGTGGCGCATGTCGCCGCGGGTTGACCACTCGCCGGCGACATTGCCATCCGGGTTAAAACGCGTCTCAAGACGGTACAAACCGCCGGCAGGGATGCCGGTCAATTCCGCCGCCCAGGTATGGTCGGAACGGGTATCGACAAACTGCCAGTCCAGGTTTCGGTTGGCGGCAACGCTTGTCTCTTCGGAGGCCAGGCGCACCTGCACCCTGCCGGGCGTATCGCTGATCCAACTGCCGGCAAGAGACATCTGGCCTGTGCCTGTCGCGTCCTGTTGCATGACCTGCCAGTCACTTATCCCGGCATCAAGAATGACTCCGACCTCATTTTGTGGCATCACTTTTCCTTTGACTCGTAAACTGTTGTTCAACGGCGAGCCGAATCCAGTCTAGCGCTTTACATACGGGAGAAGGCTCTGATACATGATCTTCGCGGCTTTGCGCGCCGGCATCTGCCACAATTTCTCGTCGAACATCTCGATCGAGTAATGGCCTCGATATCCATACCGTTCGAGTTGATTGAAGATGGATTTCAGGTCGAGGCAACCCTTCCCCGGCAGCGCGCGGTCGCTGTTGCAGTTCGACAATTCGCCCGGTTTATCGTTCATATCGTCGACATGAACATGACGTATACAGGGTATGTTCTGCGCGTTTAGCTGGTCGAACTTCGTGGGCGTGCAGTGGTAATGGGCGGGATCGAACAGCACGCCTACATTGCTCATGCGGGATTTACGGGCTATCTCGGCAGCGGTCCGCAGTGACTTCACAACGGGCGACCAGTTGAACTCCAGGCAGAGCGTAATGCCGGTCGGCTTTATCTTCTTAGCCAGTTGCGCGAATACACGCGCAATCTCGCCGACTGGATCGGGGCTGCCCGCCTGGTCCGCCGGGCCGTCTGTGCCGACAACCATTGTCGCAGCCCCAAGCGCCGACAGCAGCCTGGCGTTCTCCACGACACGGGCATGGTTTTCGGCGCGCTGTTCCGGCGCCGTAAAACACTCCACGCCCATCTCAAAACCGCCGATGCAGTGAATCTGGTACTTGTCCAGCAAAGCGCGCACGTCGTGGACATCGTGCCCCTGCGTCATGTAGTCTTTGACATGCTTCAGGACGAATTCGACGTTCTGGAATCCGGCGTCGTGATACGCGGCCAGACATTCCTCAAGGTCGGCTCGTACCGTGGAAACGGAATTGATCGCAAGCTGTGATTTTTTCATGTTTTTGTTTTCCCAGTGAATATACTCGAACCATCATTAAAGATTTTGCCGCTTACCGACCCAACAAACGGAAATAATCGCGCGCCACGCGCAGGTCTTCGAGCGCCTCAGCGGCCTCACAGAGCGGCTTGATCTCGCCCTTGATCGCCCTGACGTAGTTTATGGCCTGCTGGCGCATGGCGTGAACGGGCGGCAATACCGGCGCCGTTGTCGAAGGCGGCTTCCCTTTACCAGGATCCCGATACACCTCGACCCGACCCGGCTGGTTGCTGGCCAGAGGGGCCGGCAATTCCAGCTTGATGTAGCCGTGTTCAAACGCGATCAATGCAGACTCCTGCCAGCCGAGCGTCGTCTGGTAGGGCGACATTTCGATGATGCCGGCAACGCCGCTCTGACTCTGCACGGCCAGCACGACTTGTGATGGCTCAGCATAAGTCATTCGATAAGGTTCTCCGAGCAGGTAACGCAGCAGATTAACCTGGTGGATATAGTAATTGACGAATGCGATATAAGCATCGTATGTCGCGCTGTCCATATCATGTGCTGGCGGGTCGCTTTCCGTCGCCGGAACTTTTTCAGCCGTCTGGATCAAGTCGTTGAATCCGCCGGCGACCCAGTCACCGGCCGGCATCAGGATTCGCACATAGCGCATCCGGCCCAACTCGCCGGACTGCTTTAGCTCGTCGATAGTGTTTCGCGCAACCATCGAGGCTGGATCGCTGCGTTTATGATAACCGACCATGTGCCATGAACCGCCGGCTTTTAATGCAGCCAGCATCAACTCGCCCGCCTGAACCGATGAAGCCAGCGGTTTTTCGGTCAGGATCGGAATGCCAGCCTTGTAAAGGGGAGCAATGACCTGCCCGTGCCTGCTGAATTGCTGGGCTGCGACCATGCCATCCAGTCGTTCATGCGCCAGCATGTCTTCTGCGCTCTCGTATACGCGGGGGATTCCGTAACGCTCGGCCACCCTGTGCGCCAGTTCCGGTCGCAGCTCCGCAATCGCCGCAACTTCGCAATCGGCCAGCGTGACATAGTTCTTCAAATGAGCGCACTGCCCCATGCTTCCCACGCCCACGAATCCAATCCTGACCTTGCTGTCCATTGTTTCACCTCAGCGCAGATTGTGGATCAGACCGGTGAACTGTGCCAGTCGCCAAAGCGTACAATCACTGGTCATGAGCAAGGAATTTACACCCTCATCCGCCATGGCAATCGTGGCACATCCTGACGATATTGAATTCGGCTGCGCTGGAACTGTAGCGAAGTGGACGCGACGGGGCGCGCATGTCACCTATGTAATCGTAACGAGCGGTAATATAGGAACGCACGATCCGGCGTTTACATCACTCTCGCTGGCCGAACACCGCGAAAAGGAGCAGCGCGCCGCAGCGGCCATCTGCGGTGTGCATGAAGTGGAATTCCTGCGGCATAACGATGGCGAAGTAATGCCAACGCTGGAATTGCGCAAGGAGCTGGTTCGAGTGATCCGCAAGCACAAGCCGGAAGTCGTGTTCTCGATGGATCCAACAGCCTTTCTGAGCAGCTCGGATTACATCAACCACCCCGATCACCGCGCTGTGGCGGTGGCTACCGTCGATGCCATAGCGCCGGTTGCATCCATGCCATTGATGTACCCGGAATTAGGCGCTCCGCACGCCGTACATGAAGTCTGGATTCAATGGACCGATAAACCCGACACATGGGTCGATATCAGTGAAACAATCGACCTGAAGATGGATGCCTTGCGCCAGCACAAGAGTCAGGTATCCGAAGAAACGGTTCAGGGTCTGCGGCGCTGGGCGCTGGATGCAGGCAAAGGACTGGCGCCTGCCGAAGCTTACCGCGTCATAACCCTGGTAAGCCGTGAAAAGGACGAGCAACCTGTTGTGGATACAACGGCGGAACAGGAACTCAGTCAGAGAGAAAAGGCCAGCGAGTCAGCGTCCAAGGCCTGAGGTAATAGTCTGAATACGGACAGACATGTTATAAGGAGGGAGGGCGACAAGTACCCTCTCTCCTTAGACAACGAACGGCAGCTGATACACGGAGTTGCTCTGCTATTGTTTTTGAGCAGCATCAGGTTTGATGGAACGCTGCAAAGACGCAGCCGTCTTATTCACCTGTTGTGAGAGGTTCATGACATGCATCGCCAGATCGGTCATCTGCATGTGCGACAACTCCTGCGTGAAGTTCGCTGCCGGAGCTAAAGGCTTGTACCACACATCCGGGCCCATGGCCAGTTCGTAGCGCGTCATATCATATCCAGCCCAGTTGACAGGGTCGCCTACGGCAAAGATTGCGCCACCCACAAACGGCGAGTTGTAGGTATTGCCGTTGAGTACTAACGGCGCGCCTGCTATCTGGATGTACCGCTTGCACCAGGCCACAACATCCTGATCTGTGGCGTGGTGAGCGGCGAATCCACCAATGCTTCCTTCATCGACGCCTGTCTCGGAGCAAACAATCCTGCTGGAGCTTTTCGGGTCAAATCCACAACGGGTGTAATAGAAATGCCAGCGGGTTTCATACCAGTCCGTCTCCACGACAACCTGCTTTTGCCCATTCCAGGTTGGCGTCTGGATATCTTCACGGTAGATATGCTGCATGTTCGGGCTATACAGATGGTGGTCCATCCAGAAAACGCCCGCGTTAAACGGCGGCGCGTAGTATGTCCGGATGGCGTCACAAATATCGGTGCGCGTGAAGTCAGGCGTGCCCATTGAAAATGAGCCTGCCGCATACAACGCCCCGCTGGCAGCCTTGATGCGGTTAGCCATTTCTATATCGAATGCCGCGCGCTTGCGGAGTGAGTCGGGTGATGTGTCCAACTGCTCTGATTCGTTCAACCCTGTGTAAATCAGCCGAGGGTCTTTGGCGCCTTTCAGCTTGCCCATGACGTAGTCGAAGCTGGGTAAGTTCCCATGGATGTCCAGGTAAGGACGAACCATCACGGTCGCATCGGGAAAGGCATCTTTGAGTTGCGAGCCGAGTTCGATGTGCCCGACAATGCAGAAGAACCGGCAGCCCATGTTGGCAGCCTTGAACGCGGCATCGGCGTTGTAAATCACACTCAAACCCACTTTGACGGTCGGCGCTGGAGGCGGTTCGAGCGCGTCAACGAAACTCTCCGCTGAAACGTAAACGGATACCGCGTCCTGCACCCTTACCTGCTGTAGATTAACGCCGCCAGCGGTGAGTATAAGTTTCGCCCACTTATTGGCGCCGGTAATGACGACATCGGCGACTTCGACGGCCATACCCCCGATAAGCAGGCCGATGATGCTGCCTCCGGCAGGATCCGGGCTCAAAAGCACTGGCACTGGACTTCCGCTGCGAATGATTGCTTTAATGGTAAACCTCCCTTTCCCTCGTTCCACGAGTGCGGAACAGGGCTTCCCAAGGCTAAGTGAGTCGCCAGAAGGTCCTGACACTGCTCGCAGCCCCGTCTCGGATTCTGTTGGCGAAATTGGTTTCGAGAACCCAGACTCCCGGAATCTCGGAGATTCCGGGAGTCTATGCGCGATTATCGACGACCCAATGGGATTCGCCAACAGAATCCGTCTCGGGGCGTTTCCGCCGCGACCGCGCGCCGAGGACGGGGCGCTGAGCCGGTAAACCGTCAACCTCTTCTGGCGACTCCCTTAGGCTTACTATAACGCAGATGTCTGAAATGAAACACGCTGCACCGGCAGCGGAGTGCTTTGACCTCGACCATCATAAAATGAAGGCACAGGAATCGAATATGGCGACAGAAACAGTTATCGGAATCGACCTCGGAACGCAGGGCGTAAGGATGCTTGCAGTAGACCCGACTGGCAAGATCATCGCAAGCGCCAGTATAAGCATGGCAATCGAAACAGAAGCGCTGCCCAACGGCTGGGTTGAACAGGACGCCACGGTGTGGTGGGACGCTACAGCCGCGTGCCTGCGCAGACTGATGGCGGCGCTGCCGCATGGTGCCAGTGTAGCGGGCATATCAATTGATTCCACCTCAGGCACTGTGGTACCGCTTACGGCTGATCATCAACCAGCGGCGATGGCGATGATGTACAACGACTCACGCAGTGCGGCTTACGTGGCGACTGTCCGCCGGGCGGCAGTTGAACTTGAACAAAAACTCGGTTACGCCTTTAGCGCGTCGTTTGCGCTGCCCAAGATCGTGTGGTTGATGCACGAGAGACCCGACGTAACCGTTCGCACGGCACGCTATGTACATGCCGCCGATTTCATCGTCGGAAAACTGACAGGTGTGTTCGACGTAACCGATTTCAGTAACGCCCTTAAAACCGGCTATGACCTGATCAACGACCAATGGCCTGCCTTTGTTACAGATGCGCTGGGTATCCCTCTGGATCACTTACCTACGGTGGTCGCGCCGGGTCAGATAATCGGCCATGTGACCCCTCAAGCCGCGGGCGAGACATCACTTGCGTCAGGAATTCCTGTCATGGCTGGAGCAACCGACGGAACCGCCGCACAGATCGCATCGGGCGCCGTTGAGCCAGGTTCATGGAACTCATCGCTGGGAACGACGCTGGTGATCAAAGGCATCACGAAAGACTTGTTCATCGATCCCCAGCGCCGCATCTACAGTCATCGGCATCCTGATGGCTGGTGGATGCCCGGCGGCGCCAGTAACACGGGCTGTGAATGGATCGTTCGGGATCATGCCGGTCTGGACCCTTCGCAATTGGACGCACAGGCGGCCAGCCATGTGCCGACGCAGCTTGTGCGTTATCCTCTGGCGCGCACCGGCGAGCGTTTCCCGTTCCTGAACGCGCAGGCAACCGGATTTACGGTCGGCGACACTCGCGGGTCAGCCGATATACCGCCGATCATCCGATATGCCGCCGGACTTGAGGGTACCGCGCTTGTCGAACGCCTGGCCTACGATGTCCTGCGTGATATTGGTGCGCCGGTCGGTAATCGCATACATGCCACAGGGGGTGGATCGAAATCGCGGTTGTGGCTGCGTATCCGCGCCAGCATGTTGAACCGGCAGTTCGTTCGACCGCACAGCAGCGAAACCGCGATGGGCGCCGCATTGCTGGCCGCGACAGGCGTTTGGTTCCACTCGCTGAGTGAAGCGGCGCAAGCGATGGTGCAATCCAGTATCAGCGTTGATCCCGATAAAAACCTGGTCGGCCTTTACGATCACAAATACGGTGTGTTCTGTGAACAATTGCGATTACGCGGCTACCTGCAGTGACGATGCGTCTTCCCTGGCTCTGGCGCGTTCTGCGACGATGCGGTGCGCCCCGCAGGATTCTCGCACGACCAGCGATACGGGCAGCACGAGTTTCTCATTTTGCGAAATACGGCCTTCGATGATATCAATCAACATGTGTCCCGACTTGAAGCCCATGTCATAGCGCGGTTGCATAACCGTCGTTAATGGCACAGGCAAATGGCTGGCCGTCGGTAAATCGTCAAATCCCACAACGGCGTAATCGTCAGGTGGTACCAGACCGATCGTTGTGGCTGTCCTCATCAGATCAATTGCGACCGCGTCATGCACGGCTACAATGGCATTAGGGCGCGTCTGCCCCGTTGTACGCGCTGTTATCAAGCGCTCGACATCACGCGTATCATTGAGATTCACGGGTATAAGCGGCTTGACCTGCGCGGCCATGCCGTAGTCTTCCAACGCTTTACTGAAACCCTGGTAACGGTCTCGCACCGAGGTCGTGCTTGGAAGCTCTCGTCCGGATGTGATATAGGAAAAGGACTCGTAACCCAGTATGATCATGTGCTCCGTGACGCGGTAGGCGCCGTCAAAACCGTCCGACACCACATAACTGGTATCCAGATCGCTCAAATAACGGTCAACGAGCACAAGCGGCGTGCGATGTTCTAACAGCAACTGCACCCCTGGCGTCGAAGTAACGTTGCTGACCGGCATGACGATGACCCCGTCGGTGCCCATCCGCAGCAGACGCTCAATCTCCTGTTCTTCCATGCGCTGGTCTTCGCCCGAATAGCCAAACATGAGGGCGTATCCGCGCGACTTTGCCGCGCGCTCCGCGCCGAGCAGGATGTTCATCTGCAGTGTATCGCTGCGGGCGCAAAATACCAGGCCGATCATCTTGTGTATTAAAGCTGGTCTTGTTTCATGTCGACCGGGCGCGGCGGCTGGCTCAGAGGATGGTACTGCGTTATTACGCCGAACAAACGTGCCCTTACCGCGGGTGCGCGTAATCAGACCGTCTATCTCCAGCCGGTTAAGCGATTGGCGTATGGTGCTCCGACTCACGCCAAATCGTTTGCACAACTCCGCCTCTGTAGGCAGACGAGCACCAGGTTGCAGACCGTCACGTGCGATCTCCTCGCGGATCAGCAACTCAACCTGCGCGTATAACACCGATGGGCGTACCTGTTCATCATTTACATCTATGGACATACTACGGCTCCTTGGCGGTGAAAGATTAGTTCGTACAAAGGTTGTTCCATTATAGTTTATTGAGGTGAGTTAGTAATAACCAATATGTGATAGCTTGTTGACTTGCTCGAAATCCGTGCATATAATCTCTTTGCCTCAATACCACATGGTTTGAGAGTTGTCTATCTGGTCAGGTACCAAGTGACCGGCATGCCGATAAGCAGGAGAGGTGTTGCCCATGATTGACGCCACAACCAGCAACATAACAAACGTACATGTGACAGACACGCTTAGCCGGAAGGAAGCATTTAGACGTTGGCGATACCGCCATCGCCATGCCGTAGAAGGATGGACAATCCTCACACCGATATTGCTCTATTACGGCATCTTTTTCCTGTTTCCAGTAATTGCCAGCCTGTTACTCAGCTTCATGAAATGGTCCGGTCTGAGTGGCTCTCCCGAATGGGTGGGATTAGCCAATTACCGTCGGTTCTTATCGGATCCGACCTATATCACCATCATCGTCAATACGATGGTGTTTGCCGTCTCCATTCTGATCGTGCAAACAGCCCTGGCCGTTGTCATCGCGTTGATGTTGAATGCCAAGATCAAGGGGCGCGGATTATTCCGCGCCGCCTGGTATGTTCCCACGCTCACATCGGCTGCAGTCATGGCGCAGGTGGCGTTCGTGTTCATCTCACCGGCCGACGGCGTAATCAACATGGTTCTGAGACAACTGAAGCTGCCCCCCATTATCTTCTACACACAGGTCGACTGGATGCGGGTCATTATCATCGCGTATTCGGTGTGGCGCGGCGTCGGAGGCGCAATCATCCTTTACCTGGCCGCTTTGCAGGGCATCCATCCGGAACTCTATGAAGCGGCGCAGGTTGACGGCGCTAACGGACGTCAGTTGTTTCGCCATATCACTGTCCCCTTGCTTGCGCCGATGACCGTCTTCGTTCTGATCACCGGCATTATCGGCACAGCCCAGATTTTCGAGACCGTCATGTTTTTAAGCAAGGGTGGCCCGGCCAACCTGACCAACGTTCTCATGCTGCAGATCTATCAGGACGCCTTTGCTAACCAGAGTCTGGGTCTCGCCAGTACTGGTGCGATGATCCTGGGCTTGCTGCTGATCGTGTTCTCATCCATCAATATGCGCATCTTGAGCCGCGGCCGTGTTGGCAATTAGACACTCAGGAGAAACAACATGACATTATCCAGACGACCAAGATTCAAAATCAGCCGGGGTTTGCTCTATACACTATTGATCGTGTCCAGCGCAGTCATGGCATTCCCATTGCTCTTCATGTTCCTGGGCTCGATCGGCACAACGGCGGACTATACTCGCAGCCCCTGGTTACCAATCCCATCTGTGCCAACTCTGGAAAACTACGCGATCATCCTTAATCCGGGTAAAACGGATGTATGGAAATGGGTCGCCAATACGTTAATCCGTGCAGCATGGTATATCGTCATTCCCGGTATCATATCCGTGTTGTGTGGTTATGTCTTCGCTAAGTTGAGCTTTCGAGGCCGCGACGCGGCCTTCACCTTCCTGCTAATGTCGTTGATGCTGCCGGGTATCGTCTTTCAAGTGCCAACATTCGTGATGATGGCGCGCTTCCCGCTTGCCGGCGGCAATAACATACTCGGCCAAGGAGGCACAGGATTCATCAATCAATGGCCGGCGTTGCTGATACCTGGCCTGGTCAGTGTCTATTACATCTTCATGCTACGGCAGACGTTTTACAGCATACCGGCGGATTTTGAAGAGGCGGCCCGGGTCGACGGGGCGGGCACATTACGCTGCCTTTTCAGCGTTTACTTACCGATGCTCAAGCCAGTACTAACAGTTCTGGTCATCTTCCAGTTTGTGGGCATCTGGAACGATTACATCTGGCCTTTGTTTGTGACATCGGGGAATCCACAAATCTATGTGATGGCGTTGGGTTTCCAGTATCTCCAGCAGGCAGGCAATTCACTGAAGGGCCTGCCGAATACCGTCACTGATTATCCCTTTACGTTCGCACTGGCGGCTTGCTCGATACTGCCACTGGTCATCATGTTCCTATTCCTACAGAAATACTTCGTCGAAGGAGTGGCAGGATTCGCCATTAAAGGTTAAGTGGCGGTTGTTATCCGCATTGAACGTTGAGCAAACCATGCGGATTTATGTAAACCGCCAGGAGGAGTAAGAGGAGGCAAAATTACTGCATAAGCTACGTCAAAGACAATACGTTCGGCTCATATTCAGAATCCATTTCAGTTTCATAAGATCAGGAGAAAAGTAATCCCATGAAGCGAAACATTTCTCGACGTGAATTGCTTAAGGCTTCCGCCATCGGCGGCGCCGGCCTTTTGCTCGCAGCCTGCGGCGGCGCCACCCCTACGCCACAGACTATTGTCGTAACCTCGGAAGTCATCAAGGAAGTCAAGTCGACGGTGGAAGTGACCAAGCAGGTTAATGTCGAAGTCACCAAGGAAGTTCAGGTGACTGCGGACCCAAATGCCGGACCTCAGACAATGACGGTGTGGGGCTCTGGTCTGGACCTGACACAGATGGACAAGGATCCATCCGGCGCAGGCGCCGCCCTACTGGCTCATAAGAATCTCTTCCTGTCCAAGCACCCGAATGCCAAGCTGGTCTGGGAAGATCATGGCTGGGATGAGACGCTGCGCCAGAACATCGTCAGCGCGCTGCTGGCCGGCACGCAGCCCGATGCCATCGTCGGTGAGAACTTCTTCCAGCAGTACGCGGCGCTCAAGGCGCTGCTGCCGTTGGACGACGTCACCCCGCCCGCGGTCACCGACAATGCGATCCTGGGAACGCATAAGGCTGCCCTCTACGGCGGCAAGAACTACGGCTTCTCATGGATTTCCGGATGCTTCGGATTCGAAGTAAACCCAAACGTCCTTAAAGATGTCGGTCTGCCTGAACAGGTTCCCGCCACGTGGGACGACCTGCTGGCTGCTTCCAAGACCGTCACCGATAAGAGCGCCGGCAAGGCGTATGGCTATACGCTGCAAGGCCCGGTCGGCTTCAGCGTCGGCGGCATGTTCCGCCTGGCGGTGTACATGCAGCAGCTCGGTGTCACGCTGAACAAGCCCGACCAGTTTGACTATCCGAACTTCAATGACCCAAAGGGCCAGCCGGTATGGGAATTCGTGCGCAAGATTCTGCCTTACACCCCGCCCGGACTGGTCTTTGAACCGGATGAGGGCAAAGTGTACACGCAGTTGTTCGCCGGCAAGTCGGCGCATCAGATGGCCGGCTCCTGGCACGTGGGCTGGGCCAAGCAGAACAAGCTCATGAACGCCATGTACGGCGCCGTGCCAATCCCAACTGGCGGCAAGCCAGCCAGCTATGTGGTCGGCAACGTGATCTATGGCGCAATGGCGGCCACCAAGGTGCCCGATCTGGCCAAGGACTGGGTCATCGTCAGCCAGGACGACTCGGTACAGAAAATCGTGTTCAAGTCGACGGGTCGCCTGCCTTCGACCAAGTCATCCATGGAAGCGCTGCTGGCCGGCACAGATGCGGACGATGCGACCAAGCAGTTCGGCAAGCTGTTGAAGGACAGCGACCTGGGCATTCTGCCGCAGTGGACGAAGGAACCCAACAAGCTCAACAGCATTTGGAACGACCTGTTCACCGCAGTGCTGACGACCCAGACCGACGTCAAGCAGTTGATGGCCGACGCTCAGAAGAAGGCCGAAGACGTCCTGAAGGCTTGACCTTTGTCCGTCATCGACGTTATCCAACTGAGTGGGGCCGAAATGGTCCCACTCAGTTGCTTATAAGCCATTTTCGGTAATACTGTGGTTGTTTATAGGTTGTTTACAACCGAGGAGTGATGTAATGGCGCCTGTAGCGAAACCCGGTCCAATGACCGAGGAAGAGAGATTCATGTTCGACAGCACCGGGTACCTTGTCATACCCGATGCGCTAACACCCGGGGAAGTAGAAGCATGCCTCGCAGCAGCCAGACGCGCACACGCACCTTATCCACAAGGTGAGTGGCGACAACTGGGTCACCTGTATGAAACAGAACCCGCGATCGAGGCTCTAATGGACCATCCATCCATCCTGCCGAAAGTACGCGCACTACTCGGCGACTATTTCATCCTGCAGAGCACCTGGTGCACGCTGCAGCCGGCCCACGGCAAGGCGGGACGATATCACCAGGACGGTTCGGGGGTGTATGAATTCCGGAGACTGGCTATCCCCACCCCGCTGGTGCAACTGCGCGTGGGGTATTTCCTCACCGACCAGTCGCGCGATGATATGGGCAATATGGTCATGATCCCGGGCAGCCACAACGCAGCGCTTCGCCTGCCGAAAACCGTTCAGCCGGATACGGACACCGATCTGCCAATCCGCGAAGTTATCACTGGGAAACCCGGCGCGGCGCTGTTATTCCACCAGGGCGTATTTCATCGTACCGGCGTGAATAACATGGACTTCGACCGCTATACGATGCATATCGTTTATGCGCCGCCGTGGCTGATACCGTCGGACCGCATGGAGAACTCACAGGAATTCCTGGAACGCACCACTCCGTTGCGGAAAGCGCTGGTAGGCGAGTGGAAGCGTCCGGAGGAACCATTCGGCATGGGGTACGACAGGCCACCATTTGAAAATTGACAACGCACAATGAGGGATTACCATGTCTGTGTTTGAGGTCAAAGATCATCACGGCTCACCCACCTTGTTTATGGATGGGCAACCGGTCTTCACCACTATCTACCTGACGGTCCGCAATTTTCGCAACCCGGACACAGGCTGGCAACCCGACCCGCATTTCGAGGAGTTCCGCAATGCGGGTTTTCACTTCTACTCAATCGAACTGCCGACGCGGTTCGATGATGCATACGATGCCGCAACCGGATCATTCAATCCTGCGGCATTCTCGCGGCTTGACGATCTTAAGCGGTATGTTGCCATCGATCCACAGGCCAGGTTCCTGTTGCGCGTGGGCGTGGAACCGCGCGGCGAGCAATCCGCATGGATACGGCAGCATCGCGACCAATGCGAAGTGTTGGAGGAGCGCGCCAAAGGCATCTATCCCACGCCTTCGTATGCCTCGAAGATCTGGCTGCATGATGCGGCTGAGTTCATTCGCACGCTGATCCGTTACATCTTTGAGCATGGCCTGTCTGACTGTATCCTGGGCTATCTGATCTGCGGCGGCGACAGTTCCGAGTGGGTGAAGATCGGCCCGATGGAAGACTGGGCAGGCGACTTTTCGCTTCCGATGCAGCAGGAGTTCAGCCGCTGGCTCAAATCCAGGTACGGTGACGAGCAGTCGTTGCGGACCGCATGGGATGATCCAACCGTAAGTTTCGACCGACACAATCTGGTACCGTCGCCGCAGGAACAAGCCGAAACGGACCTGTTCCTGTTCAAAGACCCCCGCAAACGCCGCAAGGCCATCGACCATTTCCAGTGTCTGGCCGATCTGGTAGCCGGTGATATCGACTATTTATGCAGCGTCGCCAAGGAGGCCTGCGGGCGCGCCCACCTCGCGGGCGCCTTCTATGGCTACGTGCAGGAGATTGTCTGGAACAACGGCTTCTTCGGCCAGCGCCTCGCGGATGCGGACGTCGCGCATGCGGCGGGAGCGCGCTCCGGACATGCAGGACTGAAGAAAGTGCTGGCATCGCCGCACATCGATTTTCTCAGCAGCCCTTATTCCTACGGCTTTCGCGGCGTCGGCGGCGAAGGCAGCTTCATGTCGCCACAGGAGAGCGTGCGCCGCGCCGGCAAACTTTGGATCAGCGAAGAGGATATGCGCACCCATCTGTGGCCGACTGGTTCCTATTATGGCCAGACGCATAACACCCGGGAAACCGCCAATGTCCTGAAACGCCAGATGGCGAATCTGATCACACATGGCGCAGGAGCGTGGTGGTGTGATTGGGGCAAGCCAACCGGCGGGGCTTTTGCCGAGCCTGAATTGATGCAGGTATTCAGCAGCTCGCTAGAGATCGGGCGCGCAGCGCTTGATCTGCCCGACAGGACATCAGCCTCCGAAGTAGCCGTCGTGATCGATGCCGAGAGTTCATTCTACCGATCCACCTTGAACAACTTCGACATGCCTTCATGGCGCAACCACGCCTGGGGCATCGTCAGGATGGGCGCGCCGGTCGATGTCATTTTGCTCAGCGATTTACTGGAAGGGCGCGCACGCGACTACAAGTTCTACTTCTTCGCCAACACCGTCCACTTCTCCGCAGCAGAGCGCGAACTGGTCAAACGCATCCTGCGCCGAGATGGCAAATCTGCATTGTGGGTTTATGCGCCCGGGTTTGTTGATGAGGACTTGTCTGTCGAACATTGCGCCGACCTCACGGGCATCAGGCTGCGCATGACGCCCAGGCAGTGGGGCGCGCATATCTACATCAGCAACTTCGAGCACCCCATTACGCGCAATCTGCCGACCTCCACATTCTGGGGAACAGATATGAGGCTGGGACCTTTGTTCACAGTCAACGATCCGGATGTAACGACGCTGGGAACCGTGGTCATCAATCAAGGCCGGTGCGAGCCGGGATTCGTTATTCGCGCAACGAAGGAGTGGACGAGCGTCTATTCTGCGGCGCCGAACATACCGGCGGGCGTGCTGCGCGAACTGGCGCGCCACGCAGGGGTGCACATCTACAGCGAATCAGAGGATGTGATGTATGCGGACCGCCACTTTATCGCGCTTCACACCGTGCGCGCCGGCGCGAAGACCATACGCCTGCCGCATCAAGCTAGTGTGTGGGAAGCGTACTCCGGGCGGCTGGTCGCAGCGCAGTGCGAGGAATACATCGATCACATGGAAGCCGGGGCTACGCACCTGTATTACTACGGCCGGCAGCCGCTAACGTAAACACCGCTGATATTTGACACGACGAGTGCAGCGCTGATCAGGTCAAGCGAGTCCAGGATTGCGTATAGACTCCCGGAATCTCGGAGATTCCGGGAGTCTGGGTTCTCGTAACCAATTTCGCCAACAGTCAAGATGAGCCTGGCGGCGCACCGCAAGGCATGAAAACAGCCTGCCTATTTTCATATCAGAATCCGGGACGGGGCTGGGATCAGCAATAAGTAGAAGGCATTTCGGGCGACTTACTCAGGGTTCCGTCGCCGTTATCGGTTTGCGGTGGCGGACAACGACATCCGTCGTCAGCACCATCGTCGCCACACTCGCCGCAGTCGCCAGGGCATTTTCGAGCACATTGGCGCTGTCGACGATGCCGGCCTTGCGCATATCCTCCACGCGACCCGTCAGGACGTTCAAACCGTGACCGCGGCCATCTCGCCTGGCCCGCGCGATGGTGGCAGATGGCGGCTCGCCTGCGTTGGCAGCGATGGCGCGCATCGGTTCCTCCAGCGCGCGCGCAACCGCGCTGATGCCTGCGTGCACGTCCGGGTCATCAGACAGGAGCGCCTTGACCGCATCGATACAGTCGAGAAAAGCCGCACCGCCGCCGGCGACCATGCCGGACTCCGTCACCGAGTTCATGAAGTGCACGCTGCGCTCGGCGATTTCCTGGCGAAGTTTCTGCTCCGTTTCCGTGCGCGCGCCGACCGACAGCATGGCTGTACCGCCCATCAGACGCCCCAGGCGTTTGCGCAATGCGTCAACCTCAGCCTTATCTTTCGTCGCGCCGATTGCCTTGCGCAGCACAGAGATATGGGCGCGCAGCGCTTTAGCAGAACCTTTACCGGCGACAAGACCGAATTGCAGCGTATCCGCCCACAATCGGCGTGTCTTGCCGATCATGTCCGCGCTAAACAGGGATAGATCCGCCTCCGTATCGCCGACTAAAGGCGTTCCGCCGGTAATGACCGCAAGATCATCGAAGAAATACTTGCGCTCACTCGATGATGCGGGTGTCTTGACAGGCAGGCACTTGAAGGTGCCTTTCTGGTGGTTATGCGCCAGAACGCTGATCACCGAGTCCGACATCCCGTTACAGACGATGCCGATAGCGGTGTGCCCGGCCGACATGACTGTACCCACCGCCCTGGCCAGCGCCTCGACATTGCTGATGCGTCCATCGACCAGCATGATCGCTGCATCCTGCAGTTCAGCGCGGCGCATCGCTGTGCCGCTGAATGCCGAAGATATCCAGCCCGTGCGCCAGAATGCGCCTTCGACATATTCGCGCTCCAGGCTGCGCCCGCTGCTTGACTGAACGTCAACGTATCCGCTCATGCCGATGATGCTGTAGATTTCACCCAGCATATCCGCCAGTTCATCATCATGGCAATGGGAACGCGCGATCTGGGCCAGGGCTTTTTGCGTCGTCACCGGCGTAGCTTGCGCCTGTATCGCCCCGACCGCTGCCGAGGTGGCCTGCCGGATTCCTTCGCGCACGCGCATGGCGTTGGCACCCGCCGCTACAGAACGATAAGCATGATGAAGCATCGCCTGGGCCAGCACTGCTGTGGTCGCCGTGCCGTCGCCCACGCGTTCACCGACCTGCCAGACCGCCTGGCGCATGAGCATCGCGCCCACGTCGGAGGCATCATCACCGATCTGGATAATGCGGCGCGCCAGCGTACCGGCATCACTGAGCAATTCGGGAGAGCGGTCGCGCGACACACGCTCCATTCCCACATAGCGCGGAAACGGCCCGATTGTGGGACGCACGACGTTCACAATCAGGTCAATACCACGCAGGAGATCCCTGTGCACTCGCGGTTGGAATTCTGTAGATGGGCGTCTCAAGGCAATCGTCTTTCTCATTGCGAACAGCTATCCTTTCTTTTGTGCCATGTAGATTATGCCCTATTGTAAAGGCTATTGACCATCTAAGCTTTGCCTGATCCAGCCGTATGCATCACAATACCGGACCCGGTATGTGGATCGGAAAGCCCAGATCGTGCTGTTCCTCGGCAAGTCTCCTGCGACGAGCCAGGGCGCTATACGTCATCCGTGAAAGTGCGCCATCTATCGTCACCGTCGCGCCGGTAATATAGTGCGAGTCCTCGGTGACAAGGAAATGCGCCAGCGCGGCAACCTCGCTGGGCAAACCATTCCTGCCTTCGTAAGGGATGTTTGGGTTCGCCACATCCGGGCTATCCGTCTCCAGCCTGCCGCGGATGGCGATGCCGCCAGGCCGGATGGCGTTGGCGCGTATCCCATACGGGGCGAGTTCAAGCGCCATATCAATGACGAGTTGTTCCAACCCGATCTTCGCCGCCGAGTAATGCGGGCAGTAATGGGGCACGACACTGTGGATTGACGAGATGCACACGATGCGCCCGCGTATGCCGGCCTTGATCATCTCGCGGGCTGCGCGCTGGCTCAGCATAAAAGGCCCGATCAGATCGGTGTCGAATACGCTGCGGATATCCTGCCTGGAAACGCCGAGGAAACCGCCTGGCGCATTGATGCCGGCGTTATTCACGACGATGTCCAGGCGGCCAAAAGATTGCAGCGCCTGATCGACCATACGGTCGATATCGCTCTCTTTCCGCATATCGGCTTCTAATGTCACGGCGCGCCGTCCGTGCGCCTCAATCGCCTGGGCTGTCACAGGCATATTGGCGACATCGATATCCGCCACGACGATGTCAGCGCCCGATTCGGCTAACCGCACTGCAATAGCGCGACCGATGCCCTTCGCCGCACCAGTGACAATCGCAACCTGCCCGAGTAGTGGTTGTATGTTTGACAAGGTGATACCCTCTATGAATTAGCGTCCAAGTTGTTCCATCCCGGACGCAATGCCATTATGATTACACGCTTTTCACTTTTTGTAATAGCATCGAACATCTATGCAAGCATGTATTAAACCCCATAATGGTGCACCGACCCTGTTTCTTGATAACCGCCCGGTTTTCGGCGGCCACCAGTGGCTATCGAACCACCCGGGACCCAACGGCTTCCCCGGCGCGGATGCCGTGCGCCTGTTCGGGCAGGCCGGCGTTCACATTAACGCCCTGGCCGTCGCGGCAGCGTCCGATTGGTGCGGCCACTGGTGCGGGCCTCGCCCCGGCATGGCCGGAGACTACGATTTCACAATGGTGGAGCCCCAGTTACGCGCCATCCTCAAGGAAGATCGCGACGCGCTATTCCACATGCGCATTTACTTCGAAACCGCCGAATGGTGGAATCAGTTGCATCCCGAAGAATGCGAACTCGCATCGGATGGCCGGCGGTTAAACCAGTCCTATGCATCGGAGGTATGGCGTGAGGACGTCCGGAAATTCCTTACGGCATACGTTGATCATCTGAAGAAGATCGGCCTGGCCGACCGCGTGATTGCGTATCAGGTACAGGCTGGCATCTGCGGCGAGTGGATCAAAAACACCACATCCATGCAGCCTGTCACCGGGGATTACAGCGAACCGATGCGGCGGCACTTTCGCAGTTGGCTGCGTGTGCGCTATAAAGTTGACGCTGCGCTGCAACAAGCCTGGGCTGACGACAGCGTGACGCTGGAGTCAGCGGAAGTCCCATCTGCCGACGCGCAGTTGAACGGCACCCACGGGTTACTGCGCGATCCGCGCCGCGAGCAACCGGTAATCGATTACTATCATTGCCTCGCGGAGTTGACCGCAGAGGACCTGATCGGTTTCTGCCAGGTTGTGAAGGACTTGACGGATGGCAAGGCTTTGGCCGGCGCATTCTACGGCTACATTATGGATCTGGCCTGGAACGACAATTTCTTCGGCGCCGACACCAGCGGCGATTACTCTACACTGCAGCGCAGCGGTCATCTCGGATTGCGCAAGGTATTGGAATCGCCGGCGGTCGATTACATCGTCAGTCCCTACGGCTACGCATTCCGCGGCCTGGGCGGCGACGGACTGCCGATGCCCCCGACCGAATCCGTGCGTCTGCATAACAAGCTCTACATTCTGGAGGAAGACTCGCACCTGCACAACGAGATGGACCCGCAGGGACGCAACTTCAATCGCAAGCACACCATTGCGATCAACCAACGTGAGTTTAACCAGACCATCACGCACGGACTGGGCATCTGGTGGTTTGCCGACTACCCGGCAGGCAGTTACGCGCGCCAGAATCCCAGCTTCCAGCCCTGGCTTGAGAAGTTCCAGAAGTTGGGGACATGGGCGATGCAACTGGATCGCTCGCCGCAGTCGGAAGTGGCCGTCCTGGTAGACGACGAAAGCTTCATGTATGAGTCCGACCGCAACAATATCGACCTGCCATTGATATTTCGCCAGCGCGTCACGTCACTCGCACGGTTCGGCGCGCCGCATGATGTTTACCTCCTGAATGACCTGCTCGACGGCAAACTGCCTGAATATAAGCTCTACATCTTCTTGAACCCGTTTCACCTGAACGCCGCGCGCCGTGCAGCGCTCAACCAGCAGGTGAAACGCGATGGGAAAACGGCTGTGTGGCTCTACGCGGTGGGCTATCTGAAGGATGAGCCTGCGCTGGCGCATATGACCGAATTGACAGGTTTTCGATTCGGCAAATGGGATCAGCCCTGGGGGCCGTTTATGCATGTGACGGACTTCGCACATCCCATCACAAAAGACGTTCCGCAGGACCTGTTCTGGGGCGCTACAGCTCCGCTCGCGCCGCTCTTCCATCTCGAAGACCCCGAGGCAATCGAGCTTGGTCAAGTCGTCTACAACCTGGGACGCTGTCAGCCGGGACTGGGCATCAAGACGCTCCCTGCCAGCGAGGGTTTGACCGGCAACTGGAATTCGATTTACTGCGCCACGCCCGATATTCCCGCCCCGTTGTTGCGTGGCATTGCCCGCTTCGCCGGCGTGCATCTCTACAGCAACGCCGGGGATGTGCTACACGCGACCCTGGATTTGCTGGGCGTACACACCGTGTCCGGTGGAGAGCGCGATTTCAGGCTGCCGCGCCGGGTAGAGGTCGTAAACGACCTCTACGCCGACAAGCTGATCGCGCGCGATGTCGATTGCTTCCATGTCAATCTGCAACCGGCATCCACCAGCCTGTTCTACACGGGACAAAGAAGTCTTCTCGCCGAATTAACTCCAACTTTATCGTGAGGTGGTATCAGCATGGATACGCTTGAAACACATGCCGACAAAAACAGGAACCGCGTCAAGATTACAGCGATCAAGGCGCTGCAACTGCGCAACCACGGCCAATCGCTGGTGAAAGTAGAGACAGATACCGGGGTATTCGGCCTGGGTGAGGCCGGCGCGCCAGGGCCAATCGTGCGCGCCCATATCAATGACTACTTTGCCCCACGGCTGATCGGGCAGGACCCGCTCAACATCGAGTATCTCTGGCAGATCATGACGCACGGCGTCAGCCAGTGGCAGGCCCGCTATGTGCATCTGCCGACCGTAAGCGGCATCGATATCGCACTGTGGGATCTGGCCGGCAAGTTGCTCAATCGCTCGGTATCGGAGCTGTTGACCGGCCGCTTTCGAGATGAGGTTCCGCTCTATGTCAACGTTACATCCCATCCTGAGAACTGGCTCGATCCAGCATCCTGTAAAGAATGGGCGCAGCGCGAAACAGCGCACCCGGACGGCTTCCGCACGCTCAAGATGGGATTTGATGACTTACTGGCAGCGGGACCGCGTAAAGGCTGGCACCAGGGAGGTCGTCCGTCCCTGATGCTGTCGCAGTCGGAGCTACGCCTGATCCGGCAGGGCTATGAGAACTGCCGCGCAGCCCTGGGTTGGGATAAGGACCTCATCATCCATTGCCACAATGAGTGGGACCTGCCTTCAGCAATCGGCATCGCGGAAACCGTTGCGCCGGCCAAGCCGCTGTGGGTGGAGGACGCGCTGCCGGTCATGTACTCTGAAGCGTGGAAAGCCTACAAACTGGCGTCGCCGGTGCGCGTCATGACCGGCGAGAAACTGGAACTGCTGAGCGAGTTCCTGCCTTTCCTGACTAACAGTGCAGTGGATGTTCTGCACCCGGACTTGGCTTATGCGGGGGGTATCACCGGCTGCCGCAAAGTAGCGGACCTGGCGGAGTTGTACTACGTGCCGGTCGTCACGCATAATGTCGGCAGTCTGGTACAGCTTCTGGCGACTGCGCACTTCGGCGCCTGCGCCCGCAATTTCGTCATGAGCGAAAACCGCATCCCCCAGGGTGATCTATTCGAGGCAATGAACGAATATCCTCTAATCGTCAAGGAGGGCAAGTTGCTCCTGCCGGATGAATCCGGTCTGGGAATCAAACTGGTTCCCGAAGTGATCCGCGATAACCTGCGTGATGGTGAACCGTATTGGGACTGAATGTTTCGACATTGCTGCATAATGTGAGGCACATCAGCGGTACGCGACTCAGAGCGCTGAATACACACAGGGAGCGTGGCGTATGCCGGACATGAAACATGACTCGCTGGCGTTAGAAACATACGTGAAGCGCAGCTATAACTACCTCAACCGGATGGTCGATGTCTCCGGACAACCCTACTTCAATGTGTTCTGGGATGAGCCGTCTCAGGCTGCTCATGACTGGCCTGACTTCGGCGACGTGATGAGCCGGCAGCTACAGGCAGTCATCATGGCGCGTCACATGACCGGTGTGACCGCACCCATTGAGGCCATCTGGATGTCAAGATTGATGTCATACATCGACCCCGCATCCGGCCTGCTCTACAGGCCGAAAACGAACTATTCCGAGCACGTGGCCGATATGGGCGACCAGGCGCTGACACTCTACACGCTGGTGACGGCATACCTGGACAATCACGACACAGTTCTGCGCCAGACGATCACCACGATGGTCAACAGCCTGCTGCAACAGGTAAAGAGCGGCGAGGGCGGCGGGCAAGGTTTCCTGAGCGGTTTCATCATCAAGAGTCTGATGGCCTGTGCAAGGGCGCTCGACTACTCACCAGCCGTGGAATTGGCTGGCTTACTGGTGCAAAAGGTATTCGATACTGAACCGCTGTTCAGCCCCGATAACACATTCCGGCACGGCGGGCACATGCACGGCAATTTGCGTACGCTGGTCGGCGCGGCTGATTATGCGCTATACACACGCGACCCCGTTCTCTACAGCCGCGTGGATGCGCTGTATCGCTACGTGCGCTCCACGTCCACCCGTTTTGGATTCCTGCCGGAGGCTATTGGCAGAAGCGGCGACATCGTCTCGTGTGAGACATGCGCACTGATGGACTACATCGGTCTAGCCACTACGCTGGCTAATCACGGACACCCGGAGTACTGGGACGACGTGGAGCGCCTGGTCCGGAATCAACTGATCGAGAGTCAGGTTTCGGACGGAGCGTGGTTGCAGGGCGACTCTGCGCGAGAGGATACGGCACAGTTCACCTGGCGGGATATCGGAGACCGCATGATCGGCGGCTATGCCGGATGGAGTTCACCCACTCATATACTCGCAGCGCGCGAAACACTGGGCGCGCACTGGGGCGGGCCGGAGCTGAAGAACAAAACGCGCGCCTTTCAGAACTGCTGCGGCGGGTCCGGCACGCACGCGTTCTTCATCGCCTGGAAAAACGCTGCCCGATATAGGGATGGTCAACTGGATGTGAATATGCACTTTGATAAGCTGCTGCCCGAGGCGGAAGTACGCTGTTTCCAACCTTATGCGGGTTTGACAACGATCGCTTTGCGCGCGCCCGCTACCGTACGCGTGCGCATCCCCGGCTTTACCAGCCCGGAGCACATGCTGGTTGAAGCGAATGGCGCCGAGATCGCGTTCAAAGTATGGGGCAATGCCATCGAACTCGGTCAGCACGCAGAGGGGACACTGTTGAAAATAACCTATCCTCTGGATCTTTATGAAGAGGACGCGACAATTGGCAACCCCGGACGACTGCAATACCGGTATCATGTCACCTGGAAAGGCGACACGGTAGTAAAAATGCAGCCCGATGATATAACCAGCGCGAGCGGGTATTCTGATTTCGACAAACAGACCGTGCCGACATTCTACGGTGAAGCCGGTCCAGGTCGTCTATACCAGCGCTCGCAGTACCTTGAAGATACACTGCCGCTGTTGTCGCCTCTGCACATGGACGACGGAACGCTCGATTTTTGGTCGTTTATCGTAAAGTAGATTGCGTTTCCAGGAATGTCGGCAGTCAGAGTTGGCCGATTCCAGCACGGCGACTGGATCAACCTTATGGCGTGCTTTCGGGTTTGAGTTCGTAGACCAGCATAGCTGTAACACCATTTGAACAGCATGGATAACAAAGTAAAAATCGGGATCGCGGGTTGCGGACCCAAGGGGGCGCAAGTCATGTACGCACCCATCCTGCGCTACTTACGCGCCGGTCAGGTGACTGCACTGATGGATCCGGATCCCGCCGCCCTGGACTTCATGCGCGCCTATTGCCCGAATGCGGCGACATTCACCGACTACGCAACATTCCTGCAAAACGCCGATATCGAAGGGGTGATCGTCGCATCGCCGGTGCATCTGCATGCCAGGCAGGTGATCCAGGCGGCGCAGGAGCATAAGCATATCCTGTGCGAGAAGCCCATGGCCCGCACGATTGCCGAATGCGATCAGATGATCGACGCGTGCAGAAACGCGAATGCCATCCTGATGATGGCCTTCATGAAGCGCTTTGACAAAAGTTTCCGCCTGGCAAAGCGCTATATCGAGACGGGCGAGTTGGGCGATGTGTTCCAGGTACGCTGCGAGTTCAGTTGGCATATCCCGGATGAAGGCGATGAAGGTTGGCGCGCCAGGCGGGTGACTTGGGGAGGGATGTTCCAGGACCACGGCAGCCACACCATCGATCTGTGCCGCTGGTGGCTGGGCGATGTATCAACCGTCAGCGCGGAAATCCGCATCGTCAGACCCGAACGAGAGGTTGAGGACGCCGCAGTGGTTACGCTGCGCCACACCGGCAATGCCATCAGTTTGCATCATGTCACTGGCGCGACACATAAACCCCTGCGGGAATATTACCTGATCGATGGCGCGAAAGCGTCGCTCGAATTGCAGTATGGCCCGACATGGAGCTACACGGCTGTAGCGCCATTCCAGATGACACTCTATCGCAATGGCGCCAGCGCACAGGATGTAACGCTCTACAACCTGCCTAATCTCGATGAGGAACAGCGCGCGCATTCGCATTATCTATTAGAGATAGAACACTTCTGCGAATGTATTGCGACCGGCGCACAGCCAGCAACGACGGGCGCCGATGGCAGGAGCGCCATCGAGGCGATCAATGCTGCTTATCTGTCATCCTGGCAAAGCCGTAAGGTCGCATTGCCTTTGAAGGACTCGCCTGATCTGGATGCATACTTCCGGTCGTTGAAAACCGTCAGCCCGCCATAATTTCCGATTAACGACACGATCTCGGAACCGTGTTACCAGGAGGAGAGGACACAAATGACCGACGTCATCAGCATGGGTGAGTTACTGGTCGAGTTTGTATCGACGGCTGACAATATATCCCTCTCTCGCGCGCCCGGATTCATCAAGGCGCCCGGGGGCGCGCCGGCTAATGTGGCCGTCGCCTTACAGCGGCTGGGTTTGAATGCTCGCTTCGTGGGCAAGGTCGGCGATGATCCTTTCGGCTTTTACCTGCGTGAAAGCATTGCGGAGACGGGCGTAGACACGAACTACCTCTTTGTAGAACGCACAGCCCGCACCACAGCCGTCTTCGTCGCGGTCTGGGATGATGGCCGCAAAGACCTGTGTTTCTACCGCAACCCAGGGGCGGACATGCTGATCAACGAGTCTGACATCACCGAGGATGTATTTGGGAACGCACAGTGTTTCCACTTCGGTTCGATTTCGTTGATCAATGAACCGGCTGCATCCGCGCAGCGCAAAGCACTTCGGATTGCACACGAGCGCGGTTTGATGATCACGTATGACCCCAACTACCGCCCCACGCTATGGCCCAATGCACAGACGGCGCACGAGGTGATCTTCAGCCAGTTCAAACACTGCCACCTGGCGAAGGTGAGTTCTGAGGAATGGGTCACAGCTACCGGGCATACTGAACTCTCCGACGGCGTCCGCGCCGTCCTGGATCAGGGCGTTGAGCTGCTGGTGATCAGCCGGGGTGACAAGGGCGCGTTTGCAACGAATGGAAGCTACCAGATTGAGATGCCGGCTTATCCAGTGGACGTGGTGGAAACAACCGGCGCCGGCGATGGGTTCATGGCCGCCATGATCGCGCAGTTGCTGCCCGAACGCAGGAAGTCAGGCTCGCTGGCAAAAGTCGACAAACAGGTTGTGGAAGACGCTCTGCGATTTGCCACCGCCGTAGGCGCGCTCACGTGCACGAAACGCGGCGCCATTCCGGCGCTGCCGACGCATGCTGAGGTCGAAGCATTCCTGCGGACACTGGAAGGTCAGCGTGAACAATGAACCTTTGACGCCGCGCAGCCTGGCTGCCATAATCGACCACACGTTTCTCAAACCCTATGGTAGTCAACAGGACATCGAACGGCTCTGCCAGGAAGCCAGCGAATACAGTTTTGCCATGGTGGCCATTAACCCGGCGGAAGTAGATAAATGCGTGCAGCTTTTGAGAGGAACAACGGTGCGCGTCGGCGCAGCGATAGGGTTTCCGCTCGGTCAGAACACACTGGAAGTCAAGCTTTATGAAATCCGCGATGCGATCTCACGCGGCGCCGGGGAGATCGACATGGTCATCAATATCCGCGCGCTGCAGTCCGGCCAGCCGGAAATCGTGCGCGCCGAAGTCGCCGGTATGACGTCGCTCTGCAAACCGGCAGGCGTCATCAGCAAGGTCATCCTGGAGACGTGCTACCTGAGCGATGAGGAGAAACGCCAGGTATGCGCCATCGCCCTCGACAGCGGCGCTGATTTTGTCAAGACCTCGACGGGGTTCGGGCCTGCGGGTGCGACAGTGGCGGACGTCCGGTTGATGCGCTCTGTCGTCGGTCAGCGCATGGGCGTGAAAGCTGCCGGAGGGATTCGCACGCTCTCGACCGCGCTGGACATGCTGGAGGCGGGCGCGACGCGCATCGGGACTTCGAACGGCGTGGCGATCATCGAGGAGTTGCGCAAGCGCACGTCAACATCAATTCCGAAATAGGTCTGCTAGCCCAAAGTAGAAATGTCACCTTTTCTCCAAAGTAGAAATGTCCCCTTCCGCAGGTATGCTAGGGTTAGTTGAGAACTGTACAGGATATCCACGGCGCCAAGGATGGTTGGGAGCTGGCTTATTGGGCAGGGATGCAACCTGGACAGCTTGGTTA
>JAMCQN010000172.1 GCA_023382055.1 Chloroflexota bacterium
TCGTTGCATGACTTCCAGTTTGCTTAGTTCTTTTGTGCTCATGATCAGTATCGTGTCCAATTTCCGCCCCCTTCACCGGGGGCATTCTATATTTGCTGAAAGGGGACATTTCTACTTTGCGCAAAGGGGACATTTTAACTTTGGGCTAACAATTTTGGATTGGCTATTGACATCGCGGCCGCTTCACATATACTTATGCGTCATAAGCTAGATAGTTAAAGCGAAGATCGAGACGAGTACGCGGTGTAGATGCGAACAGAGAGCCGGGCCTTGCGCTGAAAACCCGGTGCGCGGAACAACACGGAATGGACTCGGGAGCTGCGAGTTGAAAGCTGCGATGCAGTGAGTAGGCAAGCCGGAGATGCGACCGTTATCGCGCAGAGCGCATGATTGTGCGCGTAAAAGTGCGTGTTTGCCGGCGTATTTCTATACGGATGCATCGGCGGATACGAACCAGGGTGGCACCACGAGCAAACATCTCTCGTCCCTCATACGAGAGATGTTTTTATTTTTCCGTATGGAGTAATGTGGAATGTTCCGTGCTTCCCGTATCACAATCAGGCCATCGCTGGATGAGGTGCGTTCACTGGCCAGCCAGGGGAATCTGGTGCCTGTCTACGCAGAACTGCCCATCGACCTGGATACGCCGGTGTCGCTTTTCCTGAAGTTATCCGGCAGCGAGCCATCCTTCCTGCTCGAGAGCGTTGTCGGCGGAGAACGCGTCGCGCGTTATTCGTTTCTCGGCGTGCGGATGAAAGAAGCGCTGGTGTTGCGGGGGAACACGCTGAGCCGCCACACGCTGACCGAAGAAGGATTGAAAGTGGAAACGTCAGTCGGTTCCGGCGCCGGCAACGCGGATTCCAACACCGATCTTGTTGATGCGCTGCGCAAGGAAATGCAGCGCTACCGTTTCGTGCCACGCCCGAACCTGCCGCGCTTCTGCGGCGGCTATGTCGGTTATACCGGCTACGATGTCGTGAGGCAGTTTGAGAAGCTGCCGGAGACGGCCAGCGACCCATTGAATGTGCCTTCCGCCGTGTACATGCTCGCAGACACGCTGGTCGTTTTCGACCATGTGCGCAACCATCTGCTCATCATCGCAAACGCGCACCTGACCGATCTCAGCGATGCAGGAATCAGCGCCGCCTATGATGACGCGGTTGCCAGAATCAAAACAATCCATGCCCGGCTCGATGGAACGATAGCCCCACTGTTGCCAGACCCACAAGCGATATGCACGCCGACGCGCGCAAACAAATCACAGGCCGAATATGAGCAGATGGTAAACGTCGCCAAAGCGTACATCAAGGCAGGCGACATCTTCCAGGTGGTGCTGTCGCGGCGGCTCGAGCGCCGCACCACGGCGCATCCATTTGCCATCTACCGGGCGTTGAGGATGCTCAACCCATCGCCGTGGATGTTCTACCTGAATATCGGCGATCTGGTGAAGATGGAGCATGGGCCGTTGAGGGTCATCGGCGCATCGCCGGAAATGCATGCGCGTTTCGAGAACGGCATTGCAACGGTGCGCCCGATTGCCGGAACGCGCAAGCGCGGCGAGACCGAGGAAGAGGATACAGCGCTGGCGAAGGAACTGCTAGCCGACCCCAAGGAATGCGCGGAACACGTCATGCTCGTTGACCTGGGGCGCAACGATATCGGCCGGGTGGCTGAGTACGGCAGTGTGCATGTGCCCGACCTGATGATCATCGAGAACTACTCGCACGTCATGCACATCACCAGTTCGGTGCAGGGCCGTGTCCGTACCGGGCTCGATGCGTTCGATGTGTTGAGCGCTACATTCCCGGCCGGCACGCTCAGCGGCGCCCCCAAAGTGCGCGCCATGGAAATCATCGAGGAGCTGGAAGACGAACGACGCGGCATTTACGGCGGGTGTGTCGGGTACTTCTCCTTCAGCGGACAGATGGATACCTGCATCGTCATCCGCACGATCGTGATGATTGGCGACACCTGTTACCTGCAGGCCGGCGCGGGCATCGTAGCCGACAGCGATCCGACGAACGAATACCACGAAACGATGAATAAAGTGCGCGCGCTGATCCTGGCAATCGACGCGGCGGAGGAGTAATTGATGATCGCTGTAATCGACAACTACGATTCCTTCACCTATAACCTGGTTCAGTATCTGGGCGAACTGGGCGCGGAATTGAAGGTGTACCGCAATGATAAGGTCAGCATCGCGGAGCTGGAGAAGATGCATCCCGAGGCTATTGTCATCTCACCCGGCCCCGGAACACCCGAGAAAGACAGCGGCATCAGCAACGATGCATTGAAGACATTCAGCGGCAGGATACCCATCCTGGGCGTGTGTCTCGGACAGCAGTGCATGGGCTATGTCTTCGGCGGAAAAGTTGGTCGGGCGCCCACACTCATGCATGGCAAGACTTCCATGATTTACCACAATGGCAAGGACCTGTTTCACGAACTGCCTAACCCATTCGAGGCGACACGCTACCACTCTTTGATCGTCGAAGAGCCGGTTCCGGCGGTGCTCGAGGTCACGGCATTTACAAAGGAAGGCGATTTGATGGGGCTGCGGCATCGCTCGCACCCGACCTTCGGCGTACAGTTTCATCCGGAGAGCATTCTCACCAGGAACGGCAAACAACTATTAGCCAACTTTCTTGGCGTTATTTAAGGAGCATGATGATCCAACAGTCCATAGCCAAACTATTCAATCGACAGTCCCTGACCGCCAGCGAGGCAGAGGCGACCATGAATGAGATCATGAGCGGCGCCGCAACGCCGACGCAGATCGGCGCCTATCTGGCGGCGCTGCGGCTGAAAGGGGAAACACAGGATGAGATCGTCGGCAGCGCTCGCGCCATGCGCGCAAAATCATTGCGTATCGAGACGCAACGGACGCTTCTTGTAGACACCTGTGGCACCGGCGGCGATCGCTCGGGCACCTTTAACATCAGCACCACTGCCGCGTTCGTGGTAGCCGGCGCAGGCGTGGCAGTAGCCAAACATGGCAATCGCGCCGCGTCATCACAATCGGGCAGCGCCGATGTCTTAGTCGCTCTGGGGGTGAATGTTGCACTCACGCCGGATCAGGTCGGCAAATGCATTGACGAGATCGGCATCGGTTTTGCGTTTGCGCCTGTGCATCACCCGGCGATGAAACACGCCGCCGGCCCGCGCAAAGAGATCGGGGCGCGCACTATCTTCAACATACTGGGCCCCCTGACTAATCCCGCCGGCGCGACTCGCCAGTTACTGGGTGTGTTTGATCCTGCCCTGACAGAGATGATGGCGACGGTTCTGGCAGATCTGGGCGCCGAACATGCGCTGGTCGTCAGCGGCTCCGGGAACATCGATGAACTGACCACCATCGGCGCGAACAAGATCAGTGAACTGCGCAACGGCAAGGTCAGCACCTATGAACTGGACGCGACACAATTCGGGCTGGCGCAAACGACACTGGATGATCTCGGCGGTGGAACGCCGGAATTCAATGCGTCGATTACCCGCAGCATCCTGCAGAACAAGGCGACGCAGGCGCGTCATGATGTTGTCATACTGAATGCCGGCGCCGCCCTCTATGCAGCAGAGGCTGCCGGCGACTTGAGGGAAGGCGTCGCAATGGCGCACGAATCTATTGTCAGCGGGAAAGCAATCGCGAAGCTGGAATCGCTGACCGAACTCACGAACAAACTCGGCGCACCTGTCGCGTGAGCTTAACTGCCCGATAAGCTATCCAGTGTCGACTCAATCAACGAAACGGCGTCGGCCAGTGTAGTTTCGTCAAAGGAGAACTTTGCGCCTGCAGCGGCAAACAACTCCGGCAGTGTTACCGATCCACCCAGAGAGAGAGCGCGGCGATACGCTTTCACTGCGGCATTCTGATCGCGCTGTGCGTTACGCCAGACTTGTACTGCGCCAAGTTGCGCCATGCCATACTCGACATAGTAGAAGGGAACATGATGGATGTGCAGCTTGCGCTGCCAACCTGTCGTCATCTCCTGCTCCAGACCGGACCAGTCGATGCCGCGCATAAAGCGATTCCACAGATTAGCCCAGATCCTGTCGCAATGAGCCGGGTCGCTGGCCGCCTGATGATTTTCGTAAACCCAGTGCTGGAATGCGTCGACGACAGCCATATAAGGCCAGAACAGGATCAGTGATTCCAGATGCTCGACAAGCGCGCGGGCTGCATCGCTTTCGTTGTAGAAACTCTCGCCGGACGGCGCCAGATATGGCATACCCAGCAATTCCATCGACATGGAAGCGACTTCGGCAAACTCCATGCCGACGTCAAGTTGCTGAGCATACGGCAACTGCACCGATTCAAAGACATGAAATGCATGCCCGCCTTCGTGCAACAGTGTCTGGACATCATCGTGCAGCCCGACCGCGTTCATGAAGATGAATGGGCGCTTCACAGATGCAAACGACGTGCAAAAACCGCCCGGCGCTTTTGCTTTGCGATTATCCAGGTCCAACAGGCTTTCCTTCCGCATGATTGCGAAGTAGTCGCCCAACTGGGGATTGATTCTGTTGAAAATCGATTCGGTCTTGTCCTCAAGCTCCTCCTGCGTGGCAAAGGGTTTCAGCGCCGGGCGCCCGAATGGATCGACGTTAAGGTCCCACGGTCGCAGCGCTGCCAGATCCAACTGCTGGCGCCGCCGCTCGTAAATGCGCTGAGCCGCCGGAACGGCGACCCGCTCGATCGCATCCTGAAAAGTGACACAGTCCGCCGGAGTGTAGTCAAATCGCAGCAGTTGTTTCCAGCGGAATGCGCGATAGTCAGGGAAGCCGGCATTGGCGGCCAACTGCCCGCGCAAACTCATGAACCTCATCCACAGGTGATTGATTGCTTCACGGTCGGCTAGTTGCCGGGCGGCAGCGAGTTGCCACGCCTTCTCACGTATGACACGATCGGGACTCTGGTAAACGGGCTTTAGCTGGGTGACCGTGGTCATCCTGCCCTCCCATTCAACCATTTGCGCCCCGGCAATTTTGTCGTACTCGTTCTCGAGTTTGTGCTCTTCTGTAAGAAGCGGCAGGTTTTTCTCGCGGAACAACGCCGCTTGTGTGCGCATATTGCGGAGGGGGACCGCAAAGCCCGCGGGTTCGAGCCCGCTGGCGAGTAGTTTTTGACGCAAATTCTGTTCAGCCGACTCTACAGGCGGATTGATATAGTCAAGGAAATGGAACAGGCGCTGTTCAGCGTCCTTATCTTCCGTATTGACTGCTGTGGCGACATACAGGCGCTGCTGCGTTTCATTGACGAGTTCGCTCAGGCGGGTCCAGTCTGTAAGCCAGGCTTCAACATTCAGTGATGATAATTGTCGTTCGTTGAGTTCGTGGTAAAACGGTTCGATCTCCTTCCAACTCATCCGCATGAATTCTTTAGGCGTTGCGGGCAGGTTTAGTGTCATGTGTTTTCCTCCATGCAGAAAGTGGGAGTATTTCCGATCGAGCGTCAGCGCGCTATTCCGAAGGTTTCACAACCTCTGAATGGCATGTGCTTGCCCGCTGCATAGCGCGGCCACGGCAGGTAGCTGTTGATGCCGGCAACAGCGTTGCCGCGCAGTAAAAACGCGCTGGGCCACTGCCGATCCGTGACGATTCGTGTCGAGGTGGGGATATAGCGGATCGTCAACCCGCGCCGCCATTTCGGCGAGGTATTGGCATTCGAGCCATGCACGATGTTCGGGTGATGCATGGAAACGTCGCCGGCTTTCAATACAATGTCTACCGCTTTCTTCTCGTCAACAAACGAATCATCCATGCCGGAAGACAGCACATTGTCAACATCGGTGCGCGGTTTCATTTCCTGCAGCGTCATTTCCTGTGTGCCGGGGATGACGCGCATACAACCATTCTCCGGCGTGGAATCGTCCAGCGCCAGCCACATCGTGACGACCTGCATCGGCTCCAGCGGCCAGTAACTTCCGTCCTGGTGCCACAGCACCGCTTGACCATCGAATGGGCGCTTCGCGATGTAATGCGATGCAAACAGCGCGATATTCGGGCCGATAAACTGCTCAGCGACGTCCAGCAGACGGGGATCGCTGACCAGTCGAACCCAGAAGGGATCGTCGGTCATCAGACTGTGGTGGAGTTGCTCCGGACGGGTGCCGGGATGTTGTTCCAGCAACCAGTCGATATGACGCCTGCCCTCTTCCACCAGATCCATATCGATCACATTTCGCACCGCGACATATCCGTCACGCACATATTGATCTCGAACCGTACCCAGTTGGTCACGAATTGCTGTTTCCATCATTCCTCCATACAAGCCTGTAAAACTGACTCACATCAATTGAAACGACACATTGCTGTCAGGAATCTTACCAAACTCAGCCAACTGCATCGGGATGAAGCAAGCGCTCCAATGCGACGATCGCGGAAGCCGTGTCCACAAAGTGCACCGTGCGCATCCCCAGCTCGCCTGCGCCACGGATGTTGGCTGCCGAGTCATCGACGAAGGCCGATGCTGCCGGAGTTGTCCCTAACTGTTGCAGGATCGCGGTGTAGGCTTCGCGCTGTGGCTTTAGAAGGCCGATCTGGAAGGAATACCTGGTATGGTCCACAACATCCCGCAGGCCAAAGCGCTGTTCGTTCAAGTCGCGCATCTCCGGCCAGGCGTTGCTGAGTACGCCGGTCTTGACGCGAGAGCGCAGCTTCTTGATATACGCGAGCAACTCGACGTTAGGGCGGTCGCCGGACCAGAAGTCCGCTCTCAGCATTTTTAGCTGATCCCCGGAGAGCCCAAATCGGTCGGCAAGCTGTACCCATACTGCGTCGTCGGACCCCACGCCGGTGCAGGCTCTGACCGCCTCGGGCGAATCAAACACCAGCGTAGACAGCGCATACTCCGCCAATCCGAGCAGCCGTTCCCACTTGCGCCTGCCGCTCCAGTTTTCTGTGCGCACCAGCACGCCGCCAATATCGAATATGACCGCTTCAACAACTACACCCATGGCAGGACAAGCATATCATCCCTTCAGTCCGCCGGCGATCATTGAATGGATAGTGCAAACCTCCAGATTCATGGCCGAAATTCAACCGGCACCATCTGTTTGGCAACCCATCGTTTTAGTGGAGGGTAGTAGCGATCATAATATCGCTGGCGACTGCGCCATTTAATACGCTCTACCCGGTCGGCTGCCTGACCACTGCTTGCACCGCCATAATGGATAACCTGTGCCGACGGCACGCACCAGCGTTCCCATCCGGCGCGCCGCATGCGCATCGCCCAGTCAACTTCCTCGGCATACATTTCATACCCGGGGTCAAGCCAGCCAACCTGACCTATGGCCGCGGCGCGCACCATCATTGCTGCGCCCAGTGGATGACCGACCCGGAATGGTATGCCGGACGCGTATTGAGAAGGCGTGTATCGGCCGTCCAGGCGTCCATTACGAAAACGCCACAATATCGGTTGCGTCTCCAGCGCCAGTTGGACCAGCCCCGGAAAGGCAAATGCCCCCGGCTGCAACGAACGATCGGGATTCAGAAGTTTTGGTCCGCACATGCCGCAGCGAACGTGTCGCCGCATAAACTCAAGCAGCATCTGCGTAGTTCCTCTACAGACTTCCGTATCAGGATTCAGCAGCCAGACAAACGGCGGTGTGTGGGAGGTTTCGAGTGAGCGGCTTTCCTGTGCGGAGGCGCCGTTGGGTATGCCCAATCGCTCCAGCCCCAGGTTGTTGCCCTTTACAAAACCGATATTGGTGTTGCAAGCGATTAGTTCAACGGATGGGAATTCGTTTTGCACCATCGCAGGCGAACCATCGTGTGAGAAACTATCAACTACGATAATTCGGGCTGACTCCCCTGCCCGTTCGATATCCGCCTGCAGCGACACAAGGCACTTGCGCAGCAGCGCCTGCACATTCCAGGACACAATGATGACCGCCAGATCAAGCGGGTGATTGGCATTCGTCATGGCGCGGATATCTCGATCAAACCTGTTATGGCGCGACCAGTTGGATCAACACGGGCGAAACGTGATAGTTGACCGGTTGTATCTCGACATCTTCCTGTATCAGTGAAGCGTAGACGCTGAATGGATTGCGCGCCGGGATCTTGGTCATCTGGATGCACCCGCTGACGACAACCTGCTTACCGGGGGCCAGATAGTACAGTTTTGTGCCGTTGTGGATAACCACATCGAGATCCTTCAATGTACCGATACCCCAGCGCCACGGATGATCGGGACCCGGGTTGGTATCGTAATCAATGCCGACACGAAACGCGCCGGATTCCTGGACGAAGCCTTTCGTATAGCGATTCTGGTCCATGGTATAGCAGTCATTGGGATCAAATGGCCCACCCGTGCGGATCGGCACCGTTCCAACATTGCGCACCGCCATCGTAAAGTACAGCGTTTCGCCCAGACCCATGGTGATGAAGTTTGCCTCGGTAGGAGCACGCACGACAGATGGACCGCGTGCCGACCATTCCACAGCATTTCCATCCGGCTGGGTTACTATTTCGGCTACGGGGCGACCGCTCTGCGTAATGGTCAGCGACGATGTGATCGTATCCTGTTGTCCGATGGCATCCTGCGTTTGCGCCACGACGGTGTAAAGACCGTCTTGCGGCGGGTCGGCGCCAAGGTTTATGCCGCCGTCATAATCGTAGGTGTATCGGCCGGGCCCCAGCACATCGTCCGAGGTAATCTGGCGCAACCCTTCCATGCGCTGAACCTCGTAGTGAATGCCATCTCCGCCGACGACATAGACGCTCAGTGTTGATGTCTGCGCCAGGACAACGTTGATATAGGTATGATCATCGATGGCATCCCGGTTGGGAGAGATCGTATTGGTCGAGAGCGTCAGTTCGCTGATTTTGGGATAAGGTACATCGGCGCTGGATATCCGCAACAATCCGCTGAACGATTGCTGCCTGCCCTGACCCTTGGCATCGATATGCCAGGTATAAGATCCGTCTGGCAGCAGGCGTCCGTTTGATACGCCGTTAAAGAGCAATTCATACGGCGCCGGGCTGGCGGAACGCTCCGCGTCGTCGCGCAGCGAATAGCGCGCGCCACCCGAATCAGTCAGGTAGATCGACACGCGCGCCGGTTGGGATATCTTATAGGTGATGCGCACCATATCGAACGCGCCGTCTTCCCGCGGCGTGAGCACTGACGGCTGCACCGACACGTCGGTGAGGAAGTTCGCATTCGCATTGCATGCGGCGACCAGGCATGCGAATGCTGCAGCGCACAATGGCAGGAGAATCTGCTTCAACTTCATTAGGATGAGTATAACAATCCTCAGCGCAGTCGGCGCGGCGGCTGCAATAGTCAACACGGCCTAGAACATCCGTGCTACACTAGCTCTATGCCAAAGACGATATCCAAACTGAAGACGCGCTGGGTGTGCTCCAGTTGCGGCAGCGCGCAGATGCGCTGGTCAGGCAAGTGCCCGGATTGCGGCGAGTGGAACACCCTGGTAGAGGAGGTTTACCAGGAAGGCAAGGCGGAGGGCCGTCATACACCCACCATCACCAGTACGCCGCTGAAACTGAGCGCCGTCGGCACGGAGGAGATCAAGCGTTTGCCGCTGGATATCGGCGAGTTCTCGCGCGTGCTGGGCGGAGGGATCGTGCCTGGATCGCTGGTGCTCGTGGGCGGCGAACCGGGTATCGGCAAGTCGACGCTGCTGTTGCAGGCTGCAGTCAGCATCGCGCAACATGCAGGGCTTACGCTGTATGTAAGCGGAGAGGAAAGCGTCCAGCAGCTCAAGATGCGCGCCGAACGACTGGGCGTCGGCGAGAGCGATCTCTACCTGCTCACGGATACGAACCTCGACAACATGATCTACCAGATCGAGGCCATGCGCCCGAAACTCGCAATTGTCGACTCCATACAGACGATGTATCTGGACAGCGTGCCCTCCAGTCCCGGAACCGTAAGCCAGGTGCGCGAATGCGCCCAGCGCCTGCAGGCTATGGCAAAGTCATCCGGCGTTCCGGTATTCATCGTGGGGCACGTGACCAAGGAAGGTTCTATCGCCGGCCCCAAGGTGCTGGAACACATTGTCGATACCGTACTGCAATTGGAAGGCGATCGCTTCCATGCGCTGCGCCTGTTGCGTTCCATCAAAAACCGCTTTGGCACGACGAGCGAAGTCGGCGTATTTGAGATGGCCGGCAGCGGCATGATCGAGGTGAGCAACCCCAGTGAGGCGTTCCTGGCGGAGCGCATGATGCATGCGCCGGGATCGTCGATTGCCGTCACCATGGAAGGCACCCGCCCGCTGCTGGTCGAAGTGCAGGCACTCACCTCGTTCACGCAGAATCCCATGCCGCGCCGCACGGCGAACGGCTTCGATTACAACCGGCTGTTCATCCTGCTGGCAGTGCTCGCGAAACGCATCGGACTCCGCCTGCACGATCAGGACGTTTTCGTCAACATCGTCGGCGGCATGAGCATCGATGAACCCGCGGCCGATCTGGCGGTGGCCGTCGCCATCGCCAGCGCGACAAAGGGGACGCCCGTACCGCCGGATATGGCCGTCATCGGCGAGATCGGTTTGAGCGGGGAATTGCGCTCCGTAGGACAACTGAGCATGCGCCTGAATGAAGCCGCAAAACTCGGTTTCAAGCGTTGCCTGTTGCCCAAAACGGCGCGACCTGTTGAATCGCCATCGGCAAGCCTGAAGCTGATGCCGGCGCGGTCCGTCGGGGAAGCGCTGGATGCGGCCTTGGCGGATTGACGAGTCTTTAGAACTTGCCATTGATCGAGCCGCTATAGCCGGTCAGTTCGGTGTAGCCGGCGCCAGTCACCGCAACACCGCCAGCCTGGCCGGTCACCTTCACGGCCCCTTCCCAGTACACAATGGATAGCTTGTTGACCTGGTTGGGGATGCGCGCATCGAGCTGCAGTGTGATAGCCTGGCTGGGTATGTGGATACGCCAGCTCACGGGGTATTCAGCGCCGTCATCCGGGTTGCGCCAGCGGTCAAGAACGTCAACGGTCACCTGATCGTTACTCAAGTGGGTCGTACTTCCATCGGCGGCGACCAGTGTTCCGCCGGACACGGGGTCGATGCTGCCGTCAACGTTGCGGAAACGGTAAATCATGAGTTCGCGCTTGTCAGAGAGTTGCAGAGCAAACCAATCCCATCCCAGGGCATTCTGACCCAGGGCGCTGGTGCTCCACTCGTGGTCCATCCAGCTCAGACCAGTCACTTCGAATAGCCCGCTATCGGTGTGGATACCGCCGCTGGTCTGCATCCTGGTCAACGAATAGTAGTATGAAGCATTGCCGGAACCATCGCTCTTTGCGCTTAGCCCGTCGTCGCCATGTTTCACAACCGGCTTCAGCGATTGCAGATCGAGCGTGATGCTGTAAACCCCGTTCCACGCGATCAATCGCACTGCGTCGCCAGTTGCACCGGTTGAGGCAGCCGACCAGTTCTCCAGATGCACTTGAAAGGGATCGCCGCTAGCGCCGGCAAGGTCGCCAGCGCCCCGGCTGAACCTCTCAACCGCCATATGGCTGTCAGCGGCAACATCCGTGATCGCGAAGTGGGCGAAATACACCTGATTACCCGCCAGATCCGATTGCCGTTCCGGCGTGTCCTGCGGCGGAAGCAATCCACGCCGGAAGAAGGTGAGCTGGTAGCCAAAGGCGCGGCCTGCCGTATCCGTGAGATTGCCGGTGTAGTACCACCACTCCGTCTGGAAGTCGAGATGGGGGCCATGATCCTGCGGGAAGACGAACGGGCGCGGATGATAAGCGCGCGCAAAGCCGGCTGCGCTACTGTTCGTCCCAGCCGGCAATCCGACGACGGTCGCGCGCGCTTCGACAGGCGGCTGCGCTTTGAACGCATACCAGCCGGCCAGGCCTATTATGGCGATGATTACTACGCCGGCAATTAACCGCCATGTCCTATTCATTCGTTCTATCGTTGACTTGCCCTTGCTCAGCACGCGGCGATTGTAATACGACCTGAAAGCGCCGGCCTGGTGGATACCGCATGGATATTAACTGTTAAAATCCCGCTCAATCCAGTCGTATAAAGAGGGTCAGGCAACTATGAAAATCGCGGTATTGGGCGGCACAGGCAAAGAGGGTTCCGGGCTGGCCTTGCGATGGGCGCACAGCGGTCATCAGGTAATAATCGGATCGCGTGACGCTTCCAAGGCTCAGCGAGTGGCAGAGGAGCTGAACCTTGCATTGGGAACCGCCGGCGAAATCAAGGGTATGGATAATGCCGCCGCTGCACAGTCATCGGATGTTGCCGTGCTGACTGTCCCTTATACAGCGCATACAGGCTCATTGTCTGCCGTGAGGGAAGCATTGAAGGGGAAAGTGCTGGTTGATGTGACTGTGCCGGTAAACCCCAGCGACTTCACCCGGGTGATGGCGCCCGCCGCAGGTTCTGCAGCACGAGAAGCGCAAACTTTATTAGGCGCGGATGTACAGGTTGTCTCCGCATTTCAAAATATCTCTGCGACCCATTTGAAAAAGCTGACCGGCAAAATCGACTGTGATGTGCTGGTTTGTGGCGATAGCGACGAGGCCAAGAAGCTGGTCTTGCAGTTAGTGGCGGATGCCGGGATGAAGGGTTGGGATGCCGGGCCGCTGGATAACGCGGGAGTCGTCGAGGGATTGACGCCGATACTCCTCGGAATCAATCGCCGCCATAAGATCAAAGGCGCAGGTATTCGCATTACAGGACTGTAAACCATCGCATGATTGAGCTTATCCCTATCCAAGGCATCCCCATCATCAAACCTGGCGATGATCTCGCGGCAATGCTCGCCGCTGCCATTCGCCCGCTGCAGCCGCAGGATAAAGATATCCTGGTCATCACATCGAAAATCGTATCGAAAGCCGAGGGGAGATTCTTCAACTTACGCGATATAAAACCAACCGGGCGCGCCACTGAGCTGGCTATGGTGACGCGCAAAGACCCGCGCCTCGTGGAACTGATCCTGAACGAGTCCGTTGCGGTCTCGCGAGCAGCCCCGGGTGTGTTGATTACGCAACACCGCCTCGGATTTGTGTCGGCCAATGCCGCCATCGATCACTCCAACGTTTCGGCGGACATCGACGCGGTATTACTGATGCCCGTCGATCCGGACAACAGCGCCAGGCTGATACAGGCCTTCCTCGAGCGCGACCTGGGCGCACACATGGCCGTTGTCGTCGTCGATAGCCATGGCCGCCCGCACCGCATGGGTACTGTGGGCGTAGCGGTGGGTGTGGCCGGCATGCCGGGTGTGGAGGACTGGCGCGGCCGCCCGGACTTGTTTGGATACGCATTACAGCACACGGAGATCGGCCTGGCAGACATGGTCGCTTCTGCGGCGACCCTCGTTTTGGGACAGGCAGCGGAGGGCGTCCCGGCCGTCCTGGTGCGAGGCGTCGCTTATACGCGCTGCGACGGCAGCGCTGCCGAAATTGTGAGACCGGCGTCGATGAACCTGTATGCCTGATGGCTGGCGCAGCGCAGGGCAGGCAGACCGGCAGCACATCAAAGCAATGGATATACCCTCGGTCATCTATCGCCGCCGTATGATCCGGCGTTACACGGATCAGCCGGTCGAGCCCGGGATCATTCAGGCGCTTGTGGACGCGGCGACGCGCGCGCCTTCGCCGCATAACCGGCAACCGTGGCGGTTCGCGATCATCCAGGGCGATACGCGCGCCAGACTCGCCCGTGCAATGGGCGATCAGTTGCGTGCGGACCTGACACGAGACGGTATAAGCCCTGAAGCGATTGCACAGGATACCGGTCGTTCCTACCATCGCATCACCAGCGCGCCGGTGTCAATCCTGGCATGCTTGAGCATGGCTGATATGGACCGCTATCCCGACGCCCGGCGCAACGAAGTTGAACGGTGGATGGCCGGACAGGCTACTGCTGCAGCGATCCAGAATATCCTCTTGCGCGCGACCGAACTGGGCGTCGGCGCCTGCTGGATGTGCGCGCCCTTATTTTGCCAGCAGGTCGTCGTCGACGCTCTGACTCTGCCCGAAGACTGGGAACCTCAAGCTCTGATAACACTTGGTTACCCTCTCGATGAGGGAAGAAAACGCATCCGGAAAAGCTGGCAGGAAGTCAGCCTGTTTGTGACGCCGCGTTCAGATGCCTGACTTCTGCCAGAAGTAAGGTATCTGCCGGGATAGGCTCTCAGTGGACGTACAAGCGCCGCATCCATTGGTCGAAAGCCATGCGCACAGGCGCTCCGATGCCCATTTCGTCGGCCAGGTTCAGCAGGTCGTCGCGGTGGGCGATCTTAAATCGATATCGCATAAAGTAGGTCTTCAACCACGCGTCGAACTGCAAATCGGTTACTGCACGGCGCACCGAGTCAAAGAACAAAGGGCCCTTGCCATAAATGATGGGGAAGTACATCGACCGATCAAATGCAGCAGTGGGTTGATCGACGGGCGCATCGCGCCCGGTTTTCAACTCCTGCTGGTAACGCACCAGAAAACGCTCATTGCGCTGGGCATCCGCAATCGCGCGGCCGTAGCGATCTTCGATGTACAGCGAAGTGCTGTACTGCGCCAGAGCCTCATCCAGCCACGGCTCATTGACCTGGTCGCTGCCGACCATGCCATACCACCACTGATGCGACACTTCGTGCACCACAATCCATTCCAGTGACGCAGGATCCGTGCTGTAGAGCGTGTCGAGCACGCCTGCCAGCATCGGGTACTCAATCCCGCCCGCGGTGGTCGCCGACGGAAACACCTTGAGTTCTTTGTATGGATAAGGGCCAAAACGTCGCTCAAAATCCAGCAGGGCGGCGCTGGCGTAGTCCAGCGCACGCTGCCCTCCCAGTTTTTGTTCCGGCATGTAATAGCTGCTGACGACGACGTTTCCCGAATTTGCGGCGACAGTTGCGGTAACGACCTGGAACACCTGGCTGGCATGGATGGCGAAATCGCGCACCGGGCCGGCTTCGCAAGTGGTAACAACCCACGCCGGCGGTGATTCTGTAGGCGTAGTTAGCTGGGCAGCGCTGACTGGCGCCTGCGTACACACTCCTGTCGCAACGATGACCATGTCAGCCGGGGCAAGGATGCGGACGCGGTACAGGCTGATATCGGAATAAGCGATATCCCCATAAGACGGCAAAGCATCTACATGCCAGCCCGACTCATCGTGAACCGGCGCCATGGCATATGCCTCTGGCAGAGCAAGAATACGGTCCGCCCAGCCAAAGGTGCGGTATCCGCTGTTTGTATGCAACTGCGCTGTGAGTGTGAAATTAAGGGTCAGGGTTGTGACTTGCCCGGGCGCCAATGCCTGCGGCAGCGGCACTGTAATCAACGAGGTGTCAGTGAGGGGGGTCGTACTGGTCAAAGTAAGTCCCTGGCTGGGCCGTAGAAAGGCTAACGGTTCTACAGCCGCGCCGTCTGCACGCACGTCAAACACGTGCATCTGCCCGCCCAGATAGTCCGTATTCGGGTATAAGCGCAACATGACTTCCTGCATTGCGGTGGTAGAGCGATTCACATAATGGATCGTCTGCGTTCCCTCCAGATGCTGCAGGTCGGCATTCAGCTTGAGGTCGATATCGTAGCGGGTTGCGTCGGCAGCCTGATCGAGATCGCCGAGAAATGCTGGCAATAACGCGCCTGAATAGGAGCTGGCATTATTCTGCGTTTGTCTGGTTGGCGCCTGCATACTGCCTCCCCCGCCTCTCTCTATTGCAAAAAACCCGGCAGGGGCGCTCCGAATCGATGCAGGTGGAGCGCCGGCCGCCATAGGCGCAGACGATATCGTGACAGGTTTGTTGAGAAGCCTGCTATCGGGAATGGATGCAGTAGAAGCCACCACTGCGCACAGCAACGATACAAAAATAACCGACAGGACTGTTCTTCCCTTGTTCTGCATGCTGCTCTCGTTTCCTCGTGTATCCATCGGCTGAAGGCGACTATGCTTGCGCAAGCCAGTATAATGCCGACGTGTGGAAGTCTCGCAATAACTTTTCGACGTTGATTGTTGCGGCCTGCCTTCTGACAGCCGTGAGCGCCTGTGGGGGTAGCGCTACAGACAATACCCCTGTCCCGAGTCAAACAGCACCATTACCTACCCCGCGCCCCACCTTGACACCGCAAGCGACGCCAACACTGGCGCCCGCAACCATGCCCGTAATGCGTGAAGCGACCGTTACGCCCACACCGGTGACTTATACCGTGCAGGAAGGCGATACGCCCATCGTAATTGCCAATAAATTCGGCGTCAGCGTGGCCGACTTGATCGCTCTGAACAAGATCGATCCGACGACACTGCAGATCGGCGCAGTGCTCATCATACCCACCGGGCCGCAGGCGGCGCAGTCCAACAATGAATTGCTGCCGTCTCCCACGCCGGCGCCCTACACGATCCGCGGTCTGAACGTTTATCGCACTCCTGTCGGCAGCCTGGAATGCCTTGGAGAAGTATTCAACCCGGGACCCAACGCTTTGGGAAGTGTGCAACTGAGAATCGCGCTGCTGGATAAGGCGGATCAGGTGCTCTTGTCAGTGCCTTTCTCGATCGCGCTGGATGTTGTGCCGGCTGGACAGAGTTCCCCCTTCCGGCTGCTTTTCACCGACCCGCCGGCATCGTATGCACAATACAGCATCACTGCCTTGCGCGGCGAGGCAGTGGATCCGACATCGCGGTTTGCGAAGGTAAAAATCACCAAATCCAATGGCGCGCCCAATGGGGCGCAATACCGCGTAACCGGTGAAATCACCAATGTGGATAAGGTGAATGCTTCGAAATTGCACGTGACCGTCACGACCTACAATGCACAGAAGCAGGTGATCGGTTATCGTGATGTCGTAGTGGCCGACGGTCCGCTTGCGCCCAATGGCGTGCAACCATTCGATGTGAGTCTGGCGTCATCGTCTCCGACCGTCGAAAGCTTCGCTGTGGTTGCGGACGCACTGCAGTCGCAGTAACCATCACAGCATAGTCATGGGATCCACATCGACGATAAATTCACGTGGAATCTCCAGGTCTTCCAGTAACGCGCGCGGCGACAGGGTGCGCACGAATACCTGCCAGCGATGCCGGTTATTGCGCCGTGCAAAGTAAGCTGATGACGGCCCAATCACATCGCTGAGTTGAGGGACACGCCGGCGTAGCTGCCTTGCCAGCATTTCGCACTTAAGCCGCGCCTGAGCCATATCTTCGTCATCGACTTCGAATCTCACCAATCTGACGTAAGGGGGCAGCCTGAGCATCTTGCGCTGCGCCAGTTCATAACGGGCAAAACCGCTCACGCTGTGAGTCGCCGCGAAATCGATCGCGGGATGTTCCGGATTGTAGGTCTGAACGATGACCCGACCAGCCAACAGGCTGCGCCCCGCCCGCCCTGCAACCTGTTCGATGAGATCGAAGACACGCTCCGCCGCCCGAAAATCCGGCAGGAAAAGGCCTACATCGGCCAGCACGACCCCCACCAGCGTCACCAATGGCAGGTCAAGGCCTTTTGCGATCATTTGCGTGCCGACCAGAACATCCGCCTGCTGGTGCACGAAACGCTGCAGCATCTGATCCGCGCTGGTACGGCCCGCTCCGCTGCTGGTGTCCTTATCCCATCGCACAACCCGCGCGCGCGGGAATTGTTCATGGATCGCCTGCTCGACTTTTTGTGTGCCGATGCCGATAAACCGGATGCGGGCATTGCCGCAGGCAGGACAACGCACCGGGACCTCCTCTACATGGTTGCACAGATGGCATTTCATACTGGACGCCGGAGGCCGTCTCCTGGCTGCAGGTTCACCCTCCGCCATCGGCTGATGATAGGTGAGAGGCATATCGTCATTCGGGCAGCGCAGGACGTGGCCGCAATCGCGGCAGATCACGCACGATGCGCTGCCGCGACGGTTCAGGAAGATGATGGCCTGCTCGCCTCTGGCAAGAGTCTCTGTCAATGCCGTCGAGAGCGCGCCGCTGAACATGCTGAGATTGCCGCCGCGCAGTTCCGCACGCATGTCGATGATCTGCACGTCGGGCATTGGCTGATACAACACGGTATCGGTTTCACGCTTAGCCGTGCTGTGCACGCCCATACGCGCTTCCTGATCGGCAATACGGCTGGCATGTCCGCGCACGCGGTTGGGCAACTCGAGGACGCGCAACTCACCTTCCTCTGCCATATGCCAGGCTTCCAGCGATGGCGTGGCGCTCCCGTAGATCAGGCTGGCGCCGCTCAGTGCGGCATATTGCTTCGCGACTCGACGCGCATCGTAATAAGGGGATGAGTTCTGTTTGTAGGACTGGTCGTGCTCTTCATCCAGGACAATGATCCCGACCTGCGGCAACGGAGCAAACAAAGCGGAGCGAGCTCCCACGACAACCGGCAATGCCCCTGCGCGGATACGACGCCACGTGTCGTAACGTTCACCCGGCTTGAGCCGGCTATGTATGAGCGCCACCTTCCCCGGAAACCTGGAAAGAAATCGCCGCGCAGTCTGTGGCGTCAGGCTGATCTCGGGCACCAGGATCAATGCGCCGCGACCCTGGCGCAGCACTCTATCCACGGCGCGCATATAGACTTCGGTCTTACCTGAGCCGGTGACACCGCGCAGCAGGAACTGATCCCGCGCAGCCTTGTTACCGTTGCCTCTGCGCGCAGGGGTGTTATCCGCTGCGGCAACCGAAATACTCGTTTCATCCAGGCGCATGTTCATGGCGGCGCTCACCTCTTCCCAGGCGCGCGCCTGATCGCCGGTCAGCGACGGTTCAGAAGTCACCGCATAGTCGATATCGGCAAGTGGGTCGCGCCACCGCTCGGCATCGCCGAGGACGATGTAATCGCGCTGCGCCAGCCAGTCCAGATCCGCGCGAGTCGCGCCGGTTTCAGCCATGACCCATTCCGCCCAGGCGAGCCGATCGTGCTCGCGCAGAACCGACAAGACCGCCATGCGCCGCTGTAATGCGCTGGAGGGCTGGCGTTTGTTATCCGGGCTGCGCAACAGGTTTTCCAGAACGATCTCAAGCGTCGGGTCGGAGATAACCAGTTGCACCATCGTCGTGCGGCGGGGTTTTACCTTTACCGGTTCGAGGGTCGAACTGCGCGCGATGAAGCCTTCATCCACCAGCCGCTTGAGATCGCGCCGCCATCCTTTAGCCCCGCGCAGCGCAAGTTTCAACTTGCCTTCTGTGAGTGAGCCTCGCTGCTGCAGAATGGCGATAATGCGACTGCGGACGTCAGTTGTAACCGGCAATGGGGCAGTCTGCTCCGCCGCCAGCGTATAAAGATAGGCGGAAGTGGGTGTGTAACCGGGCGGTATCATCAGGGCGCAGCATCGCCCGAGAGGGGCGCGATATTCCGCCGACATCCAGCGCGCCAGTTCAAGTTGCTGCGCATTCAGCGCCGCCTTTTCGTCCAGCAGCGAGTGAATCGGTTTGACAATGTAATCGCGCGCGACGGCGCCCGTTACGCCCGCTGCGCCAGCATCACTTTCATCAACACAACGCACCACAATGCCCGCCGTCAGGCGGTTGCGCAGGGGAACGATGACTACGATGCCGGCGCTGATCGCATGAAGGTATTGCTCCGGCACACTGTAACTCAGCGTACCCACAACCGCGTCCGTCAGCGGCGCGACTTCGACGATTCGATTTACCCCTGGCATGTCAGTTACTATAGCAGGGCGGTTTGACATGCGCTAAAGGCCTTCATATACTCTTTCTGCAGGAACGGTTATAACCGCCGCAGAACAACCGAGCGAGAATACCAACGTGTCACTGAGAGACTACATCCGGAAGCTGGACGCCCAGGGGAAGCTGGCGCATGTCAGCGCCCCGATATCGAAGAACTATGAGATCGCCGGCGTGCTCAAGAAACTCGAACCCAGACCGGTTCTCTTTGAGCATGTCGTCGAATCCTCATTTCCCGTAATCGGTAACCTGTTCTGCACGAAAGCTTCTTTTGCCGACTACCTGGGCATCCAGGTCAGCCAGATCATCCCTGCCCTGGCGAATGCCATCGATCATCGCAGCGCCTGCCAGAAGGTCGCCGCCGGTCCGTGTCAGGAGGTGGTCATGGAGATGCCCGATCTGGATCAGTTGCCCATACTGCGGCATTGTGTCAACGACGGCGGCAACTATGTCAGTTCGGGCGTGGTGATTGCCCATCATCCTGCACTCGGACAGAACGTTGACTTTCACCGCCTTATGCAATTCTCCCGGACGGAGATGGCCGCGCGGGTGGTTGCGCGGCGGCACTTCGATGCCTACCTCAAAGACCTGCAACAGGTCGATGTGGCTGTCTGCATCGGCAATCCGCCTTCCGTCCTCGCGGCTGCCGCTACTTCGGTGGCCTATGGCATCGATGAACTTGAGATTGCCAATGCGCTTGAGCCGCTCGAAGTTGTACACGCCAGGAGCGTAGACGTGCTGGTTCCTGCGCAATCCGAGTTCGTCCTGGAAGGCACGGTGTACTTCAATCGGCGGCACGCAGAAGGTCCGTTCGTCGATCTCACCGAAACACAGGATGTGGTGCGGGAGGAACCGGTCTTTGTCGTCAGAGTGATCACGCACCGCAAAGATGCCATCTGGCAGGCGCTGCTGCCCGGGATGTCGGAGCATAAACTGCTGATGGGGATGCCCCGTGAGCCGACGATTTACAGGAAAGTGAACGAAGTTGTGCGATGCCTGGATGTCAACGTCGCGCCAGGCGGTTGCTCGTGGCTGCACGCCATTGTGCAGATCGACAAGCAAAATGAAGATGACGGCATGAAGGCCATCCAGGCTGCCTTTGCCGGTCACACCTCCTGCAAGCATGTTTTTGTTGTCGATAGGGATATCGATATCTACAATCCACAGGAAGTGGAATGGGCCATGGCAACGCGCTTCCAGGGGGACACCCGTATGTTGATCAAGGACAAAGAACCTGGATCAAGCCTGGATCCCAGCGCAGAGCCCGGGACGCATCTCACCACCAAGATCGGTTTCGATCTCACAAAACCGCTGGCTGCCAGCGGCAAGACTTTCGACAGGGCGGCATTCCCTGAAGTCGACCTGAGCAGGTTCCTGGAAAAGGAAGAACAACGTGGATCTCACAAGTGAAGAACAGGACATGCTGGCCGGCAACCAGGGTCGGGCGACACAGAAAGCCATGGAGATCCTGGTTGCACTGGGCCGCATTTACGGCGCGGAACGAATGACCCCGGTCACTTCGGTGCAGGTCGCCGGGGTCAGCTATGACAACCTGGGTGAAGCCGGGCTCAGTTTCTTATCCGAGATGGCGGAAGGCGGCGGAAGAACTCGGGTTCTGACGACGCTGAACCCGGCGGGAATGGATCTGGAGAACTGGCAGGCATTGGGTATCAGCCCGGAGTTTGCTGAGGGCCAGGAGCGCGTCATCAACGCGTTCGGACGCATGGGTGTTATCACGACTTGCACGTGTACGCCGTACCTGACAGGGAACGTGCCGCACTTCGGCGAACACATTGCCTGGGCTGAAAGCAGCGCAGTATGTTATGCCAATTCGGTGATCGGCGCGCGCACCAACCGCGAGGGCGGCCCCAGCGCGCTGGCCGCCGCATTGACGGGGCGCACACCCTTGTACGGCTACCATCTCGATATACATCGGCGCGCCGGTGTGACGGTGCAGGTGCGCGGCCGCGTATCGAGCAATGATGAGTACGGCGCCTTGGGCAAAGCCATCGGTCAAAAGCTCGAAGCAGCCGAAAACAAACCCGTAACCTATATCAAGGGCATCGATAGCGCGTCAGTGGATAACCTGAAATCCTTCTGCGCCAGCCTGGCGACCTATGGTGGAGCGGCGTTGTTTCATATGGAGGGCATCACGCCCGAAGCTGTTCAAATGCCCGAACTGCACGATGTCATCGATATTGCCCAGTCGGATATTGATTCCGCACTGAGTTCGATGAATGACGCCGCGAGCGAGGATGTCGATTTTGTCAGCCTGGGCTGCCCACACCTGTCGATCCGGGAGATCGCCCGCATTGCCAGCCTGTTGAAAGGGAAGCGGGTCACCAAGGAGTTCTGGATCACAACCGCGCGCCCGACGAAACAGATTGCCGACATGATGGGGTACACGGCAGTCATCGAGGCCAGCGGCGCCAAGTTTGCCGCCGATACCTGCTGTGTCGTCGCACCCATCAAGGATCGCTTCCACGTCATTGCGACGGACAGCGCCAAAGCCTGTTACTATGCCTATTCCAAAAACAAGTTCAAGACCGTTCTCAAACCATTTGATGACGTTGTCGCCGAGGCATTACGATGATGTGGCGTGGACGTGTGATCTATAGCGGCTCGGTTACTGGTCAAGCCATCGTCACCCGCATGGGCATATCGTTCTTCGGCGGCGTTGACCCCGACACCGGAATCGTTGTGGAACGAGGTCACGAACTGGAAGGCCAGTCAATCGCAGGGAAGATACTCGTATTCCCGACCGGCAAGGGTTCGACGGTCGGTTCTTATACGCTGTATCGATTGAAAGCAAACGGCAAGGCGCCGCTGGCGATCGTGAATCGTGAATGCGAGACCATTACCGCAGTTGGATGCATCATCGCCGAGATACCGTGTGTGGATCATATCCCCGTTCAACAGGTCTCCTCCGGTATGCAACTCCGTATCGCGGTCGATGGCGAAGAGGCAGTCGTTGACACACAGCCGTGAAGCGCGCGTGCTTCATGATGTCCACTCAATACGTATATCGGGGCGCCATAGTGTCGCGCGCATTCCCTGAACGGTGTTTTCTGTTATTTTGTCGGAGCCGGGTTCTGCCTGCTGGAAATGCAGATAATACCGATGTGTCAACGCGTAATGTTTCCATTTGCGTACAATCACTGGCATGCCCCGCAGAGCCGGGGCGTTGTGAAGTGTTTTTCGTGAGGAGTATGTAAACTGAAATGGCGTCAAATAAACCTGCGCACAAGGTACGTGCGGTTCATTGTGACTATCATGCAAGCGACGAGGAAGTGTATGAGGCTCTCAAACGAGCCACGGATCCGCTTGAGAAAGCCTGGGATAAGCTGAAAAAAGCCAAACGCATTGCGATCAAGTTCAACCAGGACAAGATGCTGAAGCAGCTTGTCGTGTACGAAAACCATCGACAGCAACTGGTCAGCGACTCGGTCGCCCGCGCGCTGCTGCGTTTGTTGCGCGAGAAGACCAGCGCGGAGCTGTATTGCATCGATGTGAGTTTTTACCAGGTCTACTCGGGCGCAGAGAAGGACAGCACCACGAACATCAGACATGTGCTGAAAGAGTTCGATGTTGAATACGTCAACGGCAACGTGGGCGATGTCCACATGGTTTCCGTACCCGGCGGCGGGCTCATGTTCGACCAATACCCATTGCACCAGCGCGCCGTCGAAGCGGATGCGATGATCTCGGTGCAGAAGCTGAAGAATCATGCGTTCATGGGTGTCACCCTGTGCCTGAAGAACCTGTTCGGCCTGATGCCCACACAGCCGCTAGGCCGCCCGCGCTTTTACTATCACCATCTGGTGCGCATGCCTTACATGCTGGCGGATCTGGGCCGAATCTACAACCCGGCGCTGAACATCATCGACGGCCTGGTGGGTCAGGCCGGCGAGGAATGGGGGCGCGGCGACGAACCGCGCATCTGCAACACCCTGATCGCCGGCGATCAGGTCATAGCGACCGATGCGGTGGGCGCCTATCTGATGGGTCACGATCCGCAGTCGGACTGGTTGACTGAACCGTTCCACCGCGACCGCAACTCTCTGTTGTGCGCGGCGGAGGGAGGCTTTGGCACGGTGAATCTCGACGAGATCGACTGGCATTCCGAAGTCAAGGCGCCGGTCGGCAAGTTCTTCGCCAAGATTACCGACTCCCAGGAGACAGTCATCTCCTGGCGGCGAACCACCGCCGAACAGGCAATGTACTTCCTCGACCATCAGAAGGATCTGCTGCAGAAATATCCGGGAGAGTACATCCTGATGCAGATGGGCGAGGTGAAGTGGCATGACAAGAGCGGCGTGCTGGACCGCAGCCGGCGCATCCTGTCAGGCGACCACCCCGAGCAGGCGATGTGGTTCAAATACGTCGATCCTGAAGAGAAAGAGGCCGAACACTTCGAAGTCTATGAACGCACATTGAAGAAGATCAAGGAAATGCAGATATCCGCCTGACCGTTCCGGATCCACGGCGCATTCATTTGCGGAGTCCAGTGTGTCCTATACATACATGAAACGAGGTTAAAGGTTATTGCAACATGGCTGAAGTGAAATCGAACTACACAGTGCGCGCGGTCGGTTGCGACTATCGCGCCAGCGTCGATGAAGTCTATGCCGCGCTCAAACGAGCGACTGATCCGCTTGAAAAAGCCTGGGAGAGAATCGGCAAGGCCAGGCGTATCGGGATCAAGTTCAACCAGGACTGGGAACCCGAGAAGGTGATCTATCACATGGGGCATCGTCAGCAACTGGTCAGCGACGTTGTCGCGCGAGCCACGCTGAGGCTGTTGCGCGAGCGCACCCAGGCAGAGCTGTTCGCCGTCGATGTCGGCGTGTCCGGCAAACAGAGTGAGCCGCGCAGCGCCATGACGACCATCCTGCCGGTGCTGAATGAGTTTGGTGTGCCGTTCATCGATGGCCGCGAAGACGATGTCGTGTGGCAGAAGGCGCCGGGCGGCGGTCTCATGTTCGACGAGTATCCCCTGCCCCGCTCCACCATCGAAGCCGATGAGATGATCTCGGTGCAGAAACTGAAGAATCATGCATTCATGGGCATCACGTTGTGCATGAAAAACCTGTTCGGTTTGATGATGCTGCCTCCCAAAGGTCACACGCGCGCTTATTACCACCATCTGGTGCGCATGCCTTATATGCTGGCCGACCTGGGTCGCATCTATAAGCCGGCGCTTAACATCATCGACGGGCTGGTGTGCCAGGCTGGCGAGGAATGGGGGCCCGGCGACCAGCCGCGCATCTGCAACACGCTCATCGCCGGTGATCACGTGGTAGCCACGGATGCCGTCGGAGCCTACCTGATGGGCCACAACCCACAATCGGACTGGCTCACTGAACCATTTCATCGCGATCGCAACTCTCTGCTGTGCGCCGCCGAAAGCGGGTTCGGCTCGGTGAACCTGGACGAGATCAACTGGTTATCCGAAGTGCAGAGCCCGGTCGGCAAGTTCTTTTCCAAGATAACGGACTCGCGCGAGATTGTCTACAGTTGGCGGAAAACGACGGCAGAGCAGGGATTGTTCTATCTGGAACACAAGAAAGAACTGTGCGATAAGTATGCCGGCGAGTACATTTTGCTTCAGATGGGCGAAGTGAAATGGCATGACAAGACCGGCAACATCTGGGGCAGCCGCCGGCAGTTGTCCGGCGATCACCCCGATCAGGCAATGTGGCTCAAGTATGTCGATCCTGATGAGAAAGAGGGCGAACATTATGAGGTTTATGAGCGCACATTGAGCCACCTGCCGGAACCCTCGCACAGCAACTGACCGCACCGAAGCATCCCGGGCGCATCTTTCGCCCGGCGCGAAACAGGAGCATATTATGAGCGATAAAAAAAACGACGCAATTGAAAAAGCCTCCGATAAGGTGAACACCTACTCACGGCCATCGGACTTGAGAATAACCGATATCCGCATGGCGGTGGTGTGCAGCAACTACGACTATCCAATTATCCGTATCGATACGAACCAGGGTGTTTATGGCATCGGTGAGGTTCGCGACGCGGGCCACAAGGAAAACGCGCTGCAGTTCAAGTCGATGCTGTTGGGCCAGAATCCCTGCAATGTCGATTTGATTTTCCATGCCATCAAGCGCTTCGGCAACTGGGGGCGCGAAGGCGGCGGCGTCAGCGGCCTGGAGATCGCTTTGTGGGACCTGGTCGGGAAGGTCTACGGCGTCCCGTGCTACCAGTTCCTCGGCGGGAAATACCGGGAGAAAGTGCGTCTGTACGCGGATACACCGCAGCCGACCACGCCAACGCCCGAGGCTTATGCCGAACGGGTGCTTGGTCGCAAGGCGCTGGGATTGACGTTCATCAAATTCGACGTGGGCCTTCATTTGCTGGACGGCGTGCAAGACAGCATGATCGGCCAGACGACCCGGTTCGAGAACCACATGACGCGCGAGTGGCGCGCACCCGGCACCGGTCCTGTCACGCGAGTAACAGATGCGGGCGTGGCGCGTATGGCGGAAGTGGTCGCGGCGGTGCGCAAGGCCGTCGGTTGGGAGACATCGCTGTGTATCGACCATTTCGGCCACGGCATGATGACCGTAAAGGAAGTCATCCGGCTTGGTAAAGCGTTGGAGCCGTACGGTCTGGCATGGATCGAGGATCCTGTGCCGTGGTGGGACGCCGACGCTCACAAGCAGGTTACCGACGCTGTGCAGATACCCGTGGCAGCGGGCGAAGAGTGGTACTTATGGGAAGGTTTCCGTGAGTTTATCGAGAAACGCGCGGTGGACATCATCCACCCCGACCTGCTGACTTCCGGCGGCATGGCCGAAACCAAGCGCATAGCCGATTATGCGGAGCGCTTTGGCATTCCGACGGCGTTGCACTTCGCCGGGTCGCCGATTGCCTTCATGGCTAACCTGCATACTGCGGCTGCAATTCCGAGCTTCGTGGCGCTTGAGCATCACGGCCTGGACCTGCCCTTCTGGGAGGGATTGGTTACCGGCTTGCCGAAAAACTATATCGAAAACGGTTATGTCGCAGTTCCAGATAAACCCGGGTTAGGCGTCGATCTCGACTACGACGGCATCGAAGCTAACCTGCGCTTTCCGGGGCTATTCGAGCCTACTGAGGAGTGGAACACACCTAAGCTTTCCTTCTGGCAACCCGACAAACGCTGGGACAAATAGGATCAGTAGAACGATTTGTGTAGAACCGCCAGCCCAGGCTGTTCGTCCAGAATGGCGCGGCTGTTTCCATAAAAGTGCTTCGCATGCGGCGAAAAAGCGCGCTGGCGCATCCGCCGTTGCGCTGAACTCGACGGACGAATACAAAGCTGGCGGTTCACTATGCGGATCCGTTTTCCTTCAGGAGCTGCGCGCGCGAATAGATGATGCGGTTAGAGTTCCAGCACCACCAGTGGCTCATCTGCGGTTCTCCTTCGCAGGTCGTATACTTGCCATGTCTGGTGTGAGACGAAGCTGATGACCCGAATACTCGTTATCGAGGACGATACAGACTTACGGCAAAATCTAGTCGATTTGCTCGAACTGGAGGAGTACGAAGTCTTTTCCGGCGCCGATGGTGAAGAAGGACTGACGTGCGCCCGGGAATGCCTCCCCGATTTGATCGTCTGCGACATCATGATGCCCAAGCTGGACGGTTACGGTGTGCTGAAAGAGTTGCGCGCAGACCCCAACTGTCTTGTGATCCCAGTGATCTTCCTGACCGCCAAGACTGATCGCCAGTCTGTGCGCATGGGAATGGAGTTGGGCGCAGACGATTACCTGACTAAGCCCTTTACACAGCAGGAATTGCTGAGATCGATACAGACCCAACTGAGTAAACGAACCGCAATAAAGGCAGCCCTGCGCTGGCCGGCCCAGCAGTCAGACGCTCATGCTGCTACAGCAGGCGACCAATCAACTCAATCGGGCTAGACGCGCCTGTTCATCTGCCTGATTGAGTATCAATGGTTTCCAGGACTTCATCGATACCGGCGGGACATTCACCCGCCCCGCGCGTCATCATCCCTGTGATATTGTTCCTGCGCGTTGTTAACATTGGGCAGCATACCGCTGCGAATACCCTTCAGGACTGCATCCAGACGCGATATGACGCGCATTTTGGCGAAAATGTGAGTCAGATGAGCCTGCACGGTACGATCGCTGATTGACAGCGTCTTAGCAATACTGCGATTGGTCAAACCCAGCGCCAGCAGTCGGAGTACCTCCAATTCGCGGTCGGTCAACTCGTAATCAACATCGTCATCCAGCGCCCCGCCGCCGGTGCGCCTGTTATCGACCACACTGGACAGGTTATAGCCTGGTCCTGTTGTGGTGCTGATCGCCAGGTTCCCCTCGTAGATCTGCTCGACCGCTTTGGCTATCTGATCGGCTGATGATGTCTTGAGCATGAACCCGCTGGCGCCTACTTTCAACGCCGAGCGAATGTATTCTTCATCATCGAACCCACTGAATATGAGGACCTGCACTTCCGGCAGCAACGCACGAATCTGACGCGTGGCTTCAATACCGGTCAGACCCGGCATCTGAATATCCATCAGAATGACGTCTGGTCGCAATATATGCGCAAGTTCCACGGCCTGCTGCCCTGTACTGGCCTGTCCAACGATTTCGATGTTGGATCGCATTACCAATTGGTCAGCCATTCCCTCCCGTAGAACAGGGTGATCATCCGCCAGCAGTAATCGGATTGCCCTTTCCATAGTTCGCATTATATGTCAGCGCCGTGCACCAACGTCTATATATGTACTTCGTGGTTTACTTTTCAACACCTAGAATAACATACTAAGCTATAAATTCAAATGCGTACTGGAGCATGAATGGCGGCATATAACCGACATGTCACTTCCGAACGAACCACAGTGCAATACGGTTGATTTCGGCCTGCCTGTGCACGGGTACCCGTTTCCTGCACAGCGCCGAGCTCCTGCGGGTACTCAGATTGACTGGGGTTGCTGCGAGGTATGGCGCTCGCAATTTTACGGTGCAATCTGCGTGGATGAAACAGGCTGGTTGAACCCGGAGAGCGTCGTTGGCAAAGGATATACTGGCTGGTACATAACACGAGCCGGGAGACAGTCTATTGAGTTGCCCGACGACGCTACCGCTAAAGTGGTGCTCCCGGAAATCTGCAAGGACAAGTGCATCCGGCCGATGGAAGTCGGCGGCGAGATACTGACCTCAAGAGGCCGCGAGTTCTACGGCGCCGGCGTGTATGTATTTCAGGCTGTACGAGATGAAAGTGCTCCCTACCCGCCGGCGCGGGTGAAGGAGCACTTCACGATCTCGTGCAGCACCCGACCGCCAGGCAGTCAGCGGTCAAAACTGATGGCGAAACGGAAGCGCGCGTCATCGTCGTACCACGTGGGGAAATTGGTGCCCCATATGTCTCCCAGTCAATAAGTATTGATCAAGCTGTTAATGCGCAGCGCCTTGTTGAACTGTTTGAGCGTGATTGGCTTCGCCGTTGTCGCGATAACGCGCACTGCATTCTGGCGCGACAGGTGCACGTAGTTATCGCTAAATAAGGCGTCGATTCCTTCGAGCTCCAACCATGCCCATAACGCCGGCCGGGCGGCAGTCAATGTGACGGCATACTCGTTCTTCGCCAGGCTTTCTACCTGCGTCTCTATCTGCGGATCAACCAGATTAAGGTGCTTGGGACGGGCAAACGTCGCGAAGTTGGTCGAAATCAACTTGCCCTTGCTGCGATATTCGAGCCAGACCAGCAACTCGCGAGCCGTGTGCTTCCCGATGTACTCGCCGAACTCAGCCACAGCGACCAGGGCGGAAGTCGATGCCGCGACAGTTGCAGGCGCCTTTGCATGTGCAAGCGTTTTTCCCTGCACGTTCGTGAGCCGCCATGAGACTTCGCCGGCGGTTGACTGCAAGGCGTCATTCGTAAGATGAATCTCCAACCTCCCGGTTGCGGCATCTTCCAGCGCCGACACCAGGACGGGCGCATAAAACTGCTTCGCCATGTAATGCAGCGCTTTCCATCGCCCGTGGTAATCGATGGATGACCAGCTCGCCACCGGCCAGCAATCGTTGATCTGCCAGTACAACGTACCCATGCCGCGCGGCATGGCGCGCCGCCAGTGCTCCACGGCATACTTCATCGCCATGCCCTGCAGCATCTGGCTGAGATGCAGCGTCATGTCGAATGAACTCGGCAGGCGGAACCAGTCAAGCATGTAGTGCATGATGACGGCATTCCCGATACCGCTACGCTGGTGCAGCTCCATGACATAGGTCGTCACGTTGCGGTCTTCCGGTTCGGCATATCCTCGCACGGTCCTCGGCTCCGGGAAGGACTGGAAACCAAATTCGCTGTTGAAGCGATGCGTGCAGGTGCGATACCACTCGAAGGGTTTGCGGCCGTGCCAGACATCCCACAGGTGGGCGTCGCCGGAATTCGGATTGTTAAAATCCGCGCGATTATCGACCGGCGTATGCGGGCTGGACGGCCAGTACGAGCGCTGTGGATCGAGTTCACGCGTGACTTCCGGCAGAAGCTGGTCGAACAGCTTACCATAATCGTCCCAACTCATTGTCCGTTCTGTCCACGCCGGACCGACCAGACCCTGTTCCATTTCATTGTTGCCGCACCACAGCGCAATGGAGGGATGGTGGCGCAGGCGGCGGACATTATCGACCGCCTCTGCGCGGACGTTGTCCAGAAACTGCTGGTCAAAACCGGGATACGTCGAGCACGCGAACATGAAGTCGTGCCAGATGCAGATGCCCAGTTCATCGCACAGGCCATAGAACACATCCTGCTCATAGATGCCGCCGCCCCACACCCGCAGCATATTCATATTGGCGTTCTTCACGCTCATCAGAAGGTCGCGATACCGCTCATCGCTGACTGCATTCGCGAATGTGTCAGCCGGTATCCAGTTGCCGCCTTTGGCGAAAAACGGCGCGCCATTGACGACAAACTGAAACGACTCTCCCCACTGATCAGGGTGGCGATCCAGCGCCAGCGTGCGCAGGCCGATCCGGCGCGACGTTGTATCGATCACCTTGCCCGCAGCATCCAGGAGTTGCACGGTTACATCGTATAGCGGTTGCTCGCCGAGGTTATTCGGCCACCAGAGGCGCGGGGCATCGATCGCGATCATTCCATTCGGGCTGCCCGTCGTCTCGGCAACCACCTTGCCATTGAGGCTCGCCTGTATTCGTGTCGTCAAGGCTTCAGGTTGATCAGCCTGGATTTCCGGACTCACATCCAATATGACCTGGCCGGAGTTGCTGTGATCCTGCAGGATCCTGATGCCGGTGAGTCGGGCGTTATCGTACGCAATGAACTCGATGGATCGCCATATCCCGCAGGTGATAAGAACGGGCCCCCAGTCCCATCCATAGTTGCAGGGCTCCTTCCGCACCCAGGCGCGTCCAGCGATCTCATGCGGCGCGTTCCAACCAGGCAGATGAAACGCCGCCTCTTTCTGTTTGATATAGGGAATCGTCGAGTCGAATTGCACCTCTATCGTGTTTTGGCCCCGCTTCAAGAGCGCTTTGACATCAAATTCCCAGGTGCGGAACATATTGTCCGTCCGCGCAACCTCATTCCCGTTGATACGGATCGTCGCGAACGTATCCAATCCTTCGCAACGCAACAGGACCACATCATGCTTGGGTAATCCGGCGGGCACGGAAAAGCTGCGGCTGTATAACCAGTCCACTTCACCGATCCATTGCAGCTTCAACTCATTGTCGCGATAATAGGGGTCAGGTATCTTCCCCGCGGCGATCAGGTCGGTGTGGATACACCCCGGAACCTGCGCGGGTATTCTTAACCCGCTTCCTATTTGCGACGCGCGCCAGGCGCCGTTGATACTCAGCCTCTCCATATTGTCGTGCTCCTTTGTTTTTGATTGGGTCAAATCGGTTTAATTATGAGCCTGATTGCCGTGCACTGTTCCATGCCGAATGCATCTCGTACGCCCGCAACGCAATGACCTGGGCATTGACTCCCTGGATCGCGACATTCGGCCCAGCAGAATCCGGCAGGAAGCATGAAGTCAAGGATGCTTCACCGCCATTCACAAACACCTCGATTGATGCGCGATCCACCAGGACGCGCAGTTCGATACGGCCATCGTGTGGCTGTATCACAGCGGTCCTGCCCAGAACGGTCAACTGCCCTGTTGCGGCAGAGTAGGTGAGCGGCTCTCCATGCAGCCTGAGCATGAACTCGCCGTCATCATCAACTTCCACAACCAGATCGATGTCGAGCAAATCGGCTGTCAGCAGTTCATGGATGTCGTTCCATCGTTCGAGTCTGATCGCAGCCCACTCATGCATCCCGGCATGCAGCAATTCTGCTTCCTTTACCGGGGTGCGCAGAAGCTGCAGGCCATTCGTCGAACGCGCCAGCCTCAGCACGCACGGGAACGACATCTGCTGGTTGAACGGCATGCCGGGGTACTTTCCCCCACTCATCCAGGCGACCTGGATACGCCGCCCATTCGGCATATCGCTATAGGTCTGCACCGCATAATAGTTGGCGCCGAAGTCGACAATGCGGGGTGTGTTGAAATCGGGCGCAAAATGCGCGCCGTCGAATGACCCAGCCAGGTAGTGGCCATTCGAGGCGATAAAGACCCAGCGCGTCTCGCCACTTGATCCTTCGACTGGTATTTCAAAAATGTCGGGGCATTCACTGCATCCAGGCATCACCACATCCTGAAGATGCGTCCATGCCTTCAGGTCAGGTGAGGTAAACAGGCCATAGACATCCTTGTCCAGGTAGAGCGCCATGATCCATCGGCGCGACGGCGCGTGCCAGGTCACCTTTGGATCGCGATTCTCATGGATGATATGTTTCAAGACAGGATTCAGCGCGTATTTGGTGAAGCTGCGCCCGCCGTCGGTGCTGTAGGCGAGGCACTGCGTAAACGGCTGCCCTCTCGATTCCGGCGACTGGTTTCCAGCAGCCGTATAGATCAGCACAATCGTTTTTTCGTCGCCCTGCTGGAAACCGGCGGTATTGTCCCAGTCGACCACCGCCGACCCGGAGAACATCGTCCCCATCGAGTCGGGCAGCAACACGTTCTCCAACTGCTGCCAATGAATCAGGTCACTGCTGACGGCATGCCCCCAGGTCATGTTGCCCCATTCGATTCCCGACGGGTTGTGCTGGAAGAACAGATGGTAGGCGCCTTTATAGAAAACCAGTCCATTGGGATCGTTGATCCAATTCTGCCTGGCGGTGAAGTGGAATTGCGGACGGTACTTCTCTTGATAAAAAGTGTCTGTCATGGCTACCCTCATTGATGACCCGTCTACGAAACCGCATTGAATAACAGCAGTTCCGAACTCTGCGGCCGTTCCACCCGGACACGCAACCCGCGTTGCAGTAGATCGGCGCCGCTCATGATGAAGTGCGCGCCGGTATTGTCGAGTACTACTTCATATTGATGCGATGCAACCAGCCCACGCGGGAACACATGATAAATGGGTTCGGCGGTATCGCCGGTGCGGAATACCCCGATAACGGCTCGCGTGCGGTCGCCCGCGCCATATTCCAGCACACACCACGGCGACAGCTCCGCGTGCTTCAGGAACGGCGTGTGGTGATAGACAAGGCCATCGATCATGATCGGCCGTATGAACTCGCGATACAGCCGCAGATGATGGGCGATACGTTCCTGCAGGAATTCCGACAACGCCTCCGGCGAAGGCGCGATGCCTCGGAATATGGGGCGCGACAGGCAGACCAACCGCAGTTGCGCGTCGATGTCGCCATCCAACTCGATTTCCGGTACTTCCGTTCCGAAGGTGCGTAATAAAATCTCCGGCGGCAATGACATGGTGACGCCATTGAGGATCTTCAGCCCGCGCGGCATGCGCATCCAGTCGCTCAGTTCGGCATTGTGAAATCGGGCGAGTGTGCCCCAGTCCAACCGCCCGCCGCCGCCAGCACAATCCTGGAATATCACCTGCGGGAATCTGGCGCGCAGGCGATCAAAGACGGCATACAAGGCATCGTAATAGCGCCAGGTCAGATCTTCTGTCAAGCCGTTGACTGCGCGGTTCCCGGATGGGGTCAGCATGTGGTTATGATCGATGCGGAACATGTCCAGTTGGTACTGCGTGATGATGCGCGCGATTTCGCTCTCGACCCAGGCAGCGACATCCGGCCGGGTTAGATCGAGCGCGCGCCCGTTTGCCACCGGCGCGCCGTCCCGCATGAGCAGCCAGTCGGGATGATCTTTCTTCAGCGAGCTATTCTCGCCGGCGGCTTCGATCTCCACCCACAAACCAAACTTCATCCCCTGCGCATGAGCGTGCGCAGCGACGGGCTCCAGCCCATTGGGCAACCACGAGCCGGCGCGCCAATCGCCGACGTTTTTCCACCAGATATTTGGATCGTTGCCATACCATCCGGCATCAACGACATAGAGTTCAGCCCCCACCGATGCCGCCAACTCGACGTCGCGCTTCAGGTCAGGCTCGTTCTCGCGGTCGCATAGATAGCCGCGGTGATTGGCCTCTATCTCCACGTAGCGGTCAGGGACACGCGCCGGCATGACCACCCGGCGCACGTGCTCGTGTGTAGCCTGCACAATGGCATCGGTATTCTGCTGGAACAGTCCGAGATGAACCGCCGGGGTTGTGATGGTTTCACCCGGCAGCAATACTCGCAGGTATGGATCGTGTCCGGATAACCCCATGCGGAAATACAGTTCAGCCTGCCGGCTGGTTGGGTGCATTTGTGTATTCGTGCTTTCGGCCAGCCTGCAATCCAGCGCAAATGCATAATTCCCGCCCCACGCCAGTTCGCAGACGAAAGTCTGGCCGTTACAACGATTGCGCGCCCAGAACGCCGGCCTGCCCCACCCGCTCCGTCCCAGCCTGCCGCCATCGACAGACTTTACGCCGTCGGCGAGCGGCTCAAACCAGAAGTCGCCCTCCATACCCCAGTTGAACAAATGGGTATAGGCCAGTTCAAACGGCGAATCGTGCGGCGATTGCAGATACTCACCCACACGATGCGACCAGAGCATCCCGCTGAAAGGAGCGACGGACGTTATGCCGACGGCGCGATCAACAGTATTTACGATCTCCAGCCAGCGGATGATGAACTGGCTGCCGTCGATGCGGGTATGCACCTTGACCTCGATTCCGGCAGCCTGATGCGCGAGTCGGATCTCGGCGTGCCGCACCGGACGGTCACCCCCGCAATCACTGGATGGATCAGCCGATTCACCGGCTGCCAACCATTCGTAACCACCTGCCAGGTTGCGTCCATCAATCGCCAACTGGAATGCATCATACGGCTGATCGAGCGCCGGATCGATGCCCTTCAAATGCATTTCCGGCCATACCTGACCCGATGAAGACCAGTAGCGGGTGCATAACCGGCCTGCACGAAACACCTCATCATAGGATACGCGCCCCGACATATAACGCGCGCCTGGAATTTCGTGTGAACGAAACTGGATACTGCATTTTGACGGCATAATTTGTACTCGTTCCTGTCGCTCTATTAGTACACGATGAGCATCAGGTTGATGCAGATTATGGCGTTAATTGCGATTCTGCGCAGCCCAAAACTGAAGATCGGAATTGCCCTCACATCCTGTGTGCCTTACAATCCAGACCAGCGCAGTGATGGTGGAAAGCGCAATTCATGCGATAGGGATCAAGCGAATAGAGATGAGTGTGAATCCGTTACACCCGGTGAAGCCAGCGCCTTATCTGATGCAGAACCAGATACAGCATTACGAATGGGGCGCGCGCGACAGGGAGGCGTTCATTCCGCAATTGCTGGGCATATCGCCGAAACCCGGTGTGCCATACGGCGAATTGTGGATGGGCGCGCATCCCAAGGCGCCGTCGCATATCGAAGTCGATGATGAACTCATCGCTCTGGACCGCTGGATCGCCAGGTATCCGCAGGAATTGCTGGGTACAGCCGTCAGCGCGAAATTCAACCGTCAATTGCCTTTTCTGTTGAAGGTCCTATCGGCCGGCGAGGCGCTGTCGATACAAGCCCATCCAAACAAGACGCAGGCCAGGTTGCTTCACGCGGCTTCGCCTGAGCATTACCCGGACGACAACCATAAACCGGAAGTGGCCGTCGCCCTGGATTCACTCACGGCGCTGATGGGTTTCAGGCCGTTTGATGAATTATCTGCCGCACTGGAACGCTACCCGGAGATAAGCGAGTTTGTGGGGATGGATGTCGCCGAGCGAGTCCAGCGTACCTCAGCGCCCGATCTCCATAAGCAACACGACCTGACAAAGATGCTGTTGACCGCATTGATCACACGCTCAGTGACCCATCCGGACGTGTTGGCCGATGCAATCGACCGGCTCGCGCATCGTTTGGACACAACAGCCGGCAGCCTGACCGAAGCCGAGACGCTTTTTATTGATTTGCGCCGGAAGTATCCAGGCGCCGATATTGGTTTGTTCAGCATCTTCATGTTGAATCTCGTGCATCTGGCGGAAGGTGAAGCGATATTCGCCGAGGCAGGCGTCCCCCATGCCTACATCAAGGGAAACATCATCGAGTGCATGGCTAATTCCGATAATGTCGTGCGCATCGGTCTGACGCCCAAGTACAAAGACGCCAAAACGTTGCTTGACATTCTCAAGTATGAACCTGGAGCCGTGAAGATCCTGGGCGGCAAACCGAGCGGCGGAACGGTCGTTTACAGAACGCCGGCGCCGGAATTTCGAGTCAGCCGTTTCAATGTATCACCCGGGGTAACGCGGCATGTCAGTATGCTCAATAAACCCAGCATCCTGATTGTCACCCAGGGCGAGATCACCCTGCGATACGCGGGCGGCGCTGACGCTTTCCGGCGCGGCCAATCCATTTTCATCCCCGCCATCCTGTCCGAATATAGCATTTTGTCCACACAGCCATCGGTTATTTTTCAAGCTGATGTGCCCATCTAAACTGTCCTTATAAGGAGATTCAAACATGACGAAGAAGCTGAAAGTTGGTGTCATCGGTCTGGGCGGCATAGCCAACACACACGTGCCGGGGTGGAAAGCCTCGCCCGATGCGGAACTGGTCGCCGGAAGCGATATCAATCCCGCCGTGTTCAACACCTGGCGTGAAAAATACGGCGTACAGAAATTTTATGAGAAACCCGCCGATCTGATCCATGACCCGGATATCGACATCATAGACGTCTGCTCGCCCAATATGTACCACGCGGAACAGGCCATTGCGGCGCTCGATGCGGGTAAGCATGTCATCAGTGAAAAGCCGCTTGCACCGGGACCAGACGATGTCCGCAAGATGATCGCAGCGCGTGACCGGTCCGGCAAGCTGCTCATGACCGCTCAGCATTTCCGCTTTGGCGGCGTGGCGCAGGCGATGAAAGCCGAGATACAGACCGGCGTACTGGGTCAGATCTACCACGCGCGCAGTTGGATGCTGCGGCGCGGTTTCCTGCCGCTCAGCCCCACTTTTATCTATAAGAAGAACAGCGGCGGCGGTCCCTGCATCGATATCGGCGTGCACATCCTGGACCTGACGCTGTGGTTGATGGATCACCCCAAGCCCGTGACGGTCAGCGGTGTGGCGCGCACGGCGCTGGCGCATCACGAAGGCGCTTTTTCCACATCCGGGCGCAACCTCGTCCCGCGCGATGTCGACGTTGAGGACTTCGCATCCGCATTCGTGCGTTTTGAGAATGGCGCGACATTGATCCTGGAAGTCAGTTGGCTGCTGCATCACAGTACGCAGGGAGAAGAAGCCCGTCTGTGGCTGTATGGAAGCGAGGGCGGTTGCGAATGGCCCAAGGCGGAGTTCATCAGCTCCAACTACACAACACGGCAGTTCTACAATCGCACGCTGCAATTAACCCAGGAGAAAACGGAAGCTCACGCTCTGGAGTGCATCGAGTTCGCGCGCGCCGTTGCGCAGGGGCTGCCCTCTCCGGTGCCGCCGGAACAGTCGCTCTATGTACAGAGCATTCTGGATGGCATCTACCGCAGTCAGGCCGCCGGTCGCGAAGTAGAGGTTCATATCTGACTCTCATCAGGAACGATATAAACTAACGTGTGGAGGAAATCATTATGGCATTGAAAGTTGGTCTTGTCGGTCTGCGCGGTATCGGGAACCTACACGCAGATTGTCATATGGAGGATCCCCTGTCCAATCTTGTGGCCGTATGCGATGTGGTCAAAGATCGCGCGGACAAAACGGCTGCCAAACACGGCGTAAAAGCCTACTACAGCTTGAAGGACATGCTGGCCGCTGAACCCGATCTCGACATCGTCGATGTCACTACAGGCGGCTACGAAAATGGCAGTTGGCATTATGAGCCTGCCATGGAAGCGCTCGAAGCGGGCAAGAATGTGCTCGTAGAGAAGCCCCTGTCCAACGACGTGAAAGAGGCCCGTGAAATGGTCGCCAAGGCAGCCGAGAAAAAGGTTTACCTGGGATGCAACCTCAATCACTACTTCACGCCTCCGGCGGAGAAAGCCAGGGAATATATCAAAAACGGGCAGATTGGCGAGCAGTTATTCTGCCTGCACAAGATGGGCTTTGCCGGCGGCGAAGCCACCTACGGGCCCCAGGATTCGACGCGCGTCAAAGGGCATCACTACTTCCACGTGAAGGCGTTCCTCACCCACCCGTTCAGCGTGATGCGCTACTTCTGCGGCGATATCACCCACGTACAGGCCTTCATCGACCGACCCAGTTTCCGCAAGCGCAGCGGCGATGTCATGCTGTCGGTGAACGGCATACACGTTCGGTTTGTTAACGGCGCCATCGGTTATCTGCTCAGCCAGCGCGGCGACTCCACCTTCGGCCTGGGCGGCTGGTGGAGCCTGGAAGTCGGCGGAACACAGGGGACATTCGTCATCGAGAACTGCATCGAAAAGATCACCTACTTCCCTGCGCCTTCTCCTGCTAATGCCGCTCGCCCCGAAGCGATGTCGATGGGGGCGTCGGGCGGGCCTGTAGTGACGAACTCGGGCATCAAGGATTTTAACCAGACGTTCCCGCGCCGCATCCACGCCTTCATGGAGGATGTGTCGAACAAGGCGCCATTGGAGAAACTGCGCGCTTCCGGTCGCGATGCGCTGGCGGCGCTCGAATATACCTGGGCTGCCATGGAATCTTATGAGCAGGGCGGAATTCTCGTTCGCCCGCATCCATTGCCCTTGCTCAAAGGCGATCCAACCACCGAACTCAACTAAACCCCACACGCTCTGCAGGAAAAGCATTCACGAGCGCCGGCATGATATCATGCCGGCGCTCGTGTTGCGTTGAGCTAGCCTATGCAGCTTTTATCCATCAGTGACCAACAGCCAGCGGCGGATCGCCCCAGCGCGAGAGTTCAGCGACTGCGTAACCATACCCGCCCTCAGTTTCCGGCTCAACGATACGGAAGTGATGCTTCACATCGGTAAAGACAATCCATTGTCCGCCATTCCAGTAAGCCAGTTTCAGTTGGTCTCTGGTTTGCGCGCGCGCCAGGTCTTCCGCAGTCAGCGCAATCCATATCTGGGCCGGCGGTTTGATATCCGATGCGTCAGGCTTGACGAGTTCCAGGTTCATCACATAGCGCCCCAAGCGGAACTCACTGGAGGTTCCCATGCGGATAGCGGGGTGAACTGCTTCCGGCGTTAATTCGGCATCGACTCCCTGCACCTCCACCGCGTTGCCGTCATTTTGCGGCGATACTCTCACGTGCACACCGTGCAGGCTGAAAAGGTGTTCGGCCGCGCCGTCGTCACTCACCAGAGTCTGCTCTGCGAAAAATCTCGCCATTCCAGTGCTCCTCCATTGCCAGTATGCGCTGCGACGTTCGTCAGTGTCATTAAAAACCTTAATGGACGCCTGCGTACAAGTCTAGCAGCGCTTTGTGTTCCGGCACATTGTCAAGGTAAGTGCGCCGCCATTCCGGCTTGCTGATCCGGGATGCGCGACGCGCCAATTCATCATATCCAGCCTGGATGACGGTTCTGAAACGATCAACCTGGCCGGCCGCTTTGAATATCTCTGCGCAGGCCATATAGTTCCAGATCGGGAACTCCATGCCCGCAGTACCGTGTTCGGAAAGATAGCCCCATATTAAACCTGCCAGCGCTGCTGCATCCTGCAAGCGATTCATACCCAGCGCACAACGCCCTTCGCCAGCCTGGGCGTCGATGGCGTAGCCGCCTACTCCCAGCGATTCCAGCACGCGGGCAGCTTCGCGATAACACACAATGGCCTTGTCGTAATCCTGCATGTTTTCATCGATGAGCCCGCGATACGACAGGCCGGCGGCGCGTGCAAATGGATCACCCAGAGCTGACAACTCCTGGTCGAGTTTATCCAGCGTCTGCTGCGCCAGTTGACGGCGACCGCTGCGCCACTGCGCCATGGTCAGGTTCAACTTGCTGTAAACCAACTCCCGGCGCGCGCCGATAGATTCACTCAGAACTATAGAGCTTTCCAATGCGTTACCGCCTGCAGTGTATTGACCCAGGCACACATAGTCATATCCCAGGTTGCCCGACGCGTTTGCTTCGGCAGCGCGATCCCCCAGTTGGTGGTTTATGCCAGCCAGTTCGGCGTGCAATTCCGCGGCGCGCGCAATATCACCCGCTTCGGAATAGTAAACCGCCAGGTTGCTCAGCGCTTTGACTACAGCGCTGCGGCCCAACTGCTGCGAGAGCTGCAGTACACGTTCGGCGATACTTGATGCAATCTTCTCGTCATTCAGCCGGTTCAGGCAGATTGCCGACAGCGCAAGCATCGTAGCCTCCAACACGGGCTGGCCGGCATTATGCGCCGACTCGGCCCCGGCCCGGTACGCGCGCACTGCAGCCTGGTAGTCTCCGGTGAAATCGTAGTAGAAACCCTTGCGATACAGCGCCTCTGCCAGGTGCGCATCGTCCAGCCTGTTGGCGTGCGACAGCAGGTCATCCACTGTTGCCTGATAAGCGGCCGTATCGCCCAGGACCCGCAGCACATCGCTGAGTCCCAGCAGCGCCGGCCAGCGCCGCGTAAGATCATCGGCGTGCGCCAGATCAAGCACACGCTCGTAGTATTTGCGCGCTTCCGCTGTCGCGCCGCGCATCCTGGCTCTTTCGCCGGCGCGCAGAAACCAGACCACCGCCATATCGACATCGCCGGAGCGCTCAGTGTGCTCCCCGATCTGGTTGACAAATTCATCCAGACGCCCGGATTGCCCCGCTATTGACTCCAGCCACGCAGCAGCATACTTGTGCAGCCTGCGCCGCTCACTTTTCAACAGGCTTTCATAAGTTGCGTCGCGAAGCAGTTGATGATGGAAGCTCCATTCCCTGTCATTTGCGAACGAGGAAGTGGCTTGTAACTCAATCAGTCCGCGCTGCTCCAGCCTGGAGAGAACCTGGCCTGCGCTGCCGGCGCCCATAATCTCAATCCCGCTCTCCCAGAAGTTGCGCCCAAATACCGCCGCGTACTGCAATACGCGGCGTTCGGACTCATGTAGAGCGCCGATGCGCGTGAGCAGCAGGTGCTGCAGCGTGGCCGGTAACGCCGTTTCGCGAAGGCGCTCCGCGATAAATCGCCGCCTGTCTTCGCTGCGCTCAATAATGCCGCGATCCAGGCACCAGTTGATGATTTCCTCTACGTAGTACGGATTGCCCTCGGAACGTTGCGCGATCATGCGTATTACATCGTCCGTAACGCCCGCGACATCCTGCAATAGCGCTGCGACGAACTCCAGGCACGCGGGCGTCGAGAGCGTTTGCAGGTCGATTTGCCGATAACCATCGCGTGGCTCCAGCAGGCCGCGATTCGTCCAGCCCGGCCGGGCGGTGGCGAGCACATAGATGCCATGACCTGGTGACTCGCGTTGCAGCAGCATCGCAGTGAGGTACTCGATTGAGGATGGGTCGGCCCATTGTAAGTCCTCCAGCAGCACCACGATAGGCATGGTCTGCTGGATCGCCGTAAACAGCGCACGGCTGACGACCCACGCGCGCCCTTTTAACTGAGCCGGGTCTTCGCGCAATGCCTTGATTTGCGGATGCTGTTCATACTGCAACCCGACCAGGAGTCCCAGCGCCAGAGCGGCGTCATCATCCTTGGTCGCATGCAGTTTGAGAAACTGATCTACCCACTGGCTCTCGGCCTCACCAAGCGGCGCATCTTCGGTGATATTGAACCGATCGAACCACATACGGCGGACCAGCGAGTATGCGTACTTCTCATCGTCCTGGAACGCGCGCGCCTTCAGCATGAAAATGGGCCTGTCCAGCTTAGCGAGAGCGGCCCTGACTTCGCTCAACAAGCGACTCTTGCCAACACCAGCCTCGCCGACGAGCAGCGCCCAGACGACGCTCCCTCTATCAAGCGCATCCATCATATAGGTATTGAGTTGACCAAGTTCAACCTCGCGACCGATTGTGGGCGTTCTTACGCCGTCAACACCGCGGTTGATGGCGCCGAAGGGTCGCGTCTCAGCACGTTGCACCAGATACGTCTGGACAGGGTTTGACTGACCTTTCATCGTCAGCAGCGGTTGTGGCGCCAGTTGGAATATACCCCTCACGTAACGATAGGTGTCATGGGAAATAAGAATGTGGCCGGCCGGCGCTGCGCTTTGGATGCGCGCTGCCAGGTTCATTGCATTTCCAGACGCGGTAAATTCACGCTTGACTTCAGTCCCGAGTTCCCCCAGCACGACCAGGCCGGTATGTATGCCGATTCGCAATTTGACAGCCGGAGCGGAAGTGCGTGCAGCCATGCTTGACCGGATTTCCAAAGCGGCGCGGATCGCGTTTTCGGCGTCATGCTCATCCGTCTCATGAGCGCCAAACAGAGCCAACAGGCCGTCGCCCAGGTATTGCACAACTGTTCCTGAATGTGCAACGACGTGCTGGCTGCTGACCGTGTGTATCTCAGCGACCAGTTCACGCCACTCCTCCGGATCAAGGCTCTCCGTCAGCGCCGTGGAGCCGACGATATCTGTGAACATGACCGTGACGATGCGGCGTTCGACGCCTGTTTCTTCGGGCGTGTGCAAGGCTGGCAAGGACTCAGCCTCGGCGAGTTGCCTGCGCAGAGCGGCAAGCGCTGACTCGACGACCGCGCCGCTCAACAGGGAGCGTTGGGCTTCCAGCTCTGCGATTGCAGTACGGATTGCTTCTTTATCGAGTGAGTGCGCGTCATCGGCCATGGTTTCGTCCGCTGCGGCATATCGCCAGCATTACCAGATCATGCCCACGATCTTATATCACCAACTCATTCTAGTAGAGTTCGGAATCATGACTGCATGGATTATTCACACAACCCGCGTTTACGGTGAACCAGCTTATAGTTACGTGTATCGACAGTCCACGTGAGTTCACAAACGGCACTGGGCGACTAGTACTACTTTGTCACAGATTAGACTAATAGCATGGGCAAGTCGAAACGACAGGCGCATGCGCCAGAAGAACCACTGGACGAGTTGACGAACTTT